>JAYRRO010000209.1:0-46395 GCA_041910095.1 Dehalococcoidia bacterium
GCCCCCGTTGGCGGCGTGAGCCGCGGCTGGGTTCGCCGCACCGAAGACGCCGGCGGCCCGCCCGCCCCGCCCCCGCCTCCGCGCCCCGGCCTCGGTGGCGCCGGCCGCTACAGCGACGACGACGAATAGCGGACGAGCGGCTAGCTGATGGCCGTTAGCAGATAGCTCTTGGCTCGTCGCCCTTCGCGCTGAGACAGACGGGCCGGGGAAGATTCCCCGGCCCGTTTCGCTGTCCCTTACGGCGAAGCGCTAACAGCTATTAGCCAACCGCTAACAGCTCCTGGCCAACAGCCAGCAGCTCCTAGTGATTCCAGATCTTGCGGCGGGCCCAGCACCAGTCACAGCAGCCCATCGGCCGGTCAATGATGACCCTCCCCTCCCGCGCCGGGTACATCCGCGTGCGCACGTGCGGCTCGCAGAAGTGTCCGCGGCAGAGCGAGCACTCCAGCGTGGGGTGGGGGACGCAATCCTCCACCCCGCAGAGCCCCGCCTGGTTTCGCTGCCGCACCCGCGCCCGGTACTCCATATGCAGGGCCAGGTCCTCGTGCTTGGCCACGCATCGCTTCGCGTTGCACACCGCTTCGTGCCCGCCGACATGGTGCGAATGCGCCGTGCAGAACGCCTTCCCACAGTACTGGCACGTGTCGACCGCCGCCTCGCGGCAGCGAGAGAACCGGCCACCCTGCTTGCAGGTCCCGTGAGTCACTCCGCGCCGCGCCCCGTCGTCATGCACCGATACTCGCGTGCCCCCCGAACGCAGGTCAACCGGCACTCAGCGGAGCCAGGCGCAGGCCCCCGGGCCATCGCCCGTCTCCCGGAACCCGGCGGCGTGCCAATCCGGCAGGGTGAAGTACTGCACCGTGTTCGTCGCGTTCGAAGTCACCGCCGCGTAGTCCCCGCTGGGACTCGTGCAGATGCCGTCCGGCATCGGCAGGACCCGCACTTCCCGCCGCACCTTCAGCTCCTTGAGGTCGATGACCGCGACCTTCGCGCCCGCGTTGAGGGAGACCGCCACCTGCGCCGGGCCCGTGACCACCACGCGCGAGGGCCGGCCGCCGACCGTGATGCGCCTGGCCAGCGAAAGGTCCGCCCGCCGGTAGATGCTCACCGTGCCCCCGTCGGCCTCGGCCGTGATGACGTACTCCCCCGCGATGGCCACGCTCTCCGGCAGTGCGCCGGTCTCCGCGATGGCCACCGCTCCTCCTGGCCCGATGCGGCGCAACCGGTTGTCCCGCGAGTCCGTCACGAAGGCGCTCGTGCCATCCGCCGCCACCGTGTGCGGCGTATCGCCCGTGGACTCGCGCCCCGCCTCGGCGAAGCTGCTCAACGGGACCCGCACCAGTGCCTTCGCCCGGTCCAGCGTCACCAGGAGTGTGCCACCCGCTTCCGCCAACCCATGCGGTTCGCCCTCAAGGGCGAGCGCTCGCATCACGCCCGTCGCACCCGGCGATACCTCGACCAACCCCTGCCCGCGTCCCAGCGTCGCGTAGATCCGTCCGTCCACGGCCACCAGCTCGTGAGGCGGGCCTCCCAGCGCGAGCCGGGCTACCTCTGGTTGTTCGGGTGCCGCCAGGTCGAACAGCGACAGGCTCTCGCCCCGCAGGTTCGCAACGAAAAGCCGCCCCTCCGTGGGCGGCGCGACATCACGGTTCCCGAGGTCGGCGCGCGAAAAGAACAGGATCGCCAGCGCCATGATGGGCAGCGTGGCGAGCGTGCTCGCGCGGTTGAGTTTCGAGGCCGGGATCATGGCCGTTCCGTGCTCCCCTCCGTCGAGAACGCAAGGGCGGCCGGGTGACCGGCCGCCCCCGTCGCGCTCACTAGCGGATGATGCTCACCAGGTCCTGCAGCATCTGGTCGCTCGCCGTGATCACCCGCGACGACGACTGGAAGCCGCGCTGGGCCACGATGACGTTCGTGAACTGCTGCGCCAGGTCCACGTTCGAGCCTTCCAGCGTTCCCGTGTTCACCGTGCCGCGGCCGTTCGAGTTCGGCTGCCCGATGATCGGATCGCCCGAGTTCGCGCTGGGGTTCCAGAGGTTCTGCCCGGCGCGCATCAGGCCGCCCGCGTTCACGAAGTTCGCCAGTGCCAGCTGACCGATCACCCGGTTCGATCCGTTCGAATAGATGCCCGAGACCTCGCCCGAGCTGCCCACCGCGAAGCTCACCAGCGCGCCCGCCGGGAAGCCATCGTTGTTCGTCAGGTTCACCTGGCTCTCCCCCGCGAACTGCGTCAGGCTCGTCAGGTCCAGCGTCACATTCTGCGGCGTCGATGCGCCCGTCCCGCTCACATTCAGCGTCATCGTCGGAAGCGAATTCGTGCCAGCCCACTGCCCGTTCGTGCTGAACTCAACCGGCGCCGGCGAAGTCCCGCCCTGGGCCACTTCGATCGCCATCGTGCCCGCCGCGACCGTCGCACCCGCCTTGATTGTCATGCCCGGGATGAGCGTGGTGTTCGTGCCGTTCGCCGCGAGCGACCCCGTGATCGGCGCCTCGGGCGTGCCCGCCCCCCACGTCGAGGGCGGCGTGAAGGTCGCCGGCGTGAACACCGCCGAGAGCGTGCCCGCCGTCAGCGTCACATTCCAGGTGCCCGGCCGCAGCGTGTTCGGCGTGCCCGTCACGCTCGCGCCGGCCGCCGCGAAGTCGCCTGCCGGGGCGGGCGTGAGCGAGGCGGAGCTCGAGCTATCGCGAACCGCCCACATGTTCGGCGCCATCTTCGTGAAGGTCACCTTCACCGAATGCGCCACACCCAGCGAGTCATACGCCGTCACCGTCGTGTTCACCGCCTGGCCCACTGGCACCGAGGCATCGAGGTTGCCCGCGAAGTGCATCTCCGTCGAAGCCTGTGCACTGACCTGCGTGCCGAACGGGATCTCGATCGGCGTGAGCGGCGTCTGCGTATCCACGGCCCCCGTGGCGTCGGCCGTCCAGCCCATCACCCGCAGGCCCGTCACCGGGTTCACCAGCCCGCCATCGACGCCGATATCGAAGGCGCCGTCCCGCGTATAGAAGTTCCGCTGCCCATCCGAGACCACGAAGAAGCCGTCGCCCTGGATGGCGAAGTCCGTCAGCTTGCCCGTCGACTGGATCGACCCCTGCGTCATGATCGTGTCGATGCCGCCGAGGTTCATGCCCAGGCCGATCTGCGCCGGGTTCGTGCCGCCCCGCCCGTTCTGCGGCGAGCTCGCCCCCTTGATCGTCTGGCCCAGGATGTCCTGGAAGGTCACGCGGCTCGACTTGTAGCCGATCGTGTTCACGTTCGCGATGTTGTTCCCGACGACATCCATGAAGCTCATGTGGTTCTTCATCCCGGAAATCGCCGAGAAAAGTGCGCGCATCATAGTGAGTCCGATCCCTTCCTCCGGCGGCTCACGCCGGATTCACTGGTGAGCGCGCGCCTCTTCCCCATGGGATTCGGGCACTCGCGCTGCGAAATCGGGCCTCCGTCAAGCGGACCGGCCCCGGTCACCGCCGTCAGCCAACGACGACGGAATCGACGTTCGTGAAAACGCGTTGACCCCCACCTCCTGTGTCCAGTGCCGTCACGATCGTCCGCTCGCGGACATCCACCACCACCGCCAGGCCATCGAGCATGACCACGCTGTTGCGCGCGCCCTTCTCCGCGGCCCGGTCGATGGCCGTGCTGAGCCGGTCCATACGAGCGGAATCGAGCCCCAGTTCGCGCCGGTCAATGCGCTTCTGGGCGTGCCGGCTGAGCCGGACTTCCTCCTGCGCCCTCCCGAGCGCGTCTTCGAACGATGTCCCCGAAGGGCTCTGCCGGGCAGAGCCGCCCGCGGGAAACCGTCCCGCCGCCCCCGGCCCATAGATGCCCGCCGCCTGGAGCGCCATCAGCGCACCTCCGCCAGCGTGAACATGTCCACGGCCCGCGCGCCGATCATCAGCATCGGAATGCCATCGGCGCCCATCGCCACCCGCTCAACCACCCCGCGAATCTCGGTGCCCGCGTTTTGCGCGTCGGCCGCCGCCGCGATCACGCGGTCATCCTGGTTCACCGAGACCCGCTGGGCGCTGCTCAACTTGTCGAACGGCTGCCCGTACAGCTCCCGCCCGACCGTATCACGCGTGATCGCGATCGCATCGACCGTCTTGCCGATGACCGTCTTGCCGATGAGGCCCGCAGCACTCGAGAGCTCCTGCATGCCCTGAAGGACCTTCACCCCGGCCGCCATCGCCTTCGTCTGGTTCAAGGATTCGAACTGCGCCATCTGCGCCATGAAATCCGAGTCCTTCTGCGGCTCCAGCGGGTTCTGGTTTCGCATCTGGGCGATGATCAGCTTCATGAAATCGACCGACCCCAGGTCCTGCGTCGCGCTCTTGGACGGCTTGTAGGTCGTGTTCTGAAGTTGCGTGACCGGGTCCACATCCAGTGCCATCGAATGCTCTCCTAGACCCGGTACAGCAGCGCGCCATCGGGGTTGTAGGCCGAGCGCAGGCGGTTGTGCCGTTCCACGCTGCCCGTATCCCCTATGCCGAGGATGCTCGCGAATTCGCCGTCCGCCGGGTGCTGCCCGCGTTCGGCCCAGGGCGCGCCGTCCCGCGCGTTGCCCCCTGCTTCCCGCCCTCCGAGCCCGACGTACACGCTCGAGAGGTCCAGACCCTGCCCGTTGAGCAGGCTCGAAAGGTCCGGCGTTGAGCTTCGCAGTAACGCCACTGCCTCCGGGCGCTCCGCGTGCACTTCCACGCGCACGCCCTCGCTCGTGGTGCTGACGTGAATGCGCACGTGCCCGAGTTCCGCGGGGTCCAGCCGGATCACCGCCTCGCCGCCGCCCTCGCTGACACGTTCGATGACCGCCCGCGCCACCTGCTCCGTGGGGGCGAGCGGCTGCGCCGGTCGCGGCTCCGCCACCTGGGCGGCCTCCGCCACTTGCTCCGTGGGGGTGCTGCCCTGCGGCCGAACCCCCTCGATACCGCGGACCTCCGTCCCGGGCGTCGCCTTGATCTTGAGGTCGAGGTCGGGCGCCTGGGCTGCACCGGCCACCGCCGGCTGAGCATTCGTCACCGTGGCGTTCCCGTCGCTGCGGACCACGCCGTTCGTATCCGGGGCGCTCGTTGCCTCGGTCAGGTCGTCCCGCTCTGCGTCCTGGACCAGGTCCCCCATGGGTGCCAGGTCGATGGCGTTCGCAGGCTCCGTCGCCGTTCGCCGTCGCGGGCCACTCGCGCCCGTGATCTCGCTCGCCACCGCGGGCGCCGCCTCCACCGCGACCGCGACGTCCATCGCCGGCGCCGTTGAGGGGGTGATGACCGCGTTCGCCATGCCGTTCGCTGTGCTCGCCACCTTCGCCGGCGTGCCCGGCGCTGGCGGCGCGGCTGCCGGCTGTTCGCTCGGTGGAAGCGCGGGCGTCTCGGCGGCCGGGAGTTCGACCTGGATCGCGCCAGGCGTGCCCGGCCCGGTGGTGATTGCCGAAGAGCCCCTTACCGGGACCGCGGGCACGCCCGTCCCCGAACCTTCGACCCCGAGCACCGCCTGCGCCGTGCCCTCGAATCCCGTCTCGTTCGTTGCCGCGTTGAGCGTAACTGGAGGAGCCACCGGTGCGGCTGGCAGCCACGCCATCGCGACGAGGCTTTCGAGCGCGGCCGCTGCGGTATCGCCGTCCCCCTTCGGCTGCGCCGTTCCGGGAGTGCCGCTCGCGGGCCCTTCCGTTGGGGGCGCCGCCTGGGTGCTCGTGCTTTGCAGCTCACCCAAGAGCGCGCCGAACAGCGCCTGGAATGCGCCATCCGCCGGCGGGGTGTTCGCGCCCTGCGCCGGCGCGCCGCCGGGCAGGGCCGCGAGGTCCGCGGCGGGGCTGAGTTCGACCACGGAAACCGTCACATCTGCATCCTGAAGATTTCCTGGTACGCCTCGACCGCTTTGTTCCGGACCGTCGTCGCGAGGCTCATCGCGAGCGACTCCGTTTCAAGGGCGATCATGACGTCGTGGAGGTCCACGTCCTGGCCCGTTGCCAGCGCGTTGACCTTCGTATTGGCGGAGTCGCTCACCGACTGGAGTTGACCGATTGCTTGCCCCAGGAGGTCCGCGAACCCCGCGGCCGGTTTCCCTGCCGCCATCCCAGCTTGCGCCGCGACACCTGCCCCCTGAATGCGTCCGATCTCCATGCTTGCCCTCTCCTTCCGCCTACGCCGGCCTGCCCGTACTACCGATTCCCGATGTCCAAAGCCCGTAAGGCCATCTGCTTAATGGCGTTCAGGACGGTCGCGTTCGCCTGATACGAACGGTTCGCGCTCGTCAGGTCCGTCATCTCCGTCACGAGGTCCACATTCGGCAGCTCGACATAGCCATCCTCGTTCGCGTCCGGGTTCGCGGGCTCATAGGCCTCGCGCATCGGCGTCGTCGTGTCCGTGGTCACCTGCGTCAGGACGACGCCGGTGCTCGCCTGCCCGCTGAACTTCGCAACCACGTTCGCGAACGGCAGGGCATTGTCCGCCGATGCGAAGTTCACCACGTGGCGCTTGTACGCCCCGCCCTCGGGCGTCCGAGTGGTGTCGATGTTCGCCACGTTGCCGCTGACCGTGTCCATCCGTACCCGCTGGGCCGCCAGTCCAGATGTCGTCGCCCGCATCGCGTTGATGAGTCCCATGACCGTCCTCCTCCGCTGCCTAGGCGCCGCGAATCACGTTCCGCAGCGTCGCGATCTTCGTGTTGAGCGCGCTCGCCGCCGCCTGGTAGCGCATCTGCGTCTCCGCCAGCGAAACCATCTGCTGGTCGATGTCCACGCTGTTCCCGTCGCGCCGCTGCGTCGTCATCTCCTGCGCGGCCTGCAACCCGACCTGGTTCCGCGACGACGTCGAGGCCGCGATGTGCCGCGCGTTCGTTGTCGCCAGGCGCGCGTTGCCCTGCCCCATGGCCCGCTGCAGCTCCTGTTCGAACGGCACTTCCTTCGCCACATAGCCCGGCGTGTCGATGTTCGCGATGTTGTCGCTGATCGCCTGCTGCCGCCGCGAAAGACCGGTCAGCCACGATCGCGCCGTCTGAATGGTCGAATCCCCGAGTGGCCCCGTGTTCATTCGCGTCCTTCCCGTTCCACGGCCAGCACGCCGTTGGTGTCGAACCAGCGGCGCCCCGCGATGTCGTCGAGCCGGCGGATGTCCGCCCGGTTTCGCTCGATCCGTTCGTCCTCGACCCGCTTCTCCAGCAGCGATTCCATCGCCTTGCGGTCGCGGCTGCGTTCCCGCAGCGTCGCCCGCTCCGCTTCCACGTCGTCCAGGGAATGGCGAACGGCCGCCTCCTTGGCCGCGATCTCCCGGTCCAGGCGCTGCAGGTAGTCGATGATGCCCTGCCGCGCCACCAGGTCGGCCCCGGCGTCCGTCGCGAGCAGGTCCAACCGGCCAGCGCGGGCCGCGTCGAGTGCCTGTTGCCGCAGCCTCAGCACGCGCACCGCCCCGGCGAGTTCCTGCTCCTGGAGCCGTTCAAGCCGCTCACGATGCGCCACCAGCCGTTTCAACCGCTGTGCCGAAAGTGCCATCGATGGCCTCCTCCTCGGGATCCGCGAACGCAGGGTCCACGGCCAGCAGCCGCGCCACCGCGTCCTCGTACCCGGTGACCTCCTCCGGCCGCTGCCGCAGGAAGGCGTTAATCGCCGGCATCAGGTCCACCGCTCGGTCCACCTCCGCATCCGCCCCGCGCACATACGCACCGATCGAAATCAGGTCGCGGGCCTCCTGGAACGCCGCGAGCAGCCCGCGGAGCCGCCGCGCTGCCTCGTTGTGGGGCTTGCTCGCCACCCGCGACATCAGCCGCGAAACGCTCGTCAGCACGTCGATCGGCGGGTAGTGCCCCGCGCTCGCCAGCGACCGCTTCAGCACGATGTGCCCATCCAAGGTCGCCCTGCTGATGTCGGCGATTGGTTCGTCCATGTCCTCGCCATCGACGAGCACGGTGTAAATCGCCGTGATGCTTCCCTCGGCCGACGGCCCCGCGCGTTCCATCAGGTGCGGCAGCAGGCTGAACACCGAGGGCGGGTACCCCTTGGTCGTTGGCGGCTCCCCCGCGGCGAGCCCGATTTCGCGCTGCGCCATCGCCACCCGTGTCAGGCTGTCGAACAGCAGAAGCACATCGTTCCCCTCAGCCCGGAACGCCTCCGCGATCGCCGTCGCCGTGCGCGCCGCGCAGAGCCGCATCGCCGCCGGGTTGTCCCCCGTCGAGGCCACGACAATGCATCGCCCGAGTGCGTCCAGCCCGAGGTCGTGTTCGAGGAAGTCGCGCACCTCGCGCCCGCGTTCGCCGATGAGCGCGATCACCGTGATGTCCGCGGCCGTGCCCCGCGCGAGCATCCCGAGCAGCGTGCTCTTGCCCACGCCCGACCCCGCGAAGATGCCCACGCGCTGGCCCTTCCCCAGCGTGAGGAAGCCATCAACCGCCCGGACCCCGGAGGGCATGCTCGTCATAATCGGCTCGCGGTCGAGCGGGTGCGGCGGTTCCGCGTGCACCGGTGTCCAGCGCACGCCCGCGAGCTCGGCGCCGCCGTCGAGCGGCCTCCCCAGTCCATCGAGCACACGCCCCAGCAGCTGCCCACCGGACGGCGCGCTCGCATTCCGGCCCGTCGCCAGCACGCGTGCGCCCGCCGCGACGGTGCCGCGGTCCAGCATCGCCACCGTCGCGTGGTGGCCCTGGCTGCCCGCGCACTCGCCCGCCAGCGGCCGGCCCGCAGGGTCTTCGATGAACACCAGTTCGTTCGGCCGCAGGTTGATGCCCGCGACGACGGCCATCTCCCCCGATGCGCGCAGCACACTGCCCGTGCGCCGGTGCACCTCCGCGCTTGCGGCCGCTTCCAGCACTGCCTCCAGCGCGCCCACCGTCATGTCTCGTCCCCGCTCGCCGCGGCCAGCGCCAGCTCCATCAGCGAAAGCCGCGCGTCCAACGATGCATCCAGCGTCCCGTGGCGCACATCGATGATGCAGCCGCCGATCTCGACGCCTTCGTCCGGGCGCACATACCGCGCCGCATCCGCTACCCGCGCGATCACGGCGCCTGCCACCGCCGGGTTCACGCGGATGCTCAACACGTCCTGCCCGGCCGCCGCGCGCAGCGCTTCTTCGCACGCCGCCGCGGTCCGCGCGGGGTCTCCTTCGTAGTACTCACCGACAATCCGCCGCGTCGCGAGCATCA
The DNA here is from genome assembly GCA_041910095.1 of Dehalococcoidia bacterium. Lineage (GTDB taxonomy): Bacteria > Chloroflexota > Dehalococcoidia > Tepidiformales > Tepidiformaceae > Amarobacillus. The sequence continues at coordinate 9,122 of JAYRRO010000209.1, forward strand.
CCGCCCGCGCGATGAGCGCGGCGGATTGGCCCGCCACTCCCTGCCGGATGGCCTCGCCCGCCTGTCCGGCCTGCCGCGCGATTTCGACGTACCGGGCGATCTCGCCCTCCGCCTGCGCCCGCCCCTGCTCGTACCCTTCCTGGTATCCCTGGTCGCGGGCGGCGCCCGTACGTCCTGATACGTCGTGCAGCATCGCCGCCGCCTGCCGTTCCGCCTCCACGATGATCTCTGCCGCGCGCCTTTCCGCCGCCTCAATCAGCGCGCCGGCCGTGACCAGCGCACCGGGCGTCGGCAGGGCTTCGCGCGACCGCTCGCCGAGCACGAAGACCTCGCCACTGCCCTCCTCCGCAGGGCGGTACACCCGCCCGGGCCTAGCCGACGAGTTCATCATCGCCACCGCGTGCAATCACGATCTCCTCGGCGTCGTCCAGCCGCCGGATGACTTCCACGATGCGCGACTGCGCCTCCTCCACCTGCCGCAGACGCACCGGGCCGGTCGCTTCCATGTCCTCGCGCAGCATCGCCGAGGCGCGCGTCGACATGTTCCGCAGGATGGAGTCCTTCACGTTCTCCGGCGTTGCCTTCAGTGCCAGCGAGAGGTCCTTCACCTCGACTTCGCGGAGGATGCGCTGGATCGACTTGTCGTCGAGCAGGGCCACGTTCTCGAACACGAACATGCGCTTCTTCACCTGCTCGGCGAGTTCGGGCTCGTTGTCCTCCAGCGCCTCGATGATCGTCTTCTCCGTCATCCGGCTCGACTTCTTCAGCAGGTTCACGAGCACATCCAGGCCGCCCACCGTCTGCTGCTCGCGCGCGGGCTGCAGCACCGCGCTCAGCTTTCGCCGCAGCACTGCTTCGACCTCGGTCACGATTTCCGGGTTTGCGCGGTCCATGAGGGCGATGCGCTGGGCCACGTCCGCCGCCATCTCGGAACTAAGCGTGCTGAGCACCTGCGCCGCCTTCTCCGCCTGCAAGAACGAAAGCAGTAGGGCGATCGTCTGCGGGTGTTCGTTGCCCAGGAAGTTCACGAGCTGCTGAACGTTCAGGTGTCGAAGGAATCCGAACGGCACCGTCGGCGAGGTCGCCGAAAGCCGGTCGATGAGCTCGGTCGCCTTGTCCTCGCCCAGCGCCAGCCGCAGGAGCTCCTCCGCGAATTCGAACCCGCCCAGCGAAATCACGTTCCGCGCGACGGCCGCGTCCTGGAACTCCCCGACCACTTCCTTCCGCTGCTCCGGCTGCAGCTCGCCCATCGCCGAGATCTCCCAAGTCAGGCGCTCAATGTCGTCATCGCTGAGGTGACGCAACACCTCCGCGGAGCGTTCCTTGCCCAGCGTGATGAGCAGCGCCGCTGCCTTCCTGCGACCGGTGAGCTTGTCCTCGCGCGGCATGGCGCCTTACGCGTCCTCCTCGCGCATCCAGGTTTGGACCACGTCCGCCACCGCGCGCGGGTTCTGCGCCGCCAGCGTGTGAATGCGTTCTTCCGCCGGGTCCGGCGCCGCTTCCAGTGCCGGGAGCGGCGCCGCAGGGGCCAGCGTGCGGTTCCCAATCGCCGTCGCCGCCTGAAGCGAGAGCTGCTGCGGCGGCGCCACGAGCGCCAGCTGCCGCTTGTTCAGCGACTTCAGCAGCAGCGTCACCAGCACGAACGCCAGCGCCACCGCCAGGATCGGCAACACCAGCTTCAGGTACTGCAGGTACTGCCCCAGTCCATCGCCGGCCGCGCCCACGAGGTCGTCGCGAACGCTTGCATCGAACGGCAGCCGTGCCACGTTCAGCGTGTCGCCGCGCGTCTGGTCGATGCCCACCGCCGCCGCGACCGCGCTCGTGAGCGCCTGTTCCTGCGCCGCCGTCACGCTTTCATCCAGCACGACCGAGACGCTCAGCCGGTCGAGCGCACCCGGCGCCCGCACCGTCGTCTTCTCCGTGCGCGGCACTTCGTTGTTCGTCGTCGTTTCCGTGCGCGAATAGGTGCTGTTCCCGTTCGCGGTCGTGCCCGTGCCGGTGGTCGCGCCGTTCGTGGCCGTGCCCGGGATGTTGCCGACGTTCAGCCCGTTCCCCGAGAACGTCTCAGTGACCGAGCTCGAACTGCGCGGCACGGCCTGCGCCGCCGTCCCGAAGGTGTCTTCCTTGCTCGTCACCGTGTCGAAGTTGAGCTTCGCGCGCACCGTCACCGCGCTCCGTCCCGCGCCGACGACCTTGTCCAGCGTCTGCTGTACGTCGCGCGCGAGCGCCGTCTCGTACTTACGCTGCAGGTCCATCTGCGTCGCGCTCGCACCCGTCGAGAACGGGTTGTCGAAGGTCGAACCGTCGAAGAGCACGTGCCCCGTCTGGTCCATGATCGTGACGCCGCCCGAAGCCAGCCCCGGCACCGAGTTCGAAACAAGGTTCGTGATCCCGCGCACCTGGTCCTGCGTCAGGTCCCGCCCCGCCTTCAGCTGAAGCAGCACGCTCGCCGTCGTCTTCTCCTGGTCCTCCTTGAAGACGCTCTCCTTGGGCATCACCAGGTGCACGCGGCTTGCCTTCACCGAGTCGATCGAGTTGATCGAACGCGCCAACTCCCCCTCAAGCGCCCGCTGGTAGTTCACCTGCTGCACGTAGTCCGTCGCCCCGAAGTTCGTTTTGTCGAAGACCTCGAAGCCAATGCTCGCGCCGTTGCGGGGCAGGCCCGCCGAAGCCAGCTTGATTCGCGCTTCCCCGACCTTCTCCGCCGCCACCGAGACGCTCGTGCCGTTCGCGCCGAGGTCGTAGGCGATGCCGGCCTTCTGCAGCTCGGCCGCGATCGAAGCCGCATCTTCCGGGTCCAGCCCGGAATACGCGGTCACCATGTTGGGCGAAGACGACGCGATGAAGACGAAGTAGAGGACGACGATGGTGCCGCCGACGATCCCCGCCATCGCCATCTGCCGGCCGCGGGGGATCTGGTTCCAGCGCTCGAGAATCTGCCCGATCGGGGAACCATTGCCCATCTGTCGCCTCCGTCACGGGCTCGCACCCGCCGTTGGGCCGAGGGTACCTGCCCGGTGCGCCTCTTCCGTATGCCCCGCTTCCCCCATTCATCGCCCGTGTTCCCGCGTTCCCGGGAGGCAAATCCCCTATACCGCGCCCGTGGCTCCGTGCCGCCCCGAGGCCCCCGGAGCCGCTCGGTTTACGGCCCTTCCCCGTTCCCGTATCGTGTCGTCCGCGTCAAACCCACCCTCTTGGAGGTCATGGATGTCCGAAGCGGACAAATTCGAACTCATCAGCCAGGAAATGCTCGACGCGATCGGCAAGAAGTCCTCGCCGACGAAGCTCGAGGTCGACAAGCTCCAGATTCGCCTCTTCGCCCGCGCCGTGGGCCACACTGACCCCATCTACTACGACGAGGCCGAAGCGAAGAAGGCCGGCTTCCGCAGCCTGCCGTGCCCTCCCGGATACCTCGGCACGCCCATCTTCGACCCGAGCAAGGCCGCTGCTGCCGCCGCCGGGCCTGCCGGCCGTGGTGGCCCACAGCCCAAGAAGCCCCTCAATCGCGTGCTCAACGGCGGCACCGTGATCGAATACTTCGACGATATCTGCGCCGGCGACACCCTCACCTCGCAGAGCTTCCTCGCCGACGTCGTGGAGTCCCCGAGCGCCTCCCTTGGCCTGCTCCTCATCTCCACCAATAAGACCGAGTACACGAACCAGGACGGCAAGGTCGTTGCCGTCACCACCGGCACCAGCATCCGGTACTAAGGAGAGAGCATTGGCCGCAACCTGGGACGAAGTGACGGAGGGGATGGAGATCCCCACCCTCAAGAAGAACTGCTCCACCCAGCAGCTCGTGGTCTGGGCCGCCGGTTCCGGCGACTTCTACCAGATTCACTACGATAAGGAGTTCGCCCAGAACAACAAGCTGAAGGACATCATCGTCCACGGCGCGCTCAAGAACGCCTTCCTCGGCCAGCTCCTCCACGATTGGGTCGGCCGCAACGGGCGCATCAAGTCCTTCGGCTGCTCCTACCGCGCCATGGACTACCCGAACGAGGACATCCTCTGCCGGGGCATCGTCACCAAGAAGTACGAAGCCGATGGCCAGAAGCTCGTCGACCTCGAAATCTGGACCGAGAACCCCCAGGGCCAGAAGACCACCCCCGGCACCGCGACGGTGGCCTTCCGCTAACCCTCGGGTCTGGATGCGACGTTTCGAAGGACGCGGCCCGGCACTGCCCGCCGCGTCCTTCCGCGTCTGAAGAGACTCAACGCGGCGCGCCGCCCGCCGGTAGCGCGTTCGTGCCCGTTTCGTGAAGGCTCCTTCCCGCCCGGCACCTTTCGCGGCCCCGTGCCCATACCTCCCTCGAACACACCGGGAGGTCCGCACATGAACTGGAAATTCCCCGCCCTCGGCATCGCCGGCATCGTTGGCGTCTCCGCCATCGGCATCGCCTTCGCCGCCTCCGCCCTCGAACTAGGCGCCTCCGCCGCCGACGACCAGCACGCCTCCTCGAGCCAGGATTCGACCAGCCTCGGCTCCCACGACCTCGAATGCCCCGAGGGCTACTACGTCGGCAACGTTGAGGCCGTCGAAACCACCTGGGGCCTGTATCCCTCGATCGCCCAGGTCACCCTCACCTGCCGCAACATCGATGACAGGACCGACACCGAGCGCGTCAGCTGGCCCGATGACGTCCTCTACATCGAAGGCGCGAGCTGGTTCGATGCCGACTACGTGCGGGACCAGGGCTGTGGCGATGAAGGCGGCTTCATGACCGGCCTCCGCATCGACTCCGACCGCTACATCAAGGACCTGCAGGTCCGCTGCGGAGAGAAGGTCATCAGCACCCGCGGCGGCACCCGCACCGTCAAGATCGACAACCATGGCTATTCCGGCGACTGGCTGTTCGACCGCACCGAGGCCGACGACGACACGGCCTCGCTCGTCTGCGACAACGGCGACCGGGTGATGACGGGCGTCCGTCTGCGCTACAAGGAAGATGCCGACGAGATCGCGCTCACCCGGGTGCAGCTCATCTGCGCCACCGTCCGCGTGAAGTAGGCCGCCATTCGCCAGCTTCCCGAAATGCGGGGCGGGCGCCGGTGATGCCGGTGGGCCCGCCCCCTCCGCATCCTGAAGACACCGTGGGAGGTGTCGGATGGTCTCGTTCGGCTGGAAAGCAGGGGCGGAGCAATACGGGCCCCGCGAGCTCCTCGATATGGCCGTTGCCGCCGAGCATTCCGGGTTCGACCTGGTCAGCATCAGCGACCACTTCCATCCCTGGGACGAGTCGGGCCAGGCGCCGTTCGCGTGGACCTGGCTGGGCGCCGCCGCGGCGCGCACGTCTCGCGTCCGGCTCGGCACTGGCCTCACCGCGCCCATTCTTCGCTACCACCCGGCGATCGTCGCCCAGGCCGTCGCCACCCTCGCCGAACTCGCGCCAGGGCGCGCCTTCATCGCCGTCGGCACCGGCGAAGCCTTGAACGAATATGCCGCTACCGGCATCTGGCCCGGTCACCCCGGCCGCCAGCGCCGCGTCGAGGAGGCCGTTTCCTTGATGCGCCAACTCTTCACGGGCGAGTCCGTCACCCATCGCGGCCGTTACTACCAGACCCGCGCCGCCCGGCTCTACACCCGCCCTCCGAAGGCGCCACCCATCTACGTCGGGTCGTCCGTCCCCGCCAGCGCCCGTTTCGCCGGCCGCGTGGGAGATGGGCTCCTCACCGTCGGCGGCAAGGAACCCGCGTTCTATCGCCAACTGCTCGGCGAATTCGAGGCCGGCGCCCGTGAGGCCGGCAAGGACCCGGCGACCCTGCCGCGCGCCATCGAACTGAGCGTGTCCTACGCCAACCCGCGTGACCGCGCCCTCGCGGCGAAGAAGCAGTTCTGGGCCGGCGCCATGGTGCCCGCGCTCTTCCGTCACCGCATCCACACGCCCGCGGAGTCTGCGGAAAACGGCGCGGTCGTGGGGGAGGACGTCATGGCGAAGTCCATGTGCCTCTCCGATGACCCCGCCGAGCACGTCGCCTTCGCCCGCGGGTTCCTCGACCTCGGCTTCACGGACCTCGTTTTCCACAGCCCCGGGCCCGACCAGCGCGCCTTCATCGCCGGCTACGGGCGCGAGGTGCTCCCCCGCCTGCGCGAGGCTCTCCGGTCCCGCGCCGCCTAGCTTTCGGCCGGCGCATCCACCAACGCGAAGGAAATCGTGCCCTCCGCCGCGAGCTTGCCATCGACGGTGGCCTTCACGGCGCCCTTGCCGATTGGCCCGCGGAGCGCCTCCAGCGTGAACTCCAGCAACAGTTGGTCGCCCGGCACCACCGGCTTCCGGAAGCGCATCTTCTCGATCCCGCCAAAGAGCGGCGTCTTCCCCGCCATGTCCACGCCCTTCAACAGCGAAACGCACGCGACCTGCGCCAGCGCCTCAACGATGAGCACGCCCGGCATCACCTTCCGCCCGGGGAAGTGGCCCTGGAAGAACCACTCGTTCGCCGTCACGTTCTTGATCCCCGTGGCCCGCTTCCCGACCTCGATCTCGGTGATCCGGTCCACCAGCAGGAACGGGTACCGGTGCGGGATGATGCGTTCGATTTCATCGGCCTCGATGGTCATGCGGTCCTCCACTCGCCGGTGTTTACGCCCTTGTGCTCCAGGTACGCCACGAACTCCTCGACCCGTTCGTCCGGGAACCCGAAGTCCCCGATGTCACGATCGTCAGGGTTGCCGAGCCCGTGGTAGTCGCTCCCGCCCGAGCGCATCAGCCCGAGCCGCTCGCCCAGCGCGCGATGCGCCTCGACCGTCTCCGCATCGTAGTGCTTGTAGTACGTCTCGATCCCGTCGAGCCCCGACTCCGCGAACTGCGCGATGACCTCCGGGTACCGCTCGCCGATGAACACGGGGTGGGCGCAGAACACCACACCTCCCACCGCGTGCACCAGCTCGATCGTCTCCCGCGGCCCGAACTTCACGCGGTCCACATCCGCCGGCCCCCCGTTGCGCAGGAACCGGTCGAACGCCTCCTGCACGCTCGCCACGTGCCCGGCCTCCACCAGCGCCCGTGCGACGTGCGGCCGCCCGACGGTTGCCTCCCCGGCAATCTCGTACACGCGCTCGATCCGGATCGGCGCTCCCATTCGCCCGAGGATTGCGACGATCTGTTCGGTTCGCCGCAGACGCCCGCTGCGCAGCCACTCCAGCTTCGCTTGCAGCTCCGCGTTGGCGGGGTCGAACCCGTAGGCGAGGAGGTGGACGTCCGCGCCCTGGTAGTCCGTGCTCAGCTCCATCCCCGGGATGAGGCGCAACCCCAGCCGCTTCGCCGCCCTCGCCGCTTCCGCCAGCCCCGCCGTCGTGTCGTGGTCGGTGAGCGAAAGCACGCGCACGCCGCGAGCGGCGGCCGTCTCCATCACCCACGTGGGCGTATGCACGCCGTCGGATGCGGTGCTGTGAAGGTGGAAGTCACCTCTCGAACCCATGGTCTCCCTCTCGGTCAGTGGCCGATCACCACGTCGTGCCGGGTGATGCTCAGCGCGCGCTTCGTCGCGTCGTCGGCTTCGATGAGAAGCCCGTTCAGCTGCGCCACGCCCTTCGCCGGCGGCAGCCGCGTCGGCATCTGCGTGAGAAAGCGCGAAAGCACCGCCTCGATCTCGTCGCCGATGACCGAATCCCGCGCCCCGCACATGCCGGCGTCCGTGCAGTACGCCGTCCCCCGCGGCAGCACCCGCGTGTCCGCGGTGGGCACGTGCGTGTGAGTGCCGACCACCGCCGTCACGCGGCCGTCGAGGTACCAGCCCATGCCCTGCTTCTCGCTCGTCGCCTCGGCGTGCACATCGACGAGCACGAACTGCTCCGCCGGGATGCCTTTCAGCGCCTCGTCCACTGCCCGGAAGGGGTCGTCGTAGTCGCTCGCCATGAACGCCCGGCCGATGACGTTCACCAGGGTCAGTTCGCCCGCCGTCGCGACGCCGTGCCCCGGCGCCCCCGCCGGGTAGTTCAGCGGCCGCACGATGCCCGGCGTCTCATCCAGGTAGGCGTATACCTCGCGGTGGTTGAACGTGTGGTTGCCGCCGCTGATCAGGTCCACCCCGCAGGCGAACAGGTCGTCCGCCGTCGCTGGCGTGATACCCCGGCCCCCGGCGATGTTCTCCCCGTTCGCCACGACGTAGTCCAGCGCCAGCTCTCGCCGCAGCTTCGGCACCGTCGCGACCACCGCATCCCGCCCGCAACTCCCGACGATGTCGCCGAGAAAGAGCATCCGCATCAGCGCGCGATCTCCGTCGCCCGCGTCTCCCGCACCACCGTGACCTTAATCTGGCCGGGATACTCCATGCTCTCTTCGATCTTCTGGCTGACATCGCGCGCGATGCGCATCGCATCGAGGTCGTCCACCTGTTCGGGCTTGACGATGATCCGCAGCTCGCGCCCCGCCTGGATCGCGAACGCCGACTCCACGCCCTTGAATCCCTTCGCGATTCCCTCGAGCGTCTCCAGCCGCTTGATGTAGTTCTCGAGCGATTCCCGGCGCGCGCCCGGGCGGCCGCCACTGATGGCGTCGGCCATCATCACGATCACCGCCTCCACCGTCGCCGGCTCCACTTCCTCGTGGTGCGCCTCGATGCAGTGCGCGATGCCGTCCTTCACGCGGAACCGCCGCGCGATGTCCGCGCCGATGAGCGCGTGCGTACCCTCGACTTCGTGATCGACCGCCTTTCCGAGGTCGTGGAGGAAGCCGCCCGCCCGCGCCACGTCCACGTCCGCGCCGATCTCCCGCGCGATCATCGCCGCGATGTGCGCCGTCTCGACCGAGTGCCGCATCACGTTCTGGCCGTAGCTCGTGCGATACCGCAGCCGCCCGAACACCTTCAGCACTTCCGGGTGCAGGTTCAACACGCCCGCCTCGACGGCCGCCGCCTCGGCCGCGTCCGCCATCGTCGTCTCGACTTCGCGGCGCGCCTTGTTGACCGCTTCCTCGATGCGGGTCGGGTGGATACGCCCATCCTGCACCAGCGACGAGAGCGCCTTGCGCGCGATCTCACGCCGCACCGGGTCGAACGCGCTCACCGTCACCGCGTCGGGCGTGTCGTCGATGATGAGGTCCACGCCCGTCGCCGCCTCGATGGCACGGATGTTCCGGCCTTCGCGGCCGATGATCCGGCCCTTCATTTCGTCGCTCGGGATCTGCACCACCGAAACCGTCGTCTCGGCCGTGACCTCCGAGGTGTACCGCTGGATCGCCGTGGCGATGATCTTCCGCGCGCGGGCGCCCGCCGTGGCCTCGGCTTCCTTTTCCATTTCGCGGACGCGGCGGCTCGCCTCGTCCCGGATCTCGGTCTCCACCTGCGCCAGCAGGTAGTCGCGCGCCTCGGCCGTGGTCATCGCCGCGATTCGCTCGATCTCGGATGCCTGCTTTTGGCGCAGGGCTTCCGCCTCGCCAAGCAGCCGCTGGCGCAGCGCTTCCGCCTCCGCCCGCGATTCCTCGATGCGCGTCTCCCGGTCCCGCAGGCCCTGGTCGCGACGCTCAAGGGTCTCGAGCTTGCGGTCGAGGTTCTCTTCTTTCTGCGTGAGCCGCTGCTCCACGCGCGAAACCTCGGCACGGCGCTCGCGAAGCTCGTTCTCGAGCGTCTGCCGTTCCTTCAGGGTCTCTTCCTTGGCGCCCAGCAGAAGTTCCTTCTGCTTCGATTCGGCCTCAGCGAGTATGCGGCTGGCGTGCTCCTCTGCCTGTTGCAGTGATGTCCCATCGGCGCGCTTGCGAGCGAAAAACGCCACGCCCCCGCCGACCAGCAGTCCCGCGATGAGGCCGACGATAATTCCGATTATCGCCGACATCCGTAATCTCCAAATGGGTTGATAGCCCTGTCATGGCAAACGAAAACAACCGGCCCACGGGCCGGTGTGACATGTCCCGATGCTACGCTCGGCTCACGGGCACGTCAAAGAATCCGCCCGGCCGGCACTCTCACCCGGCGCCGCGACCCGCACTCAGGCGTCCGCTGCTTCCGTCATTCCTGCCCGCTCCTGCTCCAGTTCGGCCCAGACCGTACGCGCCGCCTCCGTCGCGACCCCGTAATCGAACCCGCGACGCCGGAGGAAGCCGCCCACTTTCGCCAGGAACGCCTCCCAGTCGGCCTGGCCGATGCTCCCGCGCGCCTTCGTGCGCGCCAACGCGAGCGCCGTGTCCGCGTCGTCGATGTCCCCGGTGACGGCGTCCACGGAATCCGGCTGGATGCCCCGCCCGAGGAGTTCGTAGCGCAACATCCGCCTTCCTCGCGGCGCGAACCGCTTCCGGTCCTCCACCCAGGCGCGCGCGAACTGCTCGTCGTCGAGGAGGCCCGCATCCCGCAGCCGCACGACTTCGTCCTCGATCACCTCGGGCTCGATGCCGCGCATCGCCAGCCTGGTGCGCATCTCGTTCTCACTCCGCGCCCGATGCGAGAGCAACCGGAGGGCGGCTTCGTGGGCGTTCACGTGCTGTTCCCAGCGGTCCAACGCCGCGAACAGCTCCTCGGTTGCGGTCACGCCCTCGCGAGCGCCGGCGCGCTCGCACGCCTCATCGCAGAACACGAACTCGCGGCCGTCGTCGAGCACGATGAGCCTCATGCGTGACCGCCCTGCGGACCGCACGCTCTGAATCACCGGACTGGGAGGTTCGTCCATACGCTCCTGACGTTAGCGCTTCGCCGCCACCGGTTCGGGTGGAGCCGCGGCGTCGCTCTCCTTCGGCTTCCCACCGGGGATGTTCGCCTCGCGCCGCACGTCAGATTCTATCTCCTGGCAGAGTTCGGGGTTGTCCGCGAGGAACTGCTTCGCGTTCTCGCGGCCCTGGCCGATACGGAGGTCCCCATAACTGTAGAAGGCACCCGCCTTGTTGACGATCCCATACTCGACCCCGAGGTCGATGATGTCGCCCGTCCGGCTGATCCCGCGCGGCGGCTCGAACATGATCTCGAACTCCGCCTGCTTGAATGGCGGCGCCACCTTGTTCTTGACGATCTTCGCCTTCACCCGGTTGCCGATCACGTCCGTGCCCTTCTTCACCGAATCCACCCGCCGCAGCTCGATGCGCACCGACGAGTAGAACTTCAGCGCCCGCCCGCCCGGCGTGACCTCCGGGTTGCCGAACACCACGCCAACCTTCTCCCGCAACTGGTTGATGAAGATCACCGCCGTGCTCGTCTGCGAGATGATCGGCGTGAGCTTGCGCATCGCCTGCGACATGAGCCTCGCCTGCAGCCCCATGTGCGAGTCGCCCATCTCCCCTTCAATCTCCGCCCGTGGCACCAAGGCCGCCACCGAGTCCACCACGATCGCGTCGATCGCGTTCGACCGGACCAGCGTCTCGCAGATCTCGAGGGCCTGCTCGCCCGTGTCTGGCTGCGAGATAAGCAGGTCCTCGATGCGCACGCCGAGGTCCCGTGCGTAGATCGGGTCCAGCGCGTGCTCGACGTCGATGTACGCCGCCGTGCCGCCGGCCTTCTGCGCCTCCGCCAGTACGTGCTGCGCCACGGTCGACTTGCCCGCGGACTCCGGCCCGTAGATCTCGGTGATCCGCCCGCGCGGGATGCCCCCGATCCCGAGCGCAATGTCCATTCCCAGCGACCCCGTCGAGATCGCGCTCACGATCATCTGCTGCCGGTCACCGAGGCGCATCACCGCACCGCGGCCGAACTGCTTCTCCAGTTGCCCGAGGGCCGTCTCAAGGGCCCTCGCCCGATCGGCATCAGACATCGCACGCACCATGAGGCTGGTGTCCGGGATGCGCCCGCGGCACACCCCATCGCCTCACGCCGCATGCTACGGCATCGCAAACAAATGTTCTAGTCTTGGTCCCGGTCACCCGACGAGGTTCCCCTCCCGCATCTTCGCGATCGCATCCTCCGAGTACCCCAGGCCGCACAGCACCTGGTCCGTGTGCTCCCCCAGCGCCGGCGACGCTCGTTGCACGCGCGTCGGTGTCCCCGACATCTTCACCACCGGCGCCGGGCCTCGAAGCGGGCCGAAGAGGGTGTGGTCGTACTCGATCAGGTACTCGTTGGCGGCCACCTGCGGGTCCGAAGCCATCTCTTCGACGAACTTCAGCGGGCCGCACGCGATGTCCAGCGCGTCCAGCTTCTCAAGCCAGAAGTCCGTCGTTTCGGCGCGCATCTTCCCTTCGCAGAGCGCGGTCAACTCGTCGCCCACCCGGCGGACGTTCTGCGGTGTGCTCTCGAAGCCTGCCTCGTAGCGCGGGTCGCGGAACTCGAGCGCCTGCCGGAAGCGCGCTCGCGGTCCCGGCCCGAGGCAACCGACCGCGATGTGCCCGTCCTTCGTCTGGTAGATCCGGTAGTACACGTTCCCGGCGAGTTCGGGTGCGCGTGCCCGCTTCGCCGCGTAGAGCTCCTCGATCGCCGCCCCGCGCGACCGCATCTCGTCCAACTGGGCCAGCCACGAAGCACGCGTATCGCCGTCGAGCGCGAGGATCTCCCGCGTTCCCGCCTGCAGGAACATCGCGGTGCCCAGGAGGCTGGCGTCCAACCGTTGCCCTTCGCCCGTCAGCGCCCGGTGATACAACGCGCCGCAGATTCCCATCGCCATCGAAAAGCCCGTCACCAGGTCGGCCGGCGCGAACCCCACGATCTGCGGGATGCCTTCGCGGATGTGCGGGTTGGATGTCGCGACGCCGCTGACTGCCTGCGCCACGATATCGTAGCCGCGCCGCTGCGCGTTCGGCCCCCGGTTCCCGAAGGCGGTGCATTCGCAATAGATGACGCTGGGATTCAGCGCCCGCACCGAGTCGTATCCCAGCCCCAGCGATTCCGCCACGCCCGGCCGGTAGTTCGTGATCACCACGTCCGCCCAGCGAATCAACCGGTCGCGAAGCTCGGGTGCCTCCGCGTGCTTGAGATCGACCGCCAGCGAAAGCTTGCCGCGGTTCTGCGTCAGGAACTGGCGGCTCTCCTTCGGCAACAGCTCCGCCTGCAGGCGCCAGGGCTCCCCCTCGAGCGGCTCGATCTTCACCACCTCCGCCCCCATTTCCGAAAGCAGCGAAGCCGAAAGCGGTCCGGCGATGATCTGCGTGCAATCAAGCACGCGTACTCCCTCGAGTGCCCCAGCCATATTCTCTCCAGGCGGCCGACGCCGCTCGGCGCCGAAGCATACACAACTCGTTCCGGGAAATCAGGTCGTATCTATGGCATGAATCGAATGCGGCGTTTACCGCCTCCCCGGCAGCCTCGCCCGCGCCGCGTTACGCTCGCGCCATGCGACTCGCCGTCCGTGTCACTCCGCGCGCCAGCCGCGATGCCATCGCTGGCTTCGATCCCTCGGGCGCCCTCGTCGTCCGCGTGACCGCGCCGCCCGCCGATGGCGCCGCGAACGCCGCGGTGACGAAGCTTCTGGCCCGCGCCCTCGAGCTGCCCGCTCGCGACATCGTGCTCGCCGCCGGGGCCTCCTCCCGCCAGAAGCTGTTCGACATCCCGCTCTCCGAGGCCGAGTTGCGCGCTCGCCTCGCCTGACGCCATCGCCCGCGTCGCCTATCCTCGATGCATGTCCGCCGATGCGCCCACGCGGCCCCTCGCGGCCGTCCTCACCCTCGGCTGCAAACTCAACCTCGCCGATAGCGACGAGATCGCCCAAGCGCTGCGTGCCGCCGGATTCGATGTCGTCGACCACGTCTGCGAAGCCAGCGCCTTCGTGGTGAACACCTGCTCGGTCACGCACGTCGCCGACCAGAAATCACGGCGGCTCGTGCGCTCCATGAAGCGGCTCGCTCCCGGGGCCATGGTCGCGGTCACGGGCTGTTTCCCCCAGAGCGCCGGCTTCGATGCCGCCACCGCCCTCGGCGCCGACTTCGTCTCCGGCACGCGCGACGCGGACAAGGCTGCGCTTGTGCGCTTCCTCGCCGGCCGCTCGGCCGTCACCGCCGCACCGGCGCCACCAGCGACACTGCACACCCGCGCGTTCATCAAAGCACAGGAAGGCTGCAACGATGTCTGCGCCTTCTGCATCGTGCCCCGCACGCGCGGCCGCGAGGAGTCCCGGCCGCCCGCGCTCGTGGCGGCCGAAGTGACCCGCGCGGTGGAAGCCGGCGCCCGCGAGGTGGTCATCACCGGCACTCAGCTCGGCGCCTGGGGCCGGGACCTCCCCGTCCCGCTGGCGCCGCACCACCTGATTGCCGCGCTCCTCGAGCGGACGGACGCACCCCGCATCCGCTTCAGCTCGCTCCAGCCGCAGGACATCACGCCCGAGCTCCTGTCGCTCTGGGCCGACCCCCGGCTCATGCCCCACTTCCACCTGGCGTTGCAGTCCGGCAGCGAAGGGATGCTCACGGCCATGCGCCGCCGCTACACCGCGGGCGAATTCCGCGATGCCGCCGGACGCATCACGGCAGCCGTGCCTGGCGCGGCCATCACCACGGACGTCATTGCCGCGTTCCCGGGCGAAACCGAGGCCGACTTCGCGGACACCCTCGCTTTCTGCGACGAGATCGGCTTCGCCCGGCTGCACTGCTTCCCCTATTCCCAGCGCGCCCGGACGGTGGCCGCGCGCATGCCGGGGCAGATCCCGCCCGAAGTCAAAAAGGAACGCATGGCCCGCCTGCTCGCGCTCGGGGCCCGGCTCCAGGCCCGGTTCCACGCCCGGTTCGCGGGCGAAATCCGTCCCGTGCTCTGGGAAGAGGCGCGCACCGGCCCGGACGGCGACCCGGCCTGGTTCGGCCACACCGATAACTACATCCCGGTGTATGGCCCGGGCGAGGACCTCCGGAATCGTGTTACGCCCGTGCGATTGGGCACTCCCTACGCTGATGGCGTGTGGGGTACTCCCCCGGGAGGGTCGCATGTCCGCCATCCGCAGGTTCTTCCTGGCGCTTCATAGCCTCATCGTCCTCGGCGCGGCCGCCGCGCTCATGGCCTTTCTCTGGGCCGAACGCAGCCTCGACCTTTCCGTCGAAAGCCTCACCGCCACCGCCTCCCTCGACGCCGGCGAGACGGCGAAGCTCGCGGCGACGGCTGTCCTGGGCGCGCTGGCACTCCTTTCGCTCTTCACGCTCTTTCTTGCCCTCTCCCCGGCGCGTTCGGGCCGCGATGGTTCCCTTCGCCTCCGCCAGGGCGATGGCGGCACGGTCGAGGTGCGCGGCTCAGCGCTCGAAGCCCTCCTCGCCGCCGAGATCGAACGCATCCCCGATGTCACCCGCGCCGAGCCGCGTGTGCGCGTCCACAAGGGGTCTGTTGATTCCGACATCGGCGTCGCGATCGCTCCCGGCGCCAGCATCGCCGCCGTCACCAGCAACGTCGTCAGTACGACCCGCCAGGCGCTCCAGGAACAGGTCGGCGTGAACAACATTCGTCGCCCTTCGGTGCGCGTGCGCTACGACGAGAACGCGGCGAAACACTCCCGCGATGAGCGCGCCGCCGGCCTCACCGCCGAGCGCATGGCCCCCCAGCACGTAGACCGCGCCGACCGGCCCGTCTATCCTGCGGAACCGGTGGGCCTCCGCAATCGCGACCGCCCACCGGACGTGCATGACTGAAACCGGCCTTCGCGCCCCCGCCCCGAACGAACTCCCGTGGGTTGTGGAAGCGCTCCTCTTCGTCTCGGACGAACCCCAGCCACTCTCCGCCCTCGCCAACGCCGCCGGCGTCAGCGAGGGCGCCGTGCGCAAGGCGATCGGCATCCTCTCTCGCGACTATGAGGCGCGCGGCCTCCGCGTCATGGAGGACGGCCACCGCTACCAGCTCGTCACCGCCCCCGATTACGCGCCCTACATCGACCAGCTTCTCGGTGCGGGGCCCGGCCAGAAGCTCTCCCGTGCCGCGCTCGAAGTCCTCACCATCGTCGCCTACAAGCAGCCCTGCTCTCGCGCCGAGATCGAGGCCATCCGCGGCGTCAACAGCGACCGCCTGGTCACACAGCTTGAAGTGCGGGGCCTGGTCGAAGCCGTCGGCGTCTCCGAAGGTCCGGGGCGGGCGAAGCTCTTCCGCACCACGATGAAATTCCTCGAACACTTCGGTCTCGAAAGTCCCCAGGACCTGCCACCCATCCCCGTCGAGGAGGCGCCGGCCGCGCCCGAGACCCTCTGAGCCCCATGGCCACGACCGTCGGCGTCCTTCACATCCGCCTCGCGCTCCCCGCCCTCACCCTCAAGGAGAAGCGGACCATCGTGAAATCCGTGGTCGCCCGGCTGCGGACGCGCTTCAATGCCTCCGTCGCCGAAGTCGCCGACCTCGACGACCCTGGCCACGCCACGCTCGCCGCCGCCTGCATCTCGAACGATGCCCGCCACGCGGATTCCCAGCTCCAGGCCATCGCCAACGCCATCGAGGAGTGGCGGCTCGACGCCGAGGTCCTTGGCATCGAAACCGAGCTCATCCCTGCCTGAGCATCAGTCGAGTCCGGTGCGCTCCGAGAGCCAACGCCGCGCGACAGCGCCCTGCGCGTCCTGGAACGCCCGCAGACCGGGGAGGCTTGGGGGCTCGGGCATCAGGGCCTCGGCGGTGAAGAACCCGGCCACCGCCGCGAGCACCGCCGTCACGTCCTCCGCGTGTGCGGCCGCCCCGGTCGCGCTCCGCGCGAACAGCTCCCCGCAGGCAGGCCCGCCCTGCATCTCCACGCTCGGCGCGAGCCACACGAGGTCGTTCCACGGCGCCCCGACCCGCGCGTGTGCCCAGTCCACGAAGAGCACCTCGTCCGCCGTGAACAGCATGTTGTCGCCGCGCAGGTCCAGGTGAACGAGGCTTTCGCCGCGGCTTGCTTCGGGCGCCAGTGCGGCGATCGCATCCAGCCGCCCGGCATGGCGCCGCGACCACGCGTCGAGCCCCTGGGGCGGGTTCGCCGCCAACGCCGCCCACCATCCCGCACGCAGCAGCGTCCAGGCCCCCGTGGACTCCGTCACCGGCGGGCCCACCGGCGACGGTGTCAGCGCCTCGGCGAGCCGGTCGATCGCCGCGATGAGCCGGGTTGTTTCCCCTTCGTTCCAGGGCATCGCCGGGTGCCAGCCGTCGACATCCTCGATCACGAGCACGACCCAGCCATCCCGCGTCCCCTCGTCATGGTGCCAGAGCAGCCGTGGCACGGGCGCCGAAGCCGGGATAGCCCCCAGGATGCCGATTTCGCGGCGGTGCAACTCCGGCGACCGCGGGTTCGCGGCGCCCGTCACGGCTTTCACGAACACCCGCCGCCCGCCCGCGGTGCGAACTCGCGCGGCCACGCCCGGCGAAAATCCCCCGGGCTGCGTCGTCGCGTACACGACCGGGCTCCCGAGCCACTCCTCGACGCGCCCACGGACCCCGGCATCGAGCGCCTCCCACCCCAGCCGCGCGCCGGCCGCCTTCGGGACATGGCTTTCCATCGAACGATCATACGCGGCCGCCGGGCCCGGAAACGCCACAGGGCGCCGGATCCGGCGCCCTGTGTGAACCTCGCAACACGCACGACTCAGGACTCGGCGACGACCCACGAGACGGTGCCCGCTCCCGGGTACACCGCCACCCAGTACGCCGTGCCCTGCCGGAACGTCGTCATGTCGTTTGCGCCCGGCACGTTCGCCCCGGGGAAATACCCGAGCCAGCACGCGGATTCACCGTTGCGACAGCCCACGCCGTTCGCGCTCCAGGTGTAGACGGCGCCCACGCTGCTCGCCACATCATTCGTCGCCGGGTTGTCGGGCGATTCCGTCCCATGCAGCGCGCTGAAGATCGAAAGGTTGTCGCCCCCGGCCCATGTGATGAGCGAAAAGCCCGGGTAGAGCGAATACGTCACCGTCGACCCCGCCGCCGCACCGTACTGGTAATCGTTGGCGGTGCCCGCCGCGTTGCTCGTGCCCTGGAGCGTCGTCACCGTCACTTCGACCACGCCCGCGGTTGCCCGCGCCGGGACCGTCACCTTGATTTGCGTGTCGCTCACGATGACGTTGGCGCCCGCCGCGGAGCCCGTGTAGGCGACCGGCACATTTGCGCCGCCGAACGAAACCGCGGTCACCCCGCCCCCGAAGAACCCGGAGCCGAAGACGGTGATCACGTTCCCGCCGCCCAGCGGGCCGCTGCTCGGCGAGAGGCTGGTGATCGTGGGGGGCGTCGAGGCCGTGTAGCTGAACTGCCCCGGGACGCCGATGTTCCCCGTCTCTATCCCGTTCTGGCAGGGGAAGGGGGCCGGGCTCGGCGGGCAGAACACCACCGTCACCGGCACCGACCCGGCAGGCTGCGGCGGAGACTGGACCGTGATCTCGGTCGATCCTTTTAGCGAAACCGTGCCCAGCGGCGCGACCACCGTCCCGAATTTCACGAAGAAGGGCTCCGTGAAGTTCTGCCCCTTGATCCGCACGAGCGTGCCGCCCGTCGTCGGGCCACTCGCCGGCGGGCACGAAGCCGTGCACGACGCGTTCTCAACCGACGTCACGAGCGCCGTGCCGCTGTAGGTGTAGTCGTCGAGCGTGCCGGCATCCGCGCTATCGAACAGCCCCACGTGAACACGCACGTTCACCGTCCCCGGGCTGCCCGGCGGCACAACCGCCGTCAGGCTGTTCGAACCGGCGACCACGACGTTCGTCGATGCTGCCGCGCCGAAGAACACCTGCGTGTTGCCCACCTGGAAGCCCGTCCCGCCGATGGTTACCGTGTTCCCGCCGGCAGGCGGCCCCGAACTGGGCGAGACCGATGCGATCGTCGGGCCCCCCGAGTACGTGTAATAGTCGTCGTTCGTCTGCGGGCTCTGCCGCGCCGTCACCGTGTCGGTCACCGTGACATGCACCTTCGCCGCTCCCGCCGAAGCCGGCGCCGTGACCTGCAGGTGCCCGGAGTCCGTGAAGGTGCACGTTGGCGCGATGGCCGCGCCGAATCGCACCGTCCCGCACCCCGAGGGGAACTGGCCCCCGGTGATCGTCACAGGCGTCCCGCCAGTCACCGCGCCGTTGTTCGGCGTCACGCTCGTGATGAAGGGACCGTTCGTGTAGGTGTACCCGCCCGTCAGTGTGAAGCTGCCGTTTGCGCCCACCACCTGCACGTCCGCCGCGCCGCTCGCGGCTCGCCCGCCCGGTGCGTTGCACGTGATCGTCGTCGAGTCCACAACCGTCATCGGCGAACACGTGACGCTCGCGTCGTCGCCGCTGATCCGGAGGACGCTCACCGTCGTCACGCCCCCGAGGTTCGTCCCCCGCAGCGTGATTGGCCCGCCGTTCAGCCCCCCCGATGCCGGGGTCACCGACGTGATTGTCGGCCCCGTCGAGGGGTTGATCGTGATGATCGCCGTCGACGGCGAGCCCGTGAAGTCCGGTGCGCTTGCCGTCAACGTCACCCGGAGCGTCTTCCCGATCCCCGCGCCCGCGAGGATGTCGAGGTTCCGGGACTTGCTCGTGTCACCGCTCGTGAAGGTGAGGCTCGTTTGCCCGGGCTGCACGTAGTCGGCGCCCGGCACGGCCGTGATGGCCTGGTAGTCGAGCGTCACGATCGACGTCCCCGAGCAACTCTCGCCGCTGCGCGTCACCGTGATCGTGACCGTGCTCCCGCTCGTGCCCGAGTACGTCCCCGCTCCCAGGGCGTAAATGCAGTTCGTCGCGGCCGCCGGGACGGGACGCAGCAGCATCGCCGGCACCGCACCCAGTGCGAGCACCGCAATCAACGCCACGCGCCACGTCAGCAGCCGGTCGAGGCAGCTGTTGACCATGCGTGTGTTCCTCCAGATTCACGCGGCCGCCGGGGGCAAGCGGCCGCGCGCCTGAATGTACCCCCGCACCTTGACTGAGCGCCAACTGTTATGACGGATACGCAGGAAAGGCCACGTTCGCCTACATTCGAATCCACGGCAATTCGTCATGGATGGCGCCCGCGACGAAGGCCACAGTGCCCCCGAACCGGGGGCGATAGCGGCGGCGGAAGCCCCGGTCCACGCATTCCAACTGCATCGCGGGCGCGCTGCTCCCGCAGGGACCACCCCTATACTGGGCGAATGGATCGATTCGCAGGCCTGATTCTCGCGAACCGCGCCTTCGTCGATCACGGAACCCCGCCGGGCGCCCCCGAGACCGCCGCGCCCGCGACCGAGGGCGGCCTCCTCGCCGCCGTCCGCCCGGTCATCGCCACCTGGGACGGCGCGCACGGCACCACCTGGATTGGGGCGGGCTGCGGCGCCTTCGACCGCGACTTCGTGGACGGCCGCGGCTTCGAGACGATCCCCACCGCGAACGGCCCGCTCCGCCATCGCCGCCTCTTCTTCAGCGATGAGACCTGGCATGGCCACTACCGCGAGACCGCGAACGGGTTTCTCTGGCCTGCGCTCCACATCATCGAGCTGCCGCTGCCCGACATCACCGCCTACTTTCCCCGTCCCCAGACACCCTCCGAGGGCGCGTGGGCCGCCTACGAACAGGTCAACGATGCCTTCGCCGCCGCGGCGGATGCGACCGCGGCTGGTGAACCCGTCTGGATTCACGACTACCAACTCGCACTCGTCCCCGCCCTCCTGCGCGACCGCGGCGCTGGCATGCCCATTGGCTTCTTCCTCCACACACCCTTTCCGTCCATGCCCGTCCTCGAACGCGTGCTCGACCGCGAAGGCCTCTCGCGCTTCGAACGCGTCGTGACCGGCATCTTCGGTGCCAGCCTGGCCGGCTTCCAATCCGAAGCCGATGCCGCCCGCTTCATCGATGCCGCCGAGCGCCTCGGTGCCACGCGCGCCGGCAACAGGCTCGCATTCCGCGGGCGCGAGACCTGCGTCGGCGCCTACCCCGTCGGCATCGATGCCGCCGAGCTGCTCGCCGTTGCCCGCGCGGCCGGTCCGATTACGCTGTTCGACCCTCCCGCCACGCCCGTGCCGCTCGTGGTCGGGCTTGAACGCGCGGACTACACCAAGGGCATCCCCGAACGCCTTGCCGCCGTGCGCCGCGCCTTCGATGCCGGCCTCGCCTTCAGCTATGCCGGCGTCGCGGCTCCCACTCGCGAAGGCGTCGCCGCATACGAGCGGCTCGCGCGGGATGTCGAAACCGCGGCCGCGGAGGCCGCCCGCGCCGCCCGCGCCCGTGGCCGCGTGTTCACCCATGTCCACCGCAACCTGCCGTGGGTCGAGGTCGTCGGCCTCCAGCGGGATGCCGATGTCATCTTCACCTCGTCCCTCGCCGACGGCATGAACCTGGTGCCCCTGCAATCCGCCATCGCCCAGTCCCTCAGGCCCGCGGGCGAACGCGCCGTTATCGTGACGGGCAAGGGAGCGGGCGTCGCATCCGCTTTCGCCGGCTTCGAACAGGATGGACTGGTGACCGTTGACCCCCTCGACCCTGCCGCGATGGACGCCACCCTCCGGGCCGCCGTCGCCGGCGAACTGCCACCCGTAAGCGACCGGCTCATCGCCGCCGTGCGCTCCCGCGATGCCCGCGCATGGGCCACCCGATTCCTGACCGATCTCGAGGAGATCCGATGCTGAGCCTTGCCGCCATCGAACAGTTCCGGACCATCGCCGCCTCGCGGCGCCCCTTGCTCATCGCCACCGACCTCGATGGCACCCTCTCACCCATCGCCGCGCATGCCGCCGAGGCTCGCGTGCCCGCGCCCGCCCTCGCCGTGCTCGACCGCCTCGCCCAGGTCGCCCGCGTCGCGGTCATCACCGGCCGCGACCTCAACACCGCGCGCCGCCTTGTTCCCTGCGAAGGCGTCGTCGTCATCGGCAGCCACGGCCTCGAGACCACCTTCGAAAGCGACCTTCTGCCCGGCGTCGATCGCGTTCGCCTGGGCGCCGCCCTCGAACGTGTCGAGCAGAAGGTCGTGTCGGCCGTGCCCTCCGCCTACCTCCACGTCGAACGCAAGGCCATCTCCACGGCCTTTCATTTCCGTCAGACGCCCGAGCTCGAACACCAGCTGCGAAAGGCCCTCGAGAACCTGCCCGAGGAACTCCGCCTGCGCGAAGGCCGCATGGTCCTCGAAGTGCTGCCCAACGCCCAGGGCGGCAAGGACCTTGCCCTTACTGCGCTCGCCCGCGCCTTCAAAGTGAAGTCCATCCTCGCCATGGGCGACGACCGCACCGACATCGCGATGTTCCGCGCCGGCCTCGCCCTCGGACAGGAAGGCATTCACGTGCTGCTCGCGGGCGTGGCCGGCGGCTCGGAAACGCCGCCCGAGATCGCCGAGCTTTCGCACGTTCTCCTGCGCAGCACCGATGAAGCCCTCGAAGCGCTCGAGACCGTGGCCCGTGCGATGGGCGTCTAACTCGCCGCGACCGCTTCCGGCGCCACCGTCGCCTGGAATGCCGCCAGCATCGTCAGCCCCATCACCTGCAGGTCGGGGCTCGCCCCCGGGTGTTGCCCGCCAACCAGGCCCTGCGCCACCCGGTCCCACACCTCGATCACGCTTGTGAGCTGGTCGCGGTGCAGCAGCGCGTACGCCGCGCCGATGCCCTCCAGCGCGATCCCCACTGACCGGCTTTCCACCAGGCCCGCGCGCGTCGATGTCCAGGCCAGCCGCGTCGCCAGGTGCTCCCATGGCCAGCAGACGACCGTGTGCTTCCGGTCCTGCAGCGCCGCCTTGAACCCGTCGGCCGTGTGTCGCGCTACAAGTCGCGCCTCATCCCGCTGTTCCGGCGAAGGCTCCGCGGCGAACGCGCCCGGAGCCGCATACGCCGCGCCCATCGCCACGGACGCCGCGTTCCCAATCGCCCGCTCCAGTTCCGCGAAGGTGAGCCCTTCGATGCCGCCCGCGCCCGTGAACCGCTCCAGCAACCATTCGCCGAAGGTGGCCCGCGCGGGCACGGACGATGGCGGTGCCGAGCGGCGGAATAGCTTCATGTGCGGATCATCGGCGTCGTCCGGCCGCGGCGCTACGGCCCTCCCGGGACTTTCCCAGGACGTTGTTCCCCTTCTGTTGCGCGGGAATCACCCCGCCGTCACCGTGATCACTCGTAGAGTTCTTCGTACCATGATCGCAGTGGCCCCTCAGATCGTTGAATGCCCCCGGGACCCGGGCGTTGAGACCGCCCTTCGCTGCTCCCGCTGCGAAACGCCCATCTGTCCGAAGTGCCTGATCCAGAGCCCGGTCGGTGCGCGCTGCAAGGATTGCGCCAGGGTCGTGAAGTCGCCCATCTATACCCTGGGCGCCAGCCATTTGCTGCGAGGCGGGCTCGCCGCGAGCCTCGGCGGCCTTGCCATCGGCGCCGCATGGATCGGCCTCATGCTTGCCCTCCCGCTCGGTGGTTTCTTCTCCATCTTCGTCGGCGCAGGGCTTGCCTGGGCCTTCACGAAGATGATGGACTTCGCCACCGGCCTCAAGCGCGGCCCGGTCGTCGTCGGCTTCGCCATCGCCGGCATCCTCATCGCCTGGGGGATGCAGTTCCTCGTCTTCGACCCGCGCCTCGCCTGGTCGGGCGTGCTCGCCGTTGGCGTCGGCGCTTACCTCGCCTACCAGAATCTCCGCTAGCTACTCCAGCACGATGCGGTGGCAGGTGATCGTCCGCTCGATTCCGTCGGCATTGAGCGTGATCAGCTGCACCGTCCGCGCGAGGTGGTCGGGTGACTCCGCCTCGATATAGAGCACCAGGTCGTGCGGCCCCGTAATCGTGTCCGCCGCGAGCAGCTCCGCGCCCTCCATGGGCAGATCCCGCAGGCTATCGAGGACGGCCCGCGCACGTCCGATCTCGGTCTGAACGAAAACCCATCCGCGGAACGCCATGCCCGTACTCCTCTTCGCCCCCGGACACCATACGTCGCCCGTCACCGCGGACCAATCCCGCCGGCGCGAAGAACGCGTTGCATCGCCGCCACCGCCTGGGCCGCCTTGCGACATGCGATGTCGCGGCCGTGGCCCAGACTGCCCCGCGTGACCACCACCACGTGCCCTTCGCCCGTCCGCGTGTCCGGCTTCGCCGCGCTCGTACGCGATGACGATGGCCGCCCGGTGCTCCCCGCCACCCCCGCGGATTGGGCAGGCTGGGTCGCCGCGAGCCGCACCCGGAACTGGGCCCTCCGCGACCCCCTGCTCGACTGGCTCCACCTGTACGGCGAGTCGCACGGCTTCGTCCCGGATGTGCCCGGCGACCCCCGCTGCGACTTCCGTGCCTTCGTGTTCGAGAAGGGCCGCGCCTTCGAGGCCGGCGTGCTCCGCCACATCGAGACCGTCGCACGCGTCTACGCCCTGCCCGGCAGCGGGCCTGCCCATTCCATGTCGCTCGCCGCCTGCGACAACACCTTCGCGGCCATGTGCCGCGGCGAAGAGGTCATCTACCAGGGCGTCCTTCGCAACCCCGCCAACCGCACCTATGGCGCCCCGGACTTCCTCGTCCGCAGCGATGTCCTAAGCCGCCTTTTCCCGGAGGCGATCACGGAGGACGAGGCTCATACCCCGGGTCCCGCGCTCGGTGGTGCTCCCTGGCACTACCGGGTCGTCGATGTGAAGTTCACAAACCTCCAGCTCGATGCGCGCTGGGAAGCCGGCAACGACCACCTCCCCTACAAGGTCCAGGTCTGGCTCTACAACGAAGCCCTCGGCCGCATCCAGGGCTACACCCCCGGTCACGCCTACCTCCTCGGCCGTGGCTGGAAGAAAGGCGCGAACGAAGCGGGCAGCGACAGCTGCATGGACCGCCTCGCACCCGTCGCGCACGCCGCCCTCCCCGGTGCCCGCTCCCGTCCCCTCTCCGAAGTCGCCCCCGAGGCCGCCGCCTGGGTCCGCCGCCTTCGCCGCGAGGGCCACGCGTGGGATCCCATTGCTGGCAACGGCCCCGAGATGTTGCCGAACCTCTCCAACGACTCCAACCAGCCCTGGGCCGGCGCCGTCCGCGAGATCGCCCGCCGCACTGACGATGTCACCCTCGCCTGGATGGTCGGCGAAGTTGGCCGCGAGAGGCTGCGGGCGCTCGGCTACCGGCGCTGGACCGAGGGGTGGGCCGCCGCCCACGCGGGCGTAAACAACGGCCGGGGTGCCAGCCTCGACGCCATCCTCGCCGTGAACCGCGATCCGCTCGCCCCGGCCGTGAGCCCGCCGCGCGTCACAACCGAACGCGAGGTTTGGGGCGAAGCGCGCGCCGTCGAGTTCTACGTCGACTTCGAAACCGTCTCCAATCTCGACGACGACTTCAGCCGTCTCCCCCTCCAGAACGGTCAGCCCCGTATCTTCATGATTGGCTGCGGCCACTACGAACGCGGCGAATGGGTCTTCGAGTGCTTCACCGCGCGCGACCTGACGCTCTCCTTCGAAGCCCGGATCGTCGAAGCCTGGCTCGAACACATGCGCTCCGTGCAGCGCCGCCTCGCCCCCGGCATCGATCGCCCGCTGGTGTTCCACTGGTCCCAGGCCGAACCGGTGAACCTCAGCAGCCTGCTGCAATCGGCCCGCACCCGGCATCCCGAGCGCGAGGCGAACTGGATCGAGCCCGAGTGGTACGACTTCCTCACCCGCGTCATGCGCGTCGAGCCCGTGATCGTGAAGGGACCCATGGGCTTCGGCCTCAAGAATGTCGCGAAGTCCCTCAAGCGCCACGGCCTCATTCAAACGGAGTGGGCTGATGGCGTCACCGATGGCCTCGGCGCTATGGTCGCGGCCTGGCGTTGCAACGCCGAGGCGCGCGTGAGCGGCGGCCACATGAGCGACATCCCCCTGATGCGCGATGTCCAGGCCTACAACGAAGTCGATTGCCGCGTCATGGCCGAGGCCATCGCCTACCTCCGCGCCAACCACTGACCGGCTCGGTCCCCGCTCATCCCGCGCGTTGACAGCCCGCGCCCGGCCGGTATCGTACCGCCGCAGCGGGCCGGGAAGCCGGCTCGAAGCCATGCGCCCACGCGCCCTGGCGCATCGCCGGCCGGCCGCGCACGCGCACGCCAAGGAGCCGGCATGACCTTCGAAAACCTTCTCTACGACAAGGACGGCCACGTCGCCGTCATCACCCTCAACCGCCCCGAGCGTCTCAACGCCCTCAGCCGCGGCCTCCAGCAGGACTTCCTCGCCGTCATGGCCGAAGCCCGCGCCGACGACAGCGTCTGGTCCGTCATCATCACCGGGGCGGGCCGCGGCTTCTGCTCCGGCGCCGATATCTCCGGCCCCATGCCCGCCGGCGAACGCACCGTCACCCAGAACGAGCGGCTCGACGAGTGGAGCTGGGTCGGCCGCCAGGCACTCGCCATCTACCACTTCGATAAGCCCACCATCGCCGCCATGAACGGCGTCTGCGCGGGCGCCGGCATGAGCCTCGCCCTCGGGTGCGACCTCCGCGTGGGCTCGGAGAATGCCCGCTTCCGCAGCGTTTTCCTCGAACGGAACCTCTCGCCCGACTCCGGCATGAGCTGGTTCATGCCCCGCATCATCGGCTATAGCCGCGCGATCGACCTGATCCTCACCTCCCGCGATGTCGCCGCCGAAGAGGCCTACCGCCTCGGCCTCCTGGATCGCCTCGTGCCCGCCGAGAAGCTCATCGACGAGTCCCTGGCGCTCGCGAACCAGTTCGGGCAGCATCCCCCGATCGCGGTGCGCGCCGCCAAGCGCGTCACCCAGCAGAACCTCGGCAAGAGCCTCGAGGATGGCCTCCGCAACGAGCTCTACCATCTCAGCTTCGGCCGCGGCGCTCCGAACGACGCGAAGGAGGCCCGGGACGCCCGCGCCGAGCGCCGCAAGCCCAATTACACCGGCACCTGATCCCTACCGGGAGGCCCCCCGCGGGCCTCCTCACACCGCCCTATAACCGTTGACCCGCCACGCGCGCATCGAAGACGTACGTCGCACCGCGGCCGGGCGAGACTACAGTAATGCAGTAAGGATGCATTACGCAGGCCGAGAATGACCGCGCTCGCCTGGATCACCGCCAAAGGACAGACGACCATCCCGCGGGAGGTGCGCCAGGCCCTCAAGGTCACGGCCGGAGACACCATTGCATGGGGTGTCGAACCAGACGGCACCGCCACCGTGCGCCGCGTCCAGCCCATTGACATCGAATACCTCCGCGCCCTGGAGGCGACCCTTGAGGAATGGGCCGGTGCGGCCGACGAGGAAGCCTACCGTGACCTATGAGCGCTTCACGGTCGTCCGCGTTCCTTTCCCATTCAGCGACCGGCGTGCCACCAAGCACCGCCCGGCTGTCGTGCTCTCTCCAGCGCGGAGGCGTTGAACACGCCCGCGGGCCACTCGGTGATGGCCATGGTGACGTCCGAAGGCAACCCGCCCTGGCCGCCCGATTGTCCGCTACGTGATATCGCCTCCGCGGGCCTGCCCGCGCCCTCACGCGTGCGCTTCAAGATCTTCACGCTGGACCATCGCCTCGTGCGCGGAGAACTCGGGCGTCTCGCCGAACCCGACCGGGCCGCCGTGAGCCGGGCCCTCGCCGCGCTTCTGGACGGTGACCCCGCGTGACCTTCAGGTCGCACTTCCGCACATGGCCAACGCCGCCCCGGTGCCGTTCGCGCCCCCTCGCCGGTCTCCGTTGAACTACTTGACTTCATCGCTTTACAGTGATGAAGTAGTGCCATGGCGACGGAACACCTCCCACCCCCGCTCCTCGAGCATGTGGCCGAACGCTTTCGCGTCCTCGGCGACGCCACCAGGCTTGCCATCCTCCGCACCCTGATGGAGGAAGGCGAACGCAACGTCGGCGAACTCGTCGAACGCCTCGACACCACCCAGGCCAACGTCAGCAAGCACCTCCGCGTCCTCCTCGGCGAGGGCATCGTCGCGCGTCGCGCCGCCGGCACGGCCGCCTATTACTCCATCGCCGACCCGAGCATCCCCACCCTCTGCGACCTGGTGTGCACCCGCCTCCGTGAGCAGAAGGCCGAGGAGGCGCGCATCTTCGCGCTCAGCTAAACGAACCGCGACCGTCTCCGTCTGTCCAATTCATCACTTGATAGGTATGCAGGAATGAGTAGCGCTCCCTCCCCGCTCGCACGACTCGGCCGCTGGGCTCACGGCCACCGCCGCACCGTCGTCATCGCCTGGGCCGTGATGGCCCTCGCCCTCGGCGTCTTCGCCCCGCGCCTTGAACACGCCCTCTCCGGCGCGATGTGGGAGGTCAACGGCAGCGACTCCCTCGCCGCCCGCCAGGTCATCGACCGCGAGTTCGGCGGCCTCTCGTCCCAGTCGGCCGCCGTCGTGCTCCAGAGCGCGACACTCCCCGCCTCAGCGCCCGAATTCCAGGCGCGCATCGCAGCCGCGAAGGCTGCCATCGCGAAGGAGCCCGCCTTCGGCCCCGTCGTGGAGCAGCCCGGACCGGACGGTCGCACGGTCATGCTCCAGGCCGGCGCCCTCGTCGACCCGACGGAGGCCGTCCGCGCCGCTGAGCGCCTCAACGAGCCCATCGGCGAACTCAGCGACGGCCAGGTGATGGTCGCCCTCACTGGCTCGCCCGCCTTCTGGGCCGACTTCAACGCCGTAAACAAGGACGGGATGATGAAGGCCGAGTTCCTCACCTGGCCCGTCACCGCAGTCATCCTGGTCCTCGCCTTCGGGACGCTCGCCGCCGCCGGCCTGCCGCTGCTGCTCGCCGGGGCCGGCCTCGTCTCCGCCATGGGCGTCCTCTACGGCATCACCCGCTTCACGGACCTGAGCATCTGGACGCTGAACTTCGCGATGATGTTCGCCATCGCGCTCGGCATCGACTACGCCCTCTTCATCGTCAGCCGCTACCGCGGCGCCCTGCACGCGACCCCCGGCGACCCGGGCACGGCCGCGGCCGTGACCATGGACACCGCCGGCAAGGCCGTCCTCTTCAGCGGCATCACCGTGCTCATCAGCCTCTCCGCCGTGCTCCTCGTGCCCATCCCCGCCTTCCGCTCCATGGCGGCGGGCATGATGCTCGCCGTCGCGTTCGTCCTCCTCGCCGCGCTCACGCTGCTGCCCGCCGCGCTGGGCGGCTGGATCAACCGGCTCGCACTCCCCTGGCATTCCGTGGGCGAGCACCGCAGCCCCACCTGGGAGCGTTTCGCGGCCCGCCTGCAGCCGCGCGCGGCCATCCTCGCCGTTGGTGTGACCGCCCTCCTCCTCGGCATGTCCGCCCCGCTTCTCGGCCTCGAAACGGGCATGCCCGGCATCAACGTCCTTCCGAAGTCGAAGCAGGCCCGCGAAGGCTATTCCGCCCTCGCCACGAGCTTCGGCCCTGGCGGCCCCGGCCCCATTCAGGTCATCGTGCCCGCCGGGCAGGATGCGAACCGCGTCGCCGCGACCATCTCCGCCACCGATGGCATCGCCATGGCCTTCCCGCCGCAGCCCGGCGCCGGTGGTTCCAGCCTCATCCAGGCGATCGCCACCACCGACCCCTCGAGCCGCGCTTCGTTCGAGCTCATCGGCCGCCTGCGCGACGCTCTGCCGGCGGGGGTGCTCGTCGGTGGGCCGGTCGCCGAAAACCATGACCTCGACGCCACCCTCAGCGCGAAGGCGCCGCTCGTCATCGGCACCGTGCTGGTGCTCGGCTTCCTGCTCCTGCTCTTCGCCCTCCAGGCCGTGTTCATCGCGGTCGCGGGCGTCATCTTCAACCTGCTGTCCGTTGGTGCGGCCTTTGGCGTCGGCGCCCTCGCCTTCCAGCACGGGTGGCTCGCCGGCCCGATGGGCTTCGAAAGCCAGGGTTACCTCACGAGCTGGGCTCCGCTCTTCTTCTTCGCCCTCGTCTTCGCCATCTCGATGGACTACACCGTCTTCCTCCTCGCCTCTGCCCGTGAGCATTTCGAACGCTCCCGCGACGGCGCCGAGGCCGTGCGCGGCTCCCTCGCCCACACCGGACGCCCCATCGTCGCCGCCGCCGGCGTCATGATCGCCGTCTTCTACACTTTCGCCATCGCTGGCCCCCTCCCCCTGAAGGAGATGGGCATCATCCTTGGCACCGCCGTCGCGGTGGATGCCTTCCTGGTGCGGCTCGTCCTCGTTCCCGCGGTCCTGTACCTCGCGGGCGACCGCGCCTGGTGGCTCCCTCGCTGGGCCGACCGGATGCTCCCCGACGTCCGCTTCGCGCACTGATTCAGCCCGGGGCGGGGCGGACGATTTGCCGCCCCGCCCACATTGCTTCTGGAGGACCCTCATGCCGGCACTGAACGAGCACACGGGAAACTGGTTCACGAATTTCATGGCTTCCACGGGTGGGCGTGTCGCCCGGGTTGCGCTCGGCGCGGCGATCATTGGGACTGGCCTGTTCGTGATTGGGGGCGCGGCCGGGGCGGCGGCCGCCGCGTTCGGGCTGGTCCCGATCGCCGCCGGTGTCTTGAACCTTTGTCCCGTGGCGCCCGCATGGGGCGGGCCCTTCAATGGTGCAAAGTATTGCCAGGCCCGGCGCCCGCGCTCGCCCCAATCCGGCCACGGAGACACGCCTTGATCATTCGCCAGTTCCTCGCCAGCGCCCTCGGCGACGCCTCCTACCTCATCGCGTCGGGCGAAACCGCCGCCGTCGTGGATCCCCAGCGCGACATCCGGCCCTACCTCGATGCGGCGGCCCAACTCGGCGCGACCATCCGCTTCGTCCTCGAAACCCACGTCCACAACGACTACATCTCCGGGGGCCGCGAACTCGCGGCCCTCGGCGCCGAGGTCATCGCCCCCGCCGGAGGCGGCCTCGAATTCCCGCACCGGCCCGTCAGCGACGGCGACACCACCCGCGTGGGCAACGCCATCCTGCGCGCCGTTGCCGCCCCCGGCCACACCTACGAGCACACCGCATACCTTGCGACCGATGAGGACGGCGCCATCCGCGGAGCCTTCACCGGCGGCGCCCTCCTCATGGCCGCGGCCGGCCGCAGCGACCTCCTCGGCCCGGACCACGAAGAAGAGCTCACCCGCCTCCAATGGGAGACGGGCCACCGGCTCGCCGCCATGCTCACGGGTGACGCCGAGATCCTCCCCACGCACGGCGCCGGCTCCTTCTGCAGCTCCACCGGCACGGGCGTGGAACGCCGCGCCGCCCTCGATGTCGAACGGGGTCGCAACCCCGTGCTCGTCTCCCCGAGCTTCGAGGTCTTTCGCGCCCTTCATCTGGGCACACGCGCCCCCATCCCCGGCTACTACCGCTTCATGGCCCCGCTGAACCGCAAAGGCCCGAACGTGTACGGCGAACCGCCCCGGCCGGCGGCCCTCACGCCGGATGCCGTCGAGCACCTGCTTCGCGAGGGCGTGCCGGTGGTCGATATCCGCCCACGCGCCGATTTCGCCGCGCGGCACATCCCGGGCGCCCTCAGCATCGAGGCCAGTGACGCGATGCTCGCCTACGCCGGTTGGCTGCTGCCCTTCAACAGCCCCATGGCGCTCGTCTCGACCGCTCCCATCGACGCCGAAGAGGCCACCATCGACCTGTTCCGCATCGGCTACGAAGAGGTGCGCGGCGCCATGCCGTTCGCCCTCTGGGATGGCCCCACGGGCGCAGTCCCCGTCGCGACCATCGCCGAGGCGCGCGCCACCATCGCCCGCAACGCCGCCACCGTCATCGACGTCCGCTACGCCCACGAGCAGGAGCAACTTCCCCTCCCGGGTGCCCTCCGCCGCCCGATTGACCGCCTTCCGGAGTGGATCGACGGCGCGGCCAGAGACACGACGCTCGTTGTCTGCGCCAGCGGGCAGCGTGCCTCAACGGTGGCCAGCTTCCTCCAGGCGAAGGGCGTACCCGTCACCGCCGTCATCGATGGCGGCGCCGCCGACCTCATCTGAGCTGCACACGAAGGAGTCGTCCGTGGAACCCACCATCAGCTATCGCATCGAATCGCCGCTCGCCGAGGCCGAGGCCGCCGTCCGGGCAGCGCTCGCCGCCGAGGGCTTCGGCATCCTCACCGAAGTCGATGTCACCGCCACGCTTCGCGCGAAGCTCGGCATCGAAACGAAGCCGTACCGCATCCTCGGCGCCTGCAACCCCGGCATCGCGCACCGCGCCATGAGCGCCGACCCCCACGTGGGTGCCTTCCTCCCCTGCGGGTTGGCCATCTACGAAGAGCCGCCCGGCGTGACCACCGTCGTCCTCCAGGACCCCGCGATGATCGCCGCGGCGTTCACCGCCGGCGGCCTCGCCGAAGCCGCCACCGAAGCCCGCGACAAGCTCGTGCGGGCACTCACGGCGGTTGGCACCGCCGAACTGTAGCCACATGCACCGTCCGCACGGGGACCATCGGCCCTGACATACCCCCCGGGGGTACGATACGGTCGCCCTATCCCCACCGGGACAGGAGCGCAGCGATGACCATGAACGAAACCGCCGCCGCGAAGTTCGTCCGCCCCGCGGCCCACAGGCCGCTCCATACACGGCTTCGCATCTGGGCGCGGGCCGTCGTGGACATCGCCCTCGTGCTCGCGTGGCTGCCCGCCACGCTCACCGGCATCCTCCTCTGGGACCCGGCCGGATTCACCCCTACCGGCCCGGGGCGCGGCGAACGCGAGATGCTGTGGGGCTACACCACCCATCAATGGGGCGACATTCACTGGTGGATCTGCGTCGCCGCCGTTGCCCTCACGCTGGCGCACATCGCGCTCGACTTCAAGGCTTTCAAGGGCGCCATGAAGTACCTCGTCCACGCCCACGGCGTCCCCGCCTGACGCTATCCATCGACCGGAAGGAGCCGGCGGCGGCGCACACGCTGCCCCGGCTTCACCACCGAACCGCACGGGAGTCACGATGAACGAACGCGAACTCACGAACGTCGCCGAAGGCAACGCCTATCGCATCCAGGTCACCGGCAGGGACCACGCCTGGGTCCTTGACGAGGCCATCGACAAGGGTGGCACGAACACCGGCCCCTCACCCGTCGAGTCCTTCCTCGGCGCGCTCCTCTCCTGCCTCACCATTTCGTTCCAGTTCTCCGCGCGCCGCAAGAACGTCCCCATCGACCGCATCGAAGGCTGGATCGCCGCGAACGAGACGAAGTACATCGAACGCATCGCCATCGAGCTCCAGGTCTGGAGCACCGCCCCCGAGGACGCCGTCCGCGCCCTCATGCCCTTCGCCGAACGGGGCTGCTTCGTGAAGAACACGCTCAAACCCGAGATCGAACTCTCCATCGAACTCGTGGTGAACCCGGCGGAAAGCGCGTAACCGCACTGGCCGAACGGCCGCCGCTCACGCCCCCGGTTGGCGGCAGTTCGAGCGGCCGCGTCCGCCTACGCTCGATCGCGGGAGGTAAGGAATGACACGACTGGTGCGTGGGGCAACGCGCTGGTTGGGCTTCGCCGCGCTCGCCGTCTCGGGTAGCCTTGCCGCGGGTGCCTGTTCCGGTGGCGGCGATGGCGCTTCCGCGACGGTCCCGGCCGCCTCCAGGCCGCTCGATTCCACGGGCATCATCGCCTACGTGGACAAGGACGGCTGCATCGCGCGCGTCTCCCCCGCAGGTGAATCCGCCGGCCAGCCCTACTGCCCGCCCACCAGCTACGGCGTCTCCTACATCTCCTGGCTCGATGCCGACACCATCGCCTACAACACCCCCGAAGTGCAGCGCACCGGCTGGCGCAAAGTCGATTTCCGCCGCAACGTCGATGAGCCACTCGCCGTCCTCGAATCGCCGCGCGTCCTCATCTACGGCCAGCCCCAGGTCTACTCCATGGACGGCGAACAGCTCGGTGTCGGCAATGCGGGCGAGGTCTACCGCGTCGAGGACGCCGGCAACGTCGTCATCTTCACCCCGCCGAAAAGCGAAGCCGGCGACTTCACCCGCGTCGCGACCTGGGCGCCGGATGCGAAGTGGGTGCTCCTTGAGCGCGGCTCGGGCAAGGCGCTCTGGGCGGTGAAGCGCGATGGCACAGGCCTTCGCCAGGTCGCGAAGGAGAGCCGCGGCCTCGTCTCCTGGTTCATGCCCACTGCCGGCGTCCTCCCCCACCCGGACCTCACCTGCGCGCTCCCCACCGAAAGCACCTACCTCTGCCGCGTCGCCCCCCGAACGCCTATCGATGCCGGCCTGGTCGACCCCGCGGAGACCGGGGGCTGGCTGAACATCTCCTGGTCACCCTGCCCCGGCGTGACCGGCTACGAGCTCTGGATCATGCCCGCCGGCTCCGAGACGCCCGTCGTCACGAAGCTCTCGGGCGGCACCGCCTACCACGCCGAGCTCAACACCTTCGCCAACAACATGGCAGGCAGCTGGCACTGGAAGGTCCGCACCTACATCGGAACCACGCCGGGCGGCTGGAGCGAAGAGCGCACCTTCACGGTCGGGCCCGCCGCCCGCGCCGCCGCCATCCCCTGAGTTTGTCGCGCGGAGCGGCCGACGGTAGGCTTCGTCCCAATGGCAGACCAATCACTCCTCACCGATGAGATCCGCGCCCTCGTGGGCCAGGCGACCGAATCCCGCGAGGCCATCGTCAGCGAAGAGGCCGTGCGCCGCGCCGTCGGCGTCTACGGCGGCGACGTGCCCTCCCTCCAAGAAGGCCGCATCGTCCCCGGCTTCGTCCTCACCGGCCTCATGCCCGAAGGCGACAACATCCGCATCCCGAACCTCCTTCCCAAGTCGGTCCTCGTTTCCAACGAGTTCGCAATCGAACGCCCCCTCGTCCTGGGCGAGCGCCTGATGGCCCGCTCCCGCATCGCCGATATCAGCGAGCGCCTGGGCGGCCAGTTTGGCCACGGCCTCTACGTGCGCAGCGAGCAGGAGTTCCGCGGCCTCGATGGCGAAATCGTCGGCCGGACCGCCAGCACCCTCATGCACTACGACCCCGCAGGCGCGGAGGAACGGCGATGACCGTCGACCTCGCGACCCTCAAGGAAGGCGACGAGATCCCCGTCAGCGAGATGACGCCCGGCGCCGCCCACGTCCGCAATTACTTCGCGAATTCGAAGACGGCGCCGCCCTTCTTCTTCTCCGAGGAAGCGGCGAAAGCCCAGGGCATGCCCGGCATGCTCGTCCCCGGTCCGCTCAAGGTCGGCATCCTGTATGGCGCGGTCGAACGCTGGCTCGGCGATGCCGGCTATGTCCGCGCCATCCGCGCCGCCCACCGCCGCCCCGATGTCCAGGGCCGCACCATCCAGATCGGCGGCACCGTCGCACGGGTCTACGAAGAGGACGGCAAGAAGCGCGCCGACCTCGAACTCTTCATCGTCAACCAGGATGGACAGCCCTCCGTCCGCGGCTTCGGCACCGTCGAATTCTGGGACCGCTGAGCGCCATGCTGGCTCCAACGGGCTGAGGCCCGGCGAACCGCCGGGCCTCAGCCCGTTCTCAGACCCCCGCGACCGCCCGCTCGAGCAGCGGCTGCGGCGCGTACGCCACGCCATCCTTGATGACCGTGTCAATGGAACGCGTTGCGTGGATGTCCACGAGCGGGTCGTTGGTGAGCACCAGCACGTCCGCGCGCTTCCCCGCGGTGATGCTGCCGAGCTCATCGGCCTTGCGCAGCACCTTCGCCGCGCCGAGCGTCGCGAGCCGCAGCACGTCCGCCGCCGGGATCCCGGCTTCCACGAAGAGAGCCAGCTCACGGTGCAGCGAAAAGCCCGGGACCTGGTTCGGCGCCGCTCCCACATCGGTGCTCGGCACCACGGTGGAACCGGCTTCGAACACCATCCGCAGGAATTCCAGCTGGTTTGCGCGCGCGCGCACCCCGGTCTCGGCGTCGGCGCCCTCCAGCGACATCGGCGGCGGGAGGGGATTGCCCGCCTTCTCCGCCTCCTCGCGCAGCCGCCGCATCTGCTCCATCTGCGCCGCGCGGCGGTCCGCGAGCCCCTTCGGCGTGTACTTCAGGCCCGGCTCCTCGAGCGCCTCGCGGGTCGCCATCCCGCCCGTGATGAGCACCGTCGTCGGCGAAAGCGCCACATCGCGGCTCACAAGCAGATCCACGAAGCGGCGCACGTGGTCGGCCCCCAGGTCCGTGTTCGCCCAGCCTGTGTTGAGCCACGTCCAATAGTTCGGGATGAAGCCGTTCCCCTCCTCGCGCGGGTGGCGGTACTCCGGCGGCACCACATCCTGGTAGATGGTCGCGTGCACATGTTCGAGGCAGTTGATGCCCGCCTCGATCGCCTCCGATGCCCACGTCCGCGACAGGTGCCCCGTCACCGGCAGCCGCCCACCGATCCGCTCGATGAACAGCCGCACGAGGTCCGGTCGTAGCCCCGCGTAGAGCTTGAACCCGTCGACCCCACGCGCGATCAGGTCTTCGACCGCACGCTCGGCCGTCGCCGTATCGGGGATGAGCCACGTCAGGCTGTCGGCCTCCGTGCCTCCCCGCGGCGCAAGCGCTCCCGCCGCCCTCCCGAAAATCGCCGGGATGCCATCGAGCAGCGGCCCATACGTAAACACGCGCGGCCCCACCTTCTCGCCGGCGTTGATCGCGTCGCGCAGGGGCACCAGGTTCGCCGGCGCGCCGCCGACGTCCCGCACGCTGGTCACACCGGTCCCCAGCCACGCGGGGAGGGCGTCCTCACCCCCGCTCAACTCCACGTGCACGTGCATGTCGATGAGCCCCGGCATCACGAACCGCCCCGTTCCATCGATGACCTCAGCGCCATCGGGTGCTGCCAGCTGGCTTGCGGGAGCGACGGCCGTGACGCGGCCCGCTTCCACCAGCACGCTCGTGGCCCGCCGCGGCGCGCTGCCCGTCCCGTCGAACACGGTCGCGTTGCGGATGAGGAGGGGTCGGTCGTTCATGGGGCCTCGTGCGGTGCGAAAGTGCGCGGAGTGTAGCCGGTCTGAGCCACCACTGGCACCGGCGGGCGCTTCGCCATCGGCCTATGATGGCGCCCCATGGAAGCCAACCAGCTCTTCGACCTCACCGGCAAAGTCGCCCTCGTCACCGGCGGAAGCCGCGGCCTCGGCCGCTCCATGGTCCTCGCCTTCGCCGCCGCCGGGGCCGATGTCGTCATCGCCAGCCGCAAGCTCGATTCCTGCGAACAGCTCGCCGCGGAAGTCGAGAAGACCACCGGCCGTGCCGCCCTGCCCGTCGCCTGCCACGTCGGCGAATGGGACCAGGTTGAGCACCTCGCGGAAGCGGCCTACGCGCGCTTCGGCCGCGTCGATGTCCTCGTCAACAACGCCGGCATGTCGCCCCTCTACGACAACGTCGCGAACGTCAGCGAAGCCCTCTATGACAAGGTCCTCGATGTGAACCTCAAAGGGCCGTTCCGCCTGACCTCCCTCGTCGGGACGCGCATGGCCGAAGGTGACGGTGGCTCCGTGATCATGGTCTCCAGCACGGCCTCCTATCACTCCGGGGCCGACATCATCCCGTACGGGGCCGCCAAGGCCGGTCTCAACAACATGACTCTCGGCTTCGCGAAGGCGCTCGCACCGAAGGTCCGCGTGAACTGCATCGTCCCCGGGCCCTTCCTTACCGACATCTCG
Organism: Dehalococcoidia bacterium; assembly: GCA_041910095.1. Classification (GTDB taxonomy): domain Bacteria; phylum Chloroflexota; class Dehalococcoidia; order Tepidiformales; family Tepidiformaceae; genus Amarobacillus. The sequence goes on from JAYRRO010000209.1 coordinate 46,219, forward strand.
AAGGCATGGGACATGGAGTCGTTCAACGCCCGCGCCGCCACCACCATCCCGCTCCGCCGCGGCGGTCAGCCCGACGAAGTCGCCGGCGCCGCGCTCTATTTCGCCAGCGCCGCGTCCAGCTTCACCACGGGCGCCATCCTCACCATCTCCGGCGGCAGCGGCATCTAGTCCGGAAAC
>JAYRRO010000210.1:0-21136 GCA_041910095.1 Dehalococcoidia bacterium
CGCTCAGCGCCGCGAACCCGCCCCCGCCGGCCGGCCGGGGAGCCGCCGCTGCGTCCGCCGCGCTTCCGCCGCCGCCGCCCGCCGCTCCGCTTCCCGGTCCCGGTACCACACGAACAGCGCCACCGAAGCCGTCATCACCCACAGGTACAACACCGAGTTATCGACCGGGTTCTTGATTCCCATCTGCGTCTGGATGGACGCCTGCCAGTTCAGTGCGAGCAGCGTCGAGAACGCGCCCAGCGAAAACGCCACGGCCCCCGCCATCAGCCAGCGCCGCCCTCCGACCGCGACCAGCGGCAGGCACCACAGCTGATACCAGTGCCGCAGGTTCGGGGACAGCACGAACAGGAAGATCGCCATCAGCAGCGCCGATGCCGCGAGCACGTCCCGGCTGGTCTCGAGCCGGTGCCGCAAGATGATCAGCGCGGCCGTCGTTGCCGTCGCCGCGTAACACACGCCGAAGAGCCAGTTCTCGCGGTCCTTCGTATCGAAGACGGCACGGGCGAAGGTATAGGGCGAGTTCCGCGTGAGCCCCGTCGCCGGCCCCGCCGTCCCGTTCGACAAAAGGTCCAGCCCCAGCACCAGCGCCGCGAGGATGCCCGCCGTCACCGCGGCGCCGGCCATCAGCGCGCGGGCATGCGGCAGGAGCGACACGATAGGCCCCGGCAGCCACGCCGGCGGCGCCAGCCGGATGCGTTCCACCCACCACGCCACGAACATCGGAGACACCGCCACCATCGCGTACTTCGCCGCCACCGAAAGCACCGCCAGCGGCGCGGCCGCGAACCGCCACCATAGCCGGTCCTGGATCGCGAGGAGGATGGCCCCCATCCCGAATGCCACCATGATCGGGTCGTTGTGCCCGTCCGCCACGAACTCCCACAGCATCAGCGGGTTCAGCGTCACGAACGCCATCGCGAAGCCAGGCTCATAGCCCACCTTTCGCGCCACCAGCCCCGTGGCCAACCCCGCCGCCAGCAGGAACAACGCCGCGACCGCCTTCACCCCGAAGATGTTCCAGCGCAGCGTGTCGCCCACGAAGGGGATGCTCGCACCACCGACCGCGTACGCCACCGGCCCATATCCGCTCGGCGAATCGTCGAAGACGCGCACGTCCTTCGCGACCGGGTCATTCTGCTTGTTCGGCACGCCGCTGGGGCCGGTGGGGTCGGTGCCCCGCCAGAACGTCCGCACGTCGGCCGCCAGGTGCGCCGCATCGGGCGATGTCAGCGGCGCCACCGGCAGCACGCAGGCCATCACCACCACCGAAGCCACCGCCGCCGCCGCGAACGCCCGCGGGATGCCCTGGTGCAACCCCCACAGCGCGGCGATGTACCCCGCGCCGAGCAGCAGCATCAACAGCCCCGTGTTGACCATGTTGATAGCCTCGCCGCCATACAGGCGGAACAGCCCGGAACGCCGGATGTTCTCGATGTCCTCCGACCAGATCGGCGCGCGCAGCGAAAACCCCAGCAGCCACGTCAGCGCCAGCACCCCCACCCCCGCGCCGAACGCGATCAGCGCGAGCCGCTCAGTGCGCGGAGTTGGCCGTGATGACGGCATCCCGTTCCTCCTCCTCGGCTCCCGCTCGCGGCACCGGATCCCAGCTCCGGTTCCCCGGTGTCACCAGCGCCCAGAGCCCGATAGGGAACCACAAGAGATTCAGCAGCCCGTGCCGCACCGCCGCTTCGAGCCCGCCGATGCTCAACGGCACCAGCCGCGCCCGCACCGCGATCGTCGCCGGCAACACCCACTCCGCCAGCATCGCCAGCGCGAGCACCGGGCGCGGCAGGCCCGGCCCCCGCAGCAGTTTCAGCAGGTACGCCGCGCTGATCGCCGTCCGTGTCATAACCCGCGTCGGGAACAGGAGGTACAGCCCCATATCGAACGCCCGCAGGTCACCCTTCGCCGCCCGCGCACCGATTGGCCGCCAGTACGACCGCACCACCGCGAAGTGCCCCCGCACCCAGCGCGACCGCTGCCGCAGCGACGCCGCGAATCGGTGCGGCTCCTCGACCTCGATGCTCGTCGTGCTCACGAAGGAGACCCGCTCGCCCCGGGCGTAGAGGTCAGCCGTCAGCTCCAGGTCCTCGGTCATCGTGTGCGCGTCCGCAAGCACCGTGGTGAACAGGCTGCTGCGTACGAAGTACCCGCTGCCGCTCACCGTCGTGCCCATGCCGAGGCGCGCGCGCGGCTGCCACCAGAACAGGTTCCGCGCCCGCCGCCCGAGCCCATAGCCCGTCGCCAGCCAGTCGTCCGTGCGGTGCGGCACGGTTTCGACCTGGATGCATTGCTCGTCCGCGCTCGCCGCCGCGACGGCGCGGAGGAACCCCTGGGGCACCCGCGAATCGGCGTCGAACACTCCGATGAAGTCGTACCCCCCGCCGATGGCATCGAGCCCGAGGCGCATCGCCTCCACTTTCCCCGGCGGCGCCCCGGAGGCATCGATCACCCACGCCCCGAGCCGCTGGCCGATCGCGGCGGTGCCATCCGTGCAGTTGTGCGCCACCAGGAACACATCGAAGAGCGCCGTCGGGTAGTCCTGCCGGAGCAGCGTCTCCAGGATGCCGCCCACCACGCGCTCTTCGTTCCGCGCGCACACCATGAGCGCGAACCGCGGCAGTGTGGCTGGAGGCGCCGTTTCGCGCGGCGCGCGCGAACGCCCCGCCACCATCACCGCCGATTCGTACAGGGAGATTGCGGCGGCAATCGCTTCCCCCGCCACGATCGCGGCCTTCACCGTCCGGAGCAGGCCTCGCATCGCGCCCATTATGAAGGCCATTTCTCCCACGCGCTCTCAATTCCACCCCGTTCGCGGCCGATACTCCCGCAGTACACCGTTTTCAAGGTGGTGCGCCCATGCGCATCGATACCCCGTTCCTCACCTTCGCCAACCAGCGCCTCGCCCCCGCGCGCGATCCCCAGCGCGCCTGGCGCTCCAGTGGCGCCGGCGCCCACCACCTGGGCCCCCGCCGCACCGGTGACATCGCCACCATCTCCGATGCGGCCCGCGACGCTGTCCGCGCCGCCCGCGCCAGCGAGACCGGCGCCGCCGGCGACTCCGGCGACCAGCAGATGCGTTTCATCGCGGCCCTCGTGAAGGCTGTCACCGGCCAGGACGTGCGCATCACCGGCATCGAAGACCCCACCTTCACCGCGACCACCGAACACACGGCCGCCTCCATCTCCAGTGTCTCCGGCGTGGCCGGCCCGGGCGGCACACAGCTCGCGCTCCACGCGGCCTCCCTCGAATCCGAGACCACCGCCATCGAAGCCTCCGCCATCGTCCACACCGCCGATGGCCAGGACCTCAAGGTCACCATCTCCTTCACCATGTCCCGCTCGTCGCTCGAAACGAACGACGTCGCCTTCCCGCTCGGTGGCACCGGCGGCGACACGCCCGCCGTCCACTTCGATGGCGACGCCGCGGCCCTTGGCCCACGCCGGTTCACCTTCGACCTCCCCGGCGATGCCACCCACGACGTGGCCGCCCCGCGCCACGGCGCCGGCCTGCTCCTGATCGAGCACGGGAATGCCCGCCCGAGCAGCGCCGAGATCTTCGCCGCCCGCCCCGGGAAGGCCTATGAAGAAGTGGGCGACCACGACGGCGACACCCCGGGCCACGTCGATGAGGACGGCCACGCCTACCGCTTCCTCAAGCACCTCGCGAACGAACGCGCCGGGGACGGTGAGTCCCCACCGCCCGCCGCCTCCGAAGGTCCCGGTGGGCCCGCCGCAGGGGCCGTTCAGCAGGTGGATCTGTCGGCCTGAGGTCCCTTGCCCGCCGCCGTCCGCCCGCCCACCATGGCGGCGTGACGCTCACACTCGGATTCCACGGCGGCGCGGGAACCGTCACCGGCTCTCGCTTCCTTCTCACGGCGGGGCAGCACCAGGTGCTCGTCGATTGCGGCCTCTTCCAGGGGCTCAAGAGCCTGCGCGAGATGAACTGGCGCCGCACGCCCTTCGATCCGCGCGCCGTCGATTCCCTCGTCCTCACCCACGCCCACATCGACCACTGCGGCTACATCCCCCGCTTCGTGCGCGATGGCTTCCGCGGCCCCATTTACTGCACGCGCGCCACCGCCGAGCTCGCCCCCATCGTTCTCATGGACGCCGCGAAGCTCCAGGAAGAGGACGCCGACTACGCCAATCGCAAGGGCTACAGCAAACACCACCCTGCTCTCCCCCTTTTCGACGCCCGCGATGTCGAGCACGCCCTCCGCTACCTTCGGCCCGTGCCCTACGGCCGCGAAACGGACCTCCCCGGCGGCTTCGCGGCGACGTTCCATAACGCCGGCCACATCCTCGGCTCCGCCCACGTGCAGCTGCAGTCCCCGCGCGAACACGGCCACACCCGCATGGTGTTCAGTGGCGACCTCGGCCGCACGGACATGCCCCTGCACATCGACCCGGAGCCGCTCCCGCTCTGCGATACCCTGGTGCTCGAATCCACCTACGGCGGGCGCCACCACGACCCCGCCCCGCTCCAGGAGCAGCTCCGCAAGCCCTTCGACGCCGCCATCCGCCGCGGCGGAACCATCCTCATCCCCGCCTTCGCCGTCGCCCGCGCCCAGCTCGTCACCCTCATGCTCGACGACCTGATGGACCAGGGCCTGCTTCCCCGCATCCCCATCCACATCGACTCCCCCATGGCCGCCGACGTCACCGCCATCTACGAGCGCCACCTCGAATCGGGCGAACTCGATCCCGGCACCGGCGAGCCCCGCCGCGGCCGCCTCTTCCCGCCCGGCGTCCGCCTCCACCGCACGATCGAAGACTCGCGCCAGCTCAACAACCTCGAGGGGCCGCGGGTCATCATCGCCTCCAGCGGCATGCTCACCGGCGGCCGCGTCCTCCACCACCTCGCCCGCCTCCTCCCCGACGACAAGAACCTGCTCGTGCTCGTGGGCTACCAGGCCGCCGGCACCCGCGGGCGCCGCCTCCTCGATGGCGAACGGACCCTCCGCATCCACGGCCAGGATGTCCCCGTGAACTGCCACTGGATTTCCGTCGATGGCCTCTCCGCGCACGCCGACGAGGACGGCCTGGTGGACTGGGTGAAGGGTGCGCCCCACAAGCCCGCCACCATCTTCCTCGCGCACGGCGAACCGGACGCCTCAGAGGCTCTCGCCGCGAAGCTGACCGCCGCCGGCTTCCACTCCGTCGTCCCCCAGCTCGACCGCGAATACGAATTCATCCCGTCTTCGCGCCACTGGCGCCAGGTCTGAGTCCCTTCGCCCGCTGTTGAGGGATTCCCGAATCTCCCTCAGAATCCGGCATTGACTCTCACACGAAGGACCCGCAGATGGCTCGCCGCCTCGCGCTCTCCGTCGGCTTCGCCGGCACCCCCGAACAGACAAAGGACATCATCCAGCGCATCAAGATTGCCGAGGAAGTGGGCGTCGAAGCCATCTTCACCGCCGAAACCTGGGGCCGCGACCAGTTTTCGCTCCTCACCCAGGTGGCCCTCCAGACCGAGAAGATCAAGCTCGGCACCGGCATCGCCCCCGTCTTCGGCCGCTCCCCGGCCGTCCTCGCGATGACCTACGCCACCCTCGACGAGCTCTCCGGCGGCCGCGTCATCATCGGTCTCGGCACCTCCGGCGCCCGCGTCATCGAACACTGGCACGGCCAGCCCTTCGAGAAGCCACTCCAGCGCATCAAGGAGTACTGCGAGATCATCAACATGATCATCGCGGGCGAGAAGGTCTTCTACGACGGCGAAATCTTCAAGCTCCAGCGCGGCTTCAAGCTCCTGTTCAACCCTGTCCGCAACCACATCCCCATCTATATCGCCTCCATCGCCCCCAAGAGCATGGAGATCGTGGGCGAAGTCGCCGACGGCTGGATGCCCATCTACTGGCCGAAGTCGAAGTTCCGCGACGGCCTCGCCACCGTGCAGAAGGGCTCCGACCGCGCCGCCCGCCCCGCCGGCTCCGTCGAATGCGTCGCCAGCCTCACCACCGTCATCGATGACGACCCGGCCCGCGCGAAGCGCATGGCCGCCGGCCCCGTCTCCTGGTATGTCACCAACATGGGCGACTTCTACCACCGCATGCTCACCCGCAACGGCTTCGGCCCGCAGGTCGCGGCCATGCGCGCCGCCGGCGAGGTCCACAAGCCCATGCCCTTCCAGACCAATGACGAGCTCATGGCCGCCATGGGCGACGAGATGCTCGAAGAAACCGCCATCTTCGGCGACCTCGAAACCGTCGCCATGGGCATCGAGGAGCGCCGCCAGCTCGGCGTCGACCTCCCCGTTATCGGCATGCCCCAGGGCGACCTCAAGCGCGTCGAACGAGTCCTCGGCACCCTCGTTTCCTAAGCCAAACCGGCACGCCGCTCGCTCCCCCGCCGGGGGAGCGAGTATCGTCCCCACCCACCACCCGCAGCGGAGTTGTCCCCATGGCTCTCGATCCCCAGATCGCCGCGACCCTTGAATCCATGGCCCAGGCCGGCCTTGCCGACGGCCTCTCCGTCTTCCGCACCATGGATGCGCCCCAGGCCCGCGCCTTCATGGAGATGATGCGCGTCGAAGCCCCCCTCGACCCCGTCGCCAGCACCGAGGACATGAGCATTCCCGGGCCGGGCGGGGGCATCCCCATCCGCATCTACCGCCCGGAAAACGCCCCCGCCGGCCCGCTTCCCGCGCTTGTCTACTACCACGGCGGCGGCTGGGTCATCGGCTCCATCGATTCCGCCGACGGTGCCTGCCGCACCCTCTGTATGAACAGCCGCGCCGTCGTCATCTCCGTCGACTACCGCCTCGCGCCCGAGCACAAGTACCCCGCCGCCGCCGAGGACGCCTACGAGGCCTTCGCCTGGGTGGCCGGCAACGCCGCCCGCCTCGGGATCGATCCCGCCCGCATCGCCGTCGGGGGCGATAGCGCCGGCGGCAATCTCGCCGCCGTCACCGCCCTCATGGCCCGCGACCGCAACGGCCCCCGGCCCTGCTTCCAGATGCTCATCTACCCCGTGACGCATCACAGCTACGGCACGCCCTCCATCCTCGAAAACGGCAACGGCTACCTCCTCACCGAAGCCTCCATGCGCTGGTTCTGGGGCCACTACCTCACCCGCGACCTCGACGGCATGGACCCCTACGCCTCGCCCCTCCTCGCCCCCGACCTTTCGAATTTGCCCCCGGCACTCATCCAGACGGCCGGCTACGACCTCCTGCGGGACGAGGGCGAAGCCTACGGCCGCCGCCTCAAGGAAGCCGGCGTCGCCGTCGAATGCGTCCGCTACGACGGCCTCATCCACGGCTACTTCGGCATGCAGGCACGCGTCGAAGCCGCCCGCAGGGCCCACGACGACGCCGGCGCCGCCCTCCGTGCTGCCTTCGCCGGCGCCTGAACGCACCGGGAGTGTGTGACCCCTTACACACTCCCGTCCGCTCACGAAAAATGTGAGACAGTCCCGAAGGATCTCGGCTATGCTTCCCATACGCCGTGTTCATCTCTGAGCTTGAAGTCGCCAATTACCGCAATTACGGGCGCAGCCGCATCCGTCTCGACCGCGGTATAAACCTCGTCGTCGGCGACAACGCCCAGGGCAAGAGCAACCTCCTCGAGGCCATCTACCTCCTCTCCACCCTTCGCAGCAGCCGCGCCAGCAGTGACGCCGACCTCGTCCGCCGCGATATCCTCCACACCGAGTTCCCCGTCGCCCGCCTCGCCACCCACGTCGAACGCTCCGCTGGCAACCTCATGCTCGAAGTCGCGATCGTCGGGCGCACCACCGATGCCAGCCATCGCGCGGGCAAGCGCGTGCGCGTCAACGGCGTCCCCCGGCGCGCCTCCGAGGCCGTCGGCCAGCTCGCGGCCGTCCTCTTCACCACGCTCGATATCGATATCGCCGCCGGGCCCCCGCTCCTGCGCCGCCGCTACCTCGACATGATGATCTCGCAGGTCGACCGCGGCTATCTGCGTGCCATGCAGAAGTACGCCCGCGTGCTCCAGCAGCGGAACTCGCTCCTCAAGCGCGTCCAGGCCCGCGATGCCTCCGCCAGCGAACTCAACTTCTGGGACCAGGAGCTCGCCCATTCCGGCGGCATCATCATGCAGGCCCGCGCCGATGCCCTCGGCCACCTCGTGCCCCAGGCCCAGTTCCACATGGACCGCCTCAGCGACGGCCTCGAAACCCTTGGCATGACCTACCGCCCCGCCGTCGGCGGCCTCGACGAGCACGATTGCCCCATCGACGAGACCGAATGGACCGCCCGCATGCTGCGCGCCCTCGGCGGCCTCCGCACGCGCGAAATCCAGGCCGGCGCCACCCTCATCGGCCCCCACCGCGACGATGTCATCGTCGAGATCAACCAGCTCCCCGCCGACTTCGGCTCCCGCGCGCAGCAACGCACGGCCGCCCTTTCCATGCGCATCGCCGAGGCCAGCTACCTCCGCCGCGCCCTCGGCGATGACCCCGTCGTCCTCCTGGATGACGTCCTCAGCGAACTCGACGCCCGCCGCCGCCGCGGTGTCATGGAGTTCTTCGATACCTTCCAGCAGACCATCGTCACCACCGCCGAGCCGGACCGCGTGCGCGATGTGATGACGCGCGCCGCAGGCCGCTTCGTCGTCGCCGCCGGCACCGTCACCCGGTTCGAAGGGGAGTAGCCCCAATCGGCCGCCGCGGAACGGTGACAGGCATGGCCGCGGTCGCGGGAGCCCTCGCCTTCGTCACCGGCCTCGCCTGGCCGCTCCTCCTCCTCACGCTCAATACCTCCAGCGACGACGAACGCCTCTATCTCCTGAACGCGGCCGTGGGCGGCGCCATCGTCTATCTCCTGCTCGGCGGCTTCCTCGCCGCGCAGGCCAGCTCCGCGCTCGGCGGTGCCACCTCCAGTCCCATGCCATTCGGCTGGGCTCCCTACCTCCTGCCGTTTTTCCCCTTCTGCATCGTCATCGGCCAGCTCATCGCCACGAACCCGCACAGCCTCCCCTGGCTCTTCCCCGCCATCAACGTCGCGATGGTGAGCATCCCCTCCGTTGTCATCGCCGCCGTCGTCGCACGCCGCTACACGGCCGCCAACGCCCTCTGCTGGCCCATCAGCTGGCGAGAATGGACCAGCGGCTTCACCTACGGCGCCATCGGCGCGACCACCATGGCGAGCATCATCAACAGCCTCTACATCCGCATCATGGCCGCCTGGCTCGTCTCCATCCACGACATCCCCGGAGACCTCGATACCGCCGTCCTCGAACTCCCCCGCCGCTGGGGCATCTTCCTCGATCTCTCCGCACTCTCCCTCGTCGCCCCCCTCAATGAAGAGTTCTGGAAAGGCATGCTCGTCGCTTTCTTCTTCTTCCGCCGAGGCAGCGCCGCCCGCTGCTTCGTCTGGGGCGTCCTCGCCGGCACCGGCTTCAATCTGCTCGAAACCTTCGTCAACAGCCTCGGCGCCATCTCCCCCGAAGCCCTCGCCGACCGCACCATCGGCACCGCATGGTGGTGGTTCGCGACCGCGCGCGCCGGCACCGCCGCCATGCACGGCCTCGCTTCCGGCCTTTCCGCCCTCGGCTTCTACGGTCTCCTTCGCGGCCGCCCGCGGTACCTCTTGGGCTACTGCGGCGGCGTCCTCCTCCACGGCACATGGAACCTGCTCGTGTACGCCGTCTGGGGCGATGCCATCTTCAGCCAGGCCGGCCCCGACAGCCTCGCCCTCGACATCGCCGGCATCAGCGGCATGGTCCTCGTCTTCGCTGCCTCGCTCGCCCTGCTCTGGTACCTCTCCGGCGCCCTCACCGATGGCGTCCCCGCTCACATCTACCGCATTCTCCGCATGCGCCCCGCCACCACCGCTGCCGCGAGCGAACTGCAACCAGCGTCACCACCCCTGTCGCGCGTTCATTGGTGACCCTTCCCGACACTGGCTCCAACACCTTCACGAACGAGGAGCCAGCCATGTCCAACTACCCCGCAACGAGTGAAACCCAGGATGTCGACCAGGCAGCGGGCGGCGAACTCGAAGCCACCGGCGCCAGCGCTACCGGCGAACTCGAGTCCACCGAAGCCGCCGTCCCCGTAACCCCCGCCGACCGCGACCTCCCCGCCAGCGGCGAGAACCTCGAGCCCCAGTACCCGGAGAACACCGCCTCCCGCTTCCACACCGTTGCCGCCGGCGAGACGCTCTCCGCCATCGCGGAGCAGTACTACGGCGACGCCTCCAGCGCCACGCGCATCTTCGAAGCGAACCAGGACCGCCTCTCCAACCCCGACCTCATCTATCCGGGCCAGCAGCTCGCCATCCCCGAATAGCGCGCCCCCGGCGGCCGTGGCGCCACTGGGGCTCCACGGCCGCCCGCGCTAAGCTGCATCGCATGCCTTCCGATTCGCCGTCGCGCGCCTCCCGGGACGACATCGCCCGGTACCGTTCCAACCTCCGCGACGAAGTCGATGGCGTCGCCCTCTACCGCCTCCTCGCCGATGCCGAGAAGGACCCGGGCCTCCGCGACATCTACGAAAAGCTCGCCAGCAGCGAAGAACGCCACCGCGACCTCTGGGTGCGAAAGCTCCAGGAAGCCGGCGCGCCCGTCCCCGATTTCAAGCCCTCCCTCCGCGTACGGACGCTCGGCTGGCTCGCCCGCCGCTTCGGCACGCACGCCGTCGCCCCCATCGTCACGGCCATGGAAGTCGATGCCACCGGCATGTACGACAACCAGCCCGAGGCCGTCGCCGAAAACCTCCCCGCCGACGAACGTTCGCACGCGCGCCTCTTCCGCGAACTCTCCCGCGGGCGCGGCAACGCCGCCAGCACCGCCGGCTCCATCGCCCGCCTCGAAGGCCGCCACCGTGGCACCTCCGGCAATGCCCTGCGCGCCGCCGTCCTCGGCGTCAACGATGGCCTGGTCTCCAACCTCTCCCTGGTCATGGGGGTCGCCGGCGCCAACCCCGGCCGCGACGTCGTCTTCCTTGCCGGGCTCGCCGGCCTCCTCGCGGGCGCCTTCTCTATGGCCCTCGGCGAATGGATCAGCGTCCGCAGTTCCACCGAATCGTTCGAACGCCAACTCGCGATCGAACGCGACGAGCTGGAGAATCTGCCCGAGGAAGAGCAGGAGGAGCTGACGCTCATCTACCAGGCGAAGGGCCTCCCGCGCGAGGATGCGGCCCTGCTCGCCGGGCACATCATGCGCAACAAGCAGTCCGCCCTCGATACCCTGGCCCGCGAAGAGCTCGGCATGTCCCCCGACGAGGCGGGCAACGCCTGGGTCGCCGCCGTCACCTCGTTCGTCCTCTTCGTCGCCGGCGCCGCCATCCCGCTGCTTCCGTGGCTCTTCGGCGGAGGCGCCGCCGCCGTCGCCGCGAGCGCCATCGCCGCCGGGGCCGCGCTCTTCCTCGCCGGCGCCGTAACCACCCTGTTCACCGGCCGGGGGGTGCTCTTCTCGGGTGGCCGCATGCTGGTGTTCGGCCTGGCCGCCGCCGGGCTCACCTTCCTCATCGGCCGCGTCATCGGCGTCTCGACCGCGGGCTGAGCGGGCGGACCCTAGATCTCGATCTCGAGCGTCAGCCGGTGCTCCGCCGTCGAAATCGAACGCAACTGGTACTCCAGCCCGCCGGAGAGGTCATCGAGCCGCGCCTGCAGCGGCCGCTCGATGCGCGCCACGATCTCCTCCGGCAGCGCCAGCTTCCCGAGCGTGGAGGACACCACGTTGAGCTTGAGCCGGCCATCCACCACGTCCGGGTCCGTCTCCAGCGTCGCCCGCACCGCCAGCGCGCCGGTGCCCGCCACCAGCGAAACCGCCACGATGCCGTCCTCGCGGATCTCCGTGGAGACGCGCATCGCCTCCGCCCCCGGCAGGTCCGCCAGGTTCTGTTCGATGATCCGCGCGAGCGCGTCCTCGCTCAGCGAGATGCGCGCGTTTCCCCCGAGCGCCGTCTCCGGCTCGTTGCTGTCGAGCGTCGGGTCCAGCGTGGTCCAGAGGATGGTGCCCACGATGCCCGCCACAATGCCGAGGGCGACCAGGAAGAGGGAGCGCATACCGGCGAACCATGCCTTGCCAGCCGTCGTTTTTCAAACCCCGCCGGAAATTCACAAAGGTCAAGGCGAGCCCCGGTTGCGCCTACCGCCCGGCCCGGCATACTCAATCTCACTGGTGGCTAGAGCGAGGTGGTCCCACCCGTTCCCATCCCGAACACGGAAGTGAAACGCCTCAGCGCTGACGATACTGCCCGGGCAACCGGGTGGGAAAATAGGCCGCCGCCGGGACAAACAAACAAGACCGCGCATGGCGCGGTTTTTTTGTCCCCATTCGAAATGTGGCCGCGCCCTCACTGCCCGGGTGGGCAGGTATCCCGCGCTTTCGCAGAAGATTCCCCCGCTGCTACAATCGAATCCGAACATCCCCCAACCCTCGGGCCTTTCTCCCCTTACCCGGGCGAATCTGCCCCCAAACGGAGCCCAAGTTGTCCACTGATACCGCCCAGCCCACCCCCCCCATGGAAGAAATGGATATGGGGGCCCTCCTCGACCTTGAAGCTGCCCAGCAGTCCGGCAGCCTTCGCCGCGGCGAAATCGTCGAGGGAATGGTCATGGGCGATTCACCCGATGGCCTCATCGTCGACGTCGGCACCAAGACCGAAGCCCTCATCCCCCAGAACGAGATGCTCTCCCTCGGGGTCGATGGCCGCGCCCGTCTTCGCGCCGGCGACACCGTCAAGGTCATGGTTCTCCAGCCCTCCTCCGCCGAAGGCCATCCCATCGTCTCCCTCGACCGCGCCCGCGGCGAAGAAGGCTGGGACCTCCTCCAGGCCCGCTACGAATCCGGCGAGATCTTCGAAGCCCAGGTCACGGGTCACAACCGCGGCGGCATCCTCGTTAACGTCGAAGGCGTCAACGCCTTCGTTCCCCTCTCCCAGGTCGATAGCGTCCGCCGCGACGACCCCGAGGCCGTCGGCCAGCTCGCCAACCTCGTCGGCAAGCCCATCCGCCTGAAAGTCGTCGAATTCAACCGCAAGCGGAACCGCGTCATCCTCAGCGAACGCGCCGCCATGGCCGAGTTCCGCAAAGTCGCCAAGGACAAGGTCCTCGACGACCTCAAGGAAGGCGAAATCCGCGAAGGCCGCGTCTCCTCCATCACCGATTTCGGCGTCTTCGTCGATCTCGGCGGCGCCGACGGCCTCGCCCACATGACCGAGCTCACCTGGGAGCGCGGCAAGAAGGCCAAGGACCTCTACAACGTCGGCGACGTCGTCCAGGCCTACATCCTCAAGGTCGACCACGACACCAAGAAGATCTCCCTCTCCCTCAAGCGCGCCCAGCCCGAGAAGTGGGACACCACCGTCAACCGCTTCGTCATCGGCCAGATCCTCATCGGCCGCGTCACCAAGCTCATGGCGTTCGGCGCCTTCGTCCGCCTCGATGGTCCCGTCGAGGGCCTCATCCACATCTCCGAGCTTTCCAACCGCCGCATTCAGCACCCCAAGGACGTCGTCAAGGAAGGCGATATCGTCCCCGTTAAGCTCGTGCGCATCGAAAAGGATCGCCACCGCCTCGGCCTGAGCCTCCGCCAGGCCCGCAACGACGCCGAGGCCATGGGCTTTGTCTTCGATGCCCAGGGCGCCGTGCTCGATTACCCCGACGACGTCCGCGAGCAGTTCGGCCTTCCCGCGCGCGAAACCCCGCGCCGGCCCGAGCCCCGTACCACCCAGGAAGCCATCGAGCGCGCCGTCGCCCGCGACCCCGAGCCCGTCAGCGCCTTCGCCCACGCCTTCGCGCAGGCCCTCGGCAACGCCGGCGATAGCCCCTTCAAGGACCTCGGCGGCGCCGAATCCGAAGCCGCCGAGACAGATGCGGGTTCCACCTCCCCCGAAGAGAGTGTCGCCACTGATGGATCCGCAACGCCCGTGGACGTAGCGTCCGCAGCGGAGGAAGCCCCTGGCGAGGCAACCTAGAGCCGTGCTGACCGCGACCAGTCAGCTGGGAGAGAGCAATGGCCGATCGATTCGATAAGTTCACGGAACGCGCCCGCCGCGTCCTGACGCTCGCGCAGGAAGAAGCCCACCGCTTCAACCACAACTACATCGGCACGGAGCACATTCTCCTCGGACTGGTCCGCGAAGGCGATGGCGTCGCCGCCAAGGTCCTTGGCAACCTCGGCGTCGAACTCAACAAGGTCCGCTCCGCGGTCGAATTCATCATCGGCCGCGGCGACCGCACCGTGCTCGGCGAAATCGGCCTCACCCCCCGCGCCAAGAAGGTCATCGAGCTCGCCGTCGATGAAGCCCGCCGCCTGACGCACAGCTACATCGGCACCGAGCACCTCCTCCTCGGCCTCGTCCGCGAAGGCGAAGGCATCGCCGCCGGCGTCCTCGAGAGCCTCGGCGTCAACCTCGAACGCGTTCGCGCCGAGACCACCCGCATCCTCAGCCAGTCCTCCCCCCAGGCCGCCACCGCCGGCGCCCGTCAGGCCACCCGCACCCCCACCGTCGATCAGCTCGGCATCGACCTCACCCAGGCCGCTCGCAACGCCCAGCTCGACCCCGTCATCGGCCGCTCGAACGAACTTGAGCGCGTCGTCCAGATCCTCTCGCGCCGCACCAAGAACAACCCCGTGCTCATCGGCGAGCCCGGCGTCGGCAAGACCGCCATCGCCGAACTCCTCGCCCAGCGCATCGTCGGCGGCGATGTCCCCGAAACCCTCCAGGGCAAGCGCCTGCTCACCCTCGATATCGGCTCCCTCGTCGCCGGCACCAAGTACCGCGGCGAATTCGAGGAGCGCCTCAAGAAGGTGATCGAGGAGATCAAGGGCGCCGGCAACTGCATCCTCTTCATCGACGAGCTTCACATGCTCGTTGGGGCCGGCGCCGCCGAAGGCGCCGTCGATGCCGCCAACATCCTTAAACCCTCCCTCGCACGAGGAGAACTCCAGTGCATTGGGGCCACCACCCTCGACGAGTACCGCAAGCACATCGAGCGCGATGCCGCCCTCGAACGCCGCTTCCAGCCCATCATCGTCGAGGAACCCTCCGTCGAGGAGACCGTCGAAATCCTCAAGGGCATCCGCCCCCGCTACGAGGAACACCACAAGCTCAAGATCAGCGACGCCGCCCTCCAGGCTGCCGCCGAACTCTCCGCCCGCTACGTCATCGACCGCTTCCTCCCCGATAAGGCGATCGACCTCATCGACGAAGCCTCCAGCCGCGTCCGCATCCGCCGCGCCGCCACGCCCCCCTCCCTCAAGGAGGCCATGAAGGGCCTCGAAAGCCTGCGCCGCGAAAAAGACCAGGCCATCTCCGCCCAGCAGTTCGAATACGCCGCCGAACTCCGCGACCGCGAACTCAAGCTGCAGGAGAAGATCAACGAAATGGGCGACTGGGAGGAAGGCGAGGAAGGCATCGCCACCCCCGTCGTCAGTGACGAGGACATCTCAGAAGTCGTCTCGATGTGGACGGGCATCCCCGTCGCCCGCATCGCGAGCGAAGAGAGCGCCCGCCTCCTCAAGATGGAAGAGTCCCTCCGCGGCCGCGTCATCGGCCAGGACGAAGCCATCGCCTCCATCGCCCGCGCCGTCCGCCGCGCCCGCGCCGGCCTCAAGGACCCGCGCCGCCCGATCGGCGTGTTCCTCTTCGTCGGCCCCACCGGCTCCGGCAAGACCCACCTCGCCCGCCAGCTCGCCGAGTTCATGTTCGATAGCCAGGACAACATGATTAAGCTCGACATGAGCGAATTCAGCGAGAAGCACACCGTTTCCCGCCTCGTCGGCGCCCCTCCCGGCTACGTCGGCTATGACGACGGCGGCCAGCTCACCGATACGGTGCGCCGCAAGTCCTACTGCCTCATCCTCCTCGACGAAATCGAGAAGGCCCACCCCGAAGTCTTCAACTTGCTCCTGCAAATCTTCGACGAGGGCCGCCTCGCCGATGCCAAGGGCCGCAAAGTCGACTTCCGCAACACCATCATCATCATGACCTCGAACGTCGCGTCCGACCTCATCAAGCGCGACTCCGGCCTCGGCTTCCAGCGCACCAGCGATGAAGTCAAGACCATCGAGGACCGCTACCAGCGGATGAAGGACAAGGTCCTCACCGAACTCAAGAACGTCTTCCGGCCCGAGTTCCTCAACCGCATCGATAGCACCGTCGTCTTCCGCCCCCTGAGCAGCGAGGACATCCGCAAGGTTGTCGAACTCGAACTCATCGGCGTCACCAAGCAGCTCGCCAGCAAGGGCATCATCCTCGAAGTCACCTCCGAGGCGAAGGACTGGCTCGGCGAAAAGGGGTACGACCACGCCTTCGGCGCCCGCCCCCTCCGCCGCCTCATCTCCGACGCCATCGAGGACAAGCTCTCCGAGATGCTCCTCGCCGGCGAATTCGGCACGGGCGACACCGTCATCGTCGACCGCAAGGCACCCGATGACGGCGAAGGCCTCCGCATCGAGCCCCAGCGCGAGCCCGCACCCGTCGCCTGACCCGCGACACCACCGCACACCACAAACGGGGCGCCCACCGGGCGCCCCGTTCGTTCGTCCCTGGGAACTGCCAACCGGGACCCGGAACTCACTCAGCACTCAGCACTTGCGCACTCCGTTATGATGTCCCTGTTCCCGAATGAGGAGCTTCGCGCGGCCCGCACGGTTCCGCGCCATCGTTCCGTTACGCTTCCTCCACGGCACCTTGACCACCGCCAATCGCGAATGGTACGCTGGCTGCTCGCCTTATCATGCCCATCGACCCAACACGTCCCCGGCCAACCAGCCCTATCCCTCTTTGCCCCGCTCTCAAGTCCTGAAGGAGAACGACGACAGGATGACCACTACGCGTGACGTGGTGCCGCCGGGGGGCTTTGTCCCCCTCGACGTACAGACCTACGGCCGTATCCCGAACGTCCTCGACATCCCCGACCTCATCAAGATCCAGGTGGACTCGTTCAACTGGTTCATTCGCCAGCCCGTCCCCGCCGAGGAAACCCGGCCCGGCCTGCGCGAACTCCTCGATGAGATCTCCCCCATCCAGGACTTCACCGGGTCCAAGATGGACCTGCGCTTCTCCGATTACGAGTTCCGCGATCCAAAGCACTCCCAGGAAGAGTGCCGCGAGCGCGACATGACCTACGCCGCCCCCCTCTTCGTTGATGTCGAACTGACCATCAAGGAGAGCGGCGAAATCAAGGAACAGCGCCTCTTCTTCGGCGACTTCCCCCTCATGACCGACCGCGGCACCTTCATCATCAACGGTGCCGAGCGCGTCGTCGTCTCCCAGCTCGTCCGCTCCCCGGGCGTCTATTACACCCTCGAGCAGGACCAGGCCTCCGGCCGCAACCTCTGCTTCGCCAAGCTCATCCCCAATCGCGGCGCCTGGCTCGAATTCGAAACCTCGAATCGCGACCTCGTCGCCGTCAAGGTCGACCGCAAGCGCAAGATCCCCGTCTCCATCCTCGTGCGCGCCATCGATGTCCCCGGCCTCCTCCCCGGCGACCGCGACAAGCCGCGCTTCGCGAAGTACTTCGCCGCACAGGATGCCTACCTCGCCAACGGCACGCCCGAGGCCGAAAAGGCCCGCGATGCCGCCCTGCGCGAGCTCGAAATGGAGCTCGGCGTCGATGAGCGCGTCCTCGCCCTCTTCGAGGACGTCGATACCGGCGACGTCCACCGCTTCATGACCACCACCATCTCCAAGGAAGGCGCCAAGTCGGCGAACAAGCACGAGGCCCTCCTCGAGTTCTACCGCCGCATCCGCCCCGGCGACCCGCCGACCCTGGAAAACGCCCGCAACCTCATCAACACCCTCTTCTTCAACCCCCGCCGCTACGACCTCGGCCGCGTGGGCCGCCACAAGCTCAACAAGCGGCTCCAGCTCCCCAACGACGTGCGCCAGCGTTGGCTCCGCCAGGCCGACCTCGTCGAGATCATCCGCGAACTGGTGCGCATGAATAATGGCCAGGGCGGCACAGATGGCCGCGGCGGCGCCGACGACATCGACCACCTCGGCAACCGCCGCGTCCGCGCCGTCGGCGAGCTCATCCAGCAGCAGTTCCGCGTCGGCCTCCTCCGCATGGAGCGCGTCGTCCGCGAACGCATGACCATCACCGACCCGGAAGAGGCCACGCCCAGCGCCCTCATCAACATCCGCCCCGTCGTCGCGGCCATGAAGGAGTTCTTTGGCGGCAGCCAGCTCTCCCAGTTCATGGACCAGACGAATCCCCTCTCCGAGCTGAACCACAAGCGCCGCCTCAGCGCCCTCGGCCCCGGCGGCCTCTCCCGCGACCGCGCCGGCTTCGACGTCCGCGACGTCCACCACAGCCACTACGGCCGCATCTGCCCGATCGAGACCCCGGAAGGCCCGAACATCGGCCTCATCGGCTCCCTCGCAACCTATGCGCGGCTCAACGACTACGGCTTCATCGAGACCCCCTACCGGCGCGTCGTGAAGTCCATCTCCCCCGACCATCCCGGCATCCTCGGCCGCCGCGTCAGCCGCGACGTCGCCGATGCCTCCGGCAAGGTCGTCATCGCCAGCGGCGAACAGATCACCGAGGCCAACCTCGCCGCGCTGCGCGCCCTCGGCGGCAACGTGCCCCTCCGCCCCGCCGTCACCGACGACATCGCTTACCTCACCGCCGATGAAGAAGACCGCTTCATCGTCGGCCAGGCGAACACCCCGCTCGATGAGAACGGCCACTTCCTTTCCGAGCGCGTCGAAGCCCGCGACCACCGCCACTTCAAGTCCGTCACCCCGGACGAAGTGGACTTCGTCGATGTCTCCCCGAAGCAGATGGTCTCCGTCGCCACCGCGCTTATTCCCTTCCTTGAGCACGACGACGCGAACCGCGCCCTCATGGGCGCCAACATGCAGCGCCAGGCCGTGCCACTCGTGCGGCCCGAAGTCCCCCTCGTGGGCACCGGCATGGAGCGCCGCACCGCCGTCGATAGCGGCCACGTCACCATCGCCAGCGGCGATGGCGAAGTCCTCGAAGCCAGCGGCAGCCGCATCGTCATCCGCTACGACGATCCCGAGCTCGGCGAACAGGGCTACGGCCTCGTCAAGTTCACCCGCTCAAACCAGGGCACCTGCCTCAACCAGCGCCCGCTCGTCCTCCGTGGCCAGCGCGTCCGCGCCGGCCAGCCCCTCATCGATAGCTCCAGCACCCAGGGCGGCGACCTGGCCCTCGGCCAGAACGTCCTTTGCGCCTTCATGAGCTGGGAGGGCTACAACTTCGAGGACGCGATCATCATCTCGCAGAACCTCATCCGCGAGGATAAGTTCACCTCGATCCACATCGAAAAGCACGAAGTCGAAGCCCGCGACACCAAGCTCGGCCCCGAGGAAATCACCCGCGACATCCCCAACGTCGGCGAAGACAGCCTCAAGGACCTCGACGAGGACGGCATCATCCGCATCGGCGCCGAAGTCCGCGAAGGCGACATCCTCGTCGGCAAAATCACCCCCAAGGGCGAAACCGAGCTCACCGCCGAGGAGAAGCTCCTTCGCGCCATCTTTGGCGAAAAGGCCCGCGAAGTGAAGGACACCTCCCTTCGCGTGCCCCACGGCGAACGCGGCAAGGTCATCGACGTCAAGGTCTTCAGCCGCGACGACCACGAGTCCCTGCCCGCCGGCGTCAACAAGCTCGTCCGCGTCTCCATCGCCCAGCGCCGCAAGCTCAGCGAAGGCGACAAGATGGCCGGCCGCCACGGCAACAAGGGCGTCATCAGCCGCATCCTCCCCGTCGAGGACATGCCCTACCTGCCCGATGGCACCCCCATCGATATCATCCTCAACCCCATCGGCGTCCCCAGCCGCATGAACATCGGCCAGGTGCTCGAAACCCACCTCGGCTGGGCCGCCAACGCCCTCGGCTTCCGCGCCCTCACCCCCGTCTTCGATGGCGCCACCGATGGTGCAATCGATGACGCCCTCGCCCGTGCCTGGATCGCCCAGGAGTCCGGCGCCTTCTTCTTCGTCGATCCCCGCGAACGCGGCTACGACGAAGCCCGCGCCATCAGCTGGCTCGAAGGCAAAGGCTACGACCCCCGCCCCGTCTTCCTCGCCCCCGTCGAAGGCGCCGCCAAGCGCGCCTGCCTCGAAATCTGGCTCACCGAAGCCGGCCACGCGCCCGGCAAGAAGGCCACCATCGAGGACCTCGAGGAAGCTGCCCTCCGCGTCTACAAGGAGACCAACGTCGCGCCGCCCCTCTTCGGCAAGATGACGCTCCGCGATGGCCGCAGCGGCGATACCTTCGACCAGCCGCTCACCGTCGGCTACATCTACATGCTCAAGCTCATCCACCTCGTCGAGGACAAGATCCACGCCCGCAGCACCGGCCCCTACTCCCTCATCACCCAGCAGCCGCTCGGTGGCAAGGCCCAGTTCGGCGGCCAGCGCTTCGGCGAAATGGAAGTGTGGGCACTCGAAGCCTACGGCGCCGCCCACATCCTCCAGGAACTCCTCACCGTGAAGTCCGACGACGTCGTCGGCCGCGTCAAAACCTACGAGGCCATCGTCAAGGGCGAGGACGTCCTCGAACCGGGCGTCCCCGAGTCCTTCAAGGTGCTCGTCAAGGAGCTCCAGTCCCTCGGCCTCTCCGTCGAAGTCTCCAACGACGACGGCGGCGCCGTTTCCTTCATCGACGACACCTCCAACGACATGCCCATGCTCGATATCAACCTGTCCGGCTTCGAACGCGAGGAGGACCTGTTCAATGCTCGAAGTTAACGACTTCAACCAGGTTCGGATTTCGCTCGCCAGCCCCGAGCAGATCCGCTCGTGGTCCTATGGCGAAGTCACCAAGCCCGAGACCATCAACTACCGTACCCTCAAGCCCGAAAAGGACGGCCTCTTCTGCGAGAAGATCTTCGGCCCCACCAAGGACTTCGAGTGCTACTGCGGCAAGTACAAGCGCGTCCGCTACAAGGGCATCGTGTGCGATAAGTGCGGCGTCGAAGTCGCCCGCGAAAAAGTCCGCCGCGAGCGCATGGGCCACATCGAACTCGCCAGCCCCGTCAGCCACATCTGGTTCGTCAAGGGCACCCCCAGCAAGCTCGGCCTCCTCCTCGATATCTCACCCCGCAACCTCGAGCGCGTCCTCTACTTCGCCCAGTACCTGGTCACCGAAGTCGATGGCGAAGCCCGCGAGCGCGAGCTCGACCGCCTCCGCAACGAGATGGCCAACTCCATCGAGGAGCGCGTCGCCGATATCCGCCCC
>JAYRRO010000211.1:0-7389 GCA_041910095.1 Dehalococcoidia bacterium
CCGCGAATCCCTCGCCATTCTTGCCGCCGCCCGCGAAGCCGCCCTGGATGCCATCGTGACCACCACCTTCGATGCGGGCATCGGCACCGCGCTGGCGATGCACCTGGCCGCAACCCTCGATGCCCCCCGTCCCGCCTGCGGCATCGCCACCCATGCCCGCCTCGCCGCCGACATCGTGACGGGCGTCCCGCCCCTCGAAACCGGCCGCGTCACCCTCCCCGGCATCGCCCACATCCCAGGGCTCGGCCTCACGCTCGATGAAGCGGCCCTCGAAGCCCACGCCACGGGCCCCTGGCAGGAGGTCCGCCGCTGACCGCGCCCATGCCCGATTGGCTTCAGCACCGCGCCTCCGCCCTCCCCGGCGCGACCGCCGTCGTCCAGGCCGATGGCGCCGCCCTCACCTTCGCCGAACTCGATGCCCGGGTCGCTGCCCTTGCGGCGGCACTCGAAACACGCGGCATCGGCGCCGGCCAGCACGTTGCACTCCTCGCCCTGAACTCCCTCGAATTCGTCGACGCCGTGCACGCCGTCACCCGCCTCGATGCCGTCCTCGTGCCCCTGAACGCGCGCCTCACGCCGGCCGAGCTCGCCTACCAGCTCGAGAACTGCGGCGCGCGCCTCCTCCTCGCGCATGCGCCCACGTCTGCCCTGGCCCGCGAAGCCGCCGCCATCACGGGCACCTCCGTCTTTGAACTCGGCGGCGGCACCACCACTCCCGTCACCGAGCCACCGGCCGCGACCATTCGCACCCACAACGCCGATGCCCCGCACTCCATCATCTACACCTCGGGCACCACCGGCCGACCGAAGGGTGCCATCCTCACCTACGAGAACTTCGCCGCCAGCGCCGCCGCATCCGCCTACAACATGGGCGTCCTCCCCGGCGACCGCTGGCTCGCGTGCATGCCGCTCTTCCACGTCGGCGGCCTCAGCATCGTCCTCCGGAGTGCAATCTATGGCACCGCCGTCGCGGTCCACGCCGCCTTCGATGAGCACGCCGTCAATCGCGCCCTCCGCGATGAAGGCGTGTCGCTGCTCTCCGTCGTCCCCACCATGCTCCAGCGCATGCTCGATGCCGACGCCCTCCCCTACCCGCCGTCCGTTCGCGGCGTGCTCGTGGGCGGCGGTCCCGTCACTCGCGACCTCCTCCTGCGCGCGCTCGACCGCGGCCTCCCGGTCCTCCAGACATACGGACTGTCCGAGGCCGCCTCCCAGGTCACGACCCTCTCTCCCGGCGACGCGCTGACGCACACCGGCTCCGCGGGCAAGCCGCTGCTTTGCACCCGCCTCCGCATCGACGCCCCCGCAGGCGAGCCCGGCGAAATCCTCGTCTCAGGCGCGACCATCACCCCGGGTTACCTGGAAAACCCCGAGGCCACGGCCCGCGCCCTCCGCGACGGCTGGCTCCACACCGGCGACATCGGCCGCCTCGACGCCGAAGGCTTCCTCTACGTTCTCGACCGGCGCGACGACCTCATCGTCACGGGCGGCGAAAACGTCTATCCCGCCGAGGTCGAGGGCCACCTCCTCCAGCACCCCGCCGTCGAAGGCGCCGCCGTCGTCGGCATCCCGGATGCGCGATGGGGCCAGTCAGTCGCCGCCGCCCTCGTCCTTCGCACGCCCGTGGACGATGCGGCGGTCACCTTCGATGCCTACCTCCGCGAACGCATCGCCCCCTACAAGCTCCCGCGCCGCTACCTCGTGACCACATCCCTGCCCGCCACCGCCAGCGGCAAGGTCCAGCGTCACCTCGTTCGCACCCTGTTCGCCTGAAGCGTTGCTACAATCCGCGCGAAGGAGACCGACGTGAGCGATTGCCTCTTCTGCAAGATGGCCGCCGGCGAAGTCGATGTGCCCCGCGTGGCCGAAAATGCCGCCGCCTTCGCCATTCGCGACATAAATCCCCGTGCGCCCGTGCACGCCCTCATCATCCCCAGGCGGCACATCGGCTGGGCGCGCGACCTCGGCATGGAGGATGGCGCGACCCTCGGCGCGATGTTCGAACTCGCCACCGAGGCCGCCGACATCGAGGGCGTCGCCGAGTCTGGCTATCGCCTCGCCTTCAACGTCGGCGAAGCCGCCGGCATGACCATCTCGCACCTCCATCTCCACCTCGTCGGGGGCCGCCCGCTCGGGCCCGAAGGCTGATGGCGAAGTCGATCCGGGCCCAGGTCGAGGCCATCATCGAGGAGTTCGAATCCCGCCCCGAAGGGCTCCTCAAGCACGTCCGCCGTGTCCTCGACGAAGCCCTCGACCTCGCCCGCCACTGGGATATCGACCCCGAACGCACGCAGCTCGCGACCTGGGGGCACGACCTCTTTCGCGCCCACGCCCCGGCCGACCTTCTCCGTCTCTCGCGCGAGGCCGGCGTCGCCATCGGGCCCGAGGACGAAGCCGCGCCCATCATGCTCCACGGCCCCCTCGCCGCCGCCGTCATGCGCGAACGCTTCAAGGTCACCGATGATGAGGCCCTCGCCGCCGTTCGCGACCACACCGCCGGGCTCGCCCAAATGCCCATGCTCGCGAAGGTCATCCTCATCGCCGACAAGGTCGAGAAGCGCAAACGCACGCGCACGCCCGTTATGGAGGCCATCCGCCGCATCGCCCGCCGCGACCTCGACCTCGCGCTCCTCTGCTGGGCCGATTGGAAATGGGTCGATGAGCGCGCCCACGGCTACGACAGCTACACCGCCCACTGGCACGCCCGCGAGGAGTGGGTGCGCGCCCATCACGCCGAGGCCGGCCTCCCCGGCCGCATCCCCGGCTGGCAGTACGACCTCGACTGACTCAGCGCACCATCGACGCCAGGATCTTCGCCGCCTCGCCCTCATCCATCCCGAACTTCGTCTCCACCAGCAGCTCGTAGCTTCGCGTCTTCGTGGTCAGCGTGTACCCGGTGAACCCGAAATCCGACCGCGCGCGGACCAGCGTCGCGCCCACCACGGGGCTCACCAGCGTCTCCGCATCCGTGACGGCCACCGGCGCCGAGGACTGCGTGATCGAAATCGGGAACGGCCCCTTGAACGCCATCGACACCTCGTGGACCGGGCCATGCTCGGGCGCATCGACCTTCATCCCCGTCAGCTCGAAGCCCACCGGCAGCACCGGCGCCACGACATCGAACCCGGCCAACGCGCTCGCCTTGCGAGCCTCCTCCGCCAGCGACCCGGCGGGGACGACGACCTGCGCCCGGTCCTCCGGCTCCGAACGCCCCCGGCTCCCGGTCGCGACGAACGCCACCACCCCGCCCGCCACGAGTGCGACGGCAACCAGCGACATCACCCGCCCCGATTGACGATTAATAGCCACAGCCTGCCTCCATCTGAATGCGCAAGCAACGTTGTTGAACGGCGCCCGCAAAACGAAAGATTACTCTAGGCCCCAGGTGTCCAGTAGCTCACACTGCTATGGCCACCGCACGGATATACCCACCCGTCTCCAGAATCATATTTGGCGAACTCTGACATCACTTCCGGAGGAAGGGAGATCGACCAGGGAACGTAGGTCCAAAGCCATGCAGTATAGTCGTACACATCCAATGGCTTTCCCCACAGACCGCTGATATTGACGATCGTGCCAGGCGCGTGCGGGATGATCCTTCCGCGATGGTACTTCAGGTTAAGCCATGGGGCATTCGAGCCCCCTCCATACCAGTCGAGGTAATGAAATTCCACGTTCTTGGGATTCTGATATGCCTCAGTATGATAACCGAGGCTGTGCCACCAACTAAAGCCGTAGTTTACTCCATTTAGCACGCATACTCCGTAAGTGGAGGAAGGATATACGGCAGATGTGGAGTTTCCCCAAGGAATGAATACATTGTTGTATTGGCTTGCTCGAACCCCAGCAACGGCTGAGGCTCCTAGCATGAATGCGATGGCAATCACAGCAGCGCGTGCGATCTTCGAAAAGCCTCCGGCTCGAGTCATCACATGACCTCCGTTTGTCCGGGCCACATTAGACTTCGAGTGCTGAGCTGAATATGGCCTTTTGACCATACGCGAGGTTTTCGTTCTTCGCCTGATCTGGTATGTTTCGGAAATGCCGGTTCAGGCGGCGAACCTGCTGACTTCGACCCAGCGTGCGGTGCTTGTGCTGTACCTCCGGGGTGCCGAGCCTCGCGAGATCGCCGAGGCTCTCGTTCTCCAGCCACGCACAGTTCGGCGCCACCTGACTGAAGCGCGGAAGCGGCTGGACGCGGCGAACGATGGCCACATGGTCCTACGGGCGCTCCTGATGCGCGTCGTCGAAGTGGATGACCTGCTTGGCGGAACCCAAGGTCGAGGTTCTGACAACCCGAATTTCGATCGCCCTAGCGCTGGACCAGCTGCGTGAGCACACCGCCGGTCACGGACGGGTGGACGAAGACCTGGCCCTTCACCGGGTTCCCCGGCCCCGGGTCGCCGACGAGCCGGATGCCCTTCTCGCGCAGCTCCGCCACCGTCGCATCGATATCGTCGACCTTCATCGCGACGAGGTGCACACCCTCGCCCTGTTCCGCCAGCCGCTTCGCGATCGGTCCCGCGTCGCCCGTCGCCGAGACGAGTTCGATGTACGAATCGCCGAAGCGGAAGAAGGCCATTGCCATGCCTGCCGCGGGAGCATCGCTGCGGTCGCTCACGCCCGTGCCATAGATCGTCTCGTACCGCCCGATCGCCGCGTCCAGGTCCTTCACCGCGATGACGACATGGTCCACACCGTTGAACATTGGGCTTCCTCACTGGTTCGTAGTGGGGCGACCATACGCGCGCGGCGCCCGCCCGTGCTACCCCAGCAGCGCCCGGATCGCCGCGCGCGCCGTCGCGTCCTCGGGCGCGAACCGGGTCAGCTCCCGCGTTAGCGCCACGTAGAGCGCGCGAAGGTCCGGCTCGCCCGCCAGCGCCTCCAGGTGCCGCGCGACAGTGCCCGCATCGCCACGCGCGACCGGCCCGCTCAACGCCGCCAGCGAAGGCTTCGCCGCCGCGTTCGAAGCACTCGCCAGCAGCAACGGCGCCAGTGCCTCCCGCACGACCTCGCCCGGCAAGCCCGCCGCCTCCCACGCCCGTCCCGCGGCCGCCATCAACGCCACCACGAAGTTGCTCGCGAATACCGCCGCCGCGTGATACGCCGCCCGGTCAATGCCCGCGAGCGAAAACGGCCTTGCGCCCATCGCGGTGACCATCGCCTCCAGCATCCCCGCCAGCGCCCCGTCGCCTTCGATCCCGCACCACGCCTCCGCGAACCGCCCCGGCTCGGGCTCGCGCGAAGGGAATGTCTGCAACGGATGCACACACCCCGCGAGCCCGTTCGCCGCTCGCACGGGCGCGAGCACCTCCGGCCCGAGCGCGCCACTGCAGTGCACCGCCGCCTGCCCGGCGCGCCACCGCAACCGCGCCGCCTCGCCCGCGATCGCGCCATCCGGCACCGTGAGGAACACCAGGTCTGCCGAATCCACCACCCATTCGGCGGCTGCGGCACGCACGCCGCCACCGATCGCCTCCGCCAGCCGCCGCGCCGACTCCCGCTCCCGGCTCGCGACCGCGACCACGCCGTACCCGGCACGCGAAAGCGCCGGCCCCAGCGACATCGCTGTGCGGCCGGCGCCGATGATCCCGATGCGGGGCCTCTCGTTCGTCACGCCCAAACGGTGAGCCGGGCGGCGAACGCGGTCAACCCGCCCGTGCTACTGGACGAGGAAGGTGCTCGCTACCCAGCCCGTCACGCGCCCTTCGACCACGACCTTCACCCACGCCAGCCCGTTCGCCTCCACCGGCCCATCGATGATCGCGACCCCGGTCGCGGCGGGCAGGCAGTCGATTGTGCCAGCGCCCGTGCCCGGCTCCTTGCGCACGCGCAGGCAACCCGGGCTGTTATCGACCTTCGCCAGCACCGCCGCCGGCTCCTTCGCCGCCGCGGGGACGTCCGTGGCGGGCACCGTCGCTGCCGGCGGCTCCGCGACGGTGGCCGGGGGCGGTTCAACGGCCGCCGACGTCGCCGGGCTCTGCCTCTTCGCGAGGTAGCGCGCCGCCACCCAGCCTGTCCTGCCCGCGGCCTCCACCTTCACCCAGGTGAAGCCATCCGCGCTCACCGGGCCGCCCGTCACGCTCGCGGCCGTCCCCGCCTTCAGGCAGGTCAGGATGCTTCCCTTGAGCGAAGGTTCGCTGCGCAGGTTCAGGCAGCCGGAGTCCGGCGCCACCGTCGCCGCATCGCCCGCCGCGAACGACACCGGCACGGACTGCGCCGCTCCGCCGGAGATGCGGTAGATGTGCACGTCGAGCCCGCTCGCCGCCGCCAGCCGGTACGGTTCATACCCGGGCCGCAGCCGCACCATCTCGTCCCAGTTCTGGTTCGAATCGACCGCGTTGAAGCGGCCATTGCCGAGGTTCTCCAGCACGATCGCCGTGTGCAGCCCCCGGTACGATGCCCACGGGCTGGTGTCGTCGTCATCCGCGACCTGGATGATGTCGCCCGCTTTTGCCTCGGCCGCCGAGACCTCGGTCGCGCCTGCCTCGAAGTACCCCGCGCGGTAGTCGTTGCCCACGCGCTTGCCCGTCGCCTCGAAGACCACCTGCTGCATGAACGTCCAGCACTGCCCGCCGTGGGTGCCCACGTACTTCAGTGCCGTGTTCGCGATGGGGCTTTCTTCGCCCGCCGCCCGCGACGCCGAGGGCGCCGCCCCTGCCACCGCCAAAACCCCTACGAGAAGAACGAACATCAATCGGAGATCAACGAGTCTGTAAGACACAGGCACCTCTCAAACTGCTTCCAAAGCAGCCAGACCGTACCCGTGGCCATCCCCTGGAACTTGTGCAAACCGCAACGTGAATGCAAAAAGCGTGTAAACCGGGCGCCCGGTAAACGGTGCCCGGGCACGCTCAACGCCCGCCGCATGGCAATCCGGGGAACCGCTGAGAGGGCGTCTCCCTAGGGAAGGTTGAGCTTCTGGCCCACCTGCAGGCGGGTGCAGTCTTCCTCGGTCATACCGTTCTTCGCGAGGATCTGCTTGTAGTCGACGCCCGTCTTCTCGCCGATGGCCCCGCAGGTATCGCCCGAGACCACCTCGTATACCTTGCCCGTCGTGGCCGGCGTGCCGGTGCGCGGGGTGGTTGGCGTCCCCGGCGTACCGGCGGCGCCCGGCGTGCCCGTTCCCGGCGCGGCCGTGCCCGGAGGCTGCGTCTGGGGCACCGCCGTGGTGGGCTTCGCCGCCTGGTTGGTCGCGTTCACCTGCGCCGGCGTGAGCCCGCCGCCGCCGTCATCGCTCAGCGCGCCCTGGAGGAAGAACGCCAGCGCAACCACCACGACCGCCAGTGCCAGCAGCCCGACCGTCGCCACCGGCATCGAGATGCCGCCCGGCCGCGGCCGCGGCCCGATGCTGCCCGTCGGCGGTTTGCGCGCCGGGCGCTCGCCGCC
>JAYRRO010000212.1:0-3674 GCA_041910095.1 Dehalococcoidia bacterium
CACCCGCCAGGGCGTGATCAAGAAGACGAAGCTGAGCGAATTCGCGGAGGTCCGCCGCAACGGCAAGATCGCCATGCGCCTCGACGACGGCGACCAGCTCATCGCCGCCCGCGTCGCCACCAACGAGACCAACGTCCTCCTCGTCTCCAGCGAAGGCCAGGCCATCCGCTTCAAGATCGACGACCTGCGCGATGCCAGCCGCATCTCCGGCGGCGTCCGCGGGATGAAGCTCCCCGATGGCGGCTACGTCGTCGGCGTCGACACCCTCGACGACGGCGCCCACCTTCTCATCATCTCCGAGCGCGGCTTCGGCAAGCGCACCGCCATCACCGAATACCCCGTCCAGGGCCGCGGCGGCCAGGGCGTCAAGACCCTCAACATCACCGACCGCACCGGCAAGGTCGCCGCCTGCCGCGTGGTCGATCCCGCACAGCAGCTGCTCCTCGTCTCGCGCGACGGCATCGTCATCCGCACGCGCGTCGATAGCATCAGCCTCATCGGACGCAACACCCAGGGCGTCAGCGTGATGAGCGTCGCCGAGGGCGACCAGGTGGCGAGCATCGCGGTCTTCCTCATGCAGGACGAAAAGGCCGCTCCCGCCCGCGCCGCCCGCAACGGACGCTCCGAGGCCGTCCTCAACGAGACCATGCCGCTCGGCCTCGAAGGCCCCGCCGAAGACGCCGAATCCGAGGCCGGCCCCGAGCCCGAAACGCCCGGCGACGAGTAGCCGTCACCGGCGAACCGGCGCGGAAGCCCGGGCCTGTCCCGGGCTTCTTCGTCCCCGGGGCGAGGTGCCCCGGCGGCCTTCCACCCGTTCTTTCCTTTCATTCACCCGCCGCACGGTGCACGATTGGCACACCGATGCCTCGCTTCCCGGTCGTGCTCATTGTCATCGCCGTGGCGGCCGCGCTGCTGCCCGCCGCCGCGAGCGCCCGCCCCGTCGTCTTCGGCGAGCCCGAGGCCGCGCCCGCGCTTGCCTGGACGCCCTGCGACGGCGGCTTCCAGTGCGCGACCCTCGACGTGCCGCTCGATTACGCCAACCCGGCCGGTCCCACCATCTCACTCGGCCTCGTGCGGCGCCCGGCCCCGGACCCCGCGACGCGCATCGGCGTCCTCTTCATGAATCCCGGCGGCCCGGGCGGCTCGGCTATCGACCTCGTCGAGCACAACGGCGTCTCCGCCTCCGTTCGCGCGCGCTTCGACCTCATCGGCTTCGATCCGCGTGGCGTGGGCCGGAGCACGCCCATCAGCTGCCACAGCGGCATGACCGCGTACTTCGCCGCCGACCCCTCGCCCGACAACGAGGCCGAATGGGCGGCGATGGAACGTGTCGCCGCCGCCTTTGCCGGCGAATGCGCCGCCAAACACGGCGCCCTCCTCCCGCACCTCGGCACCCGCAACGCCGCTCGCGACATGGACCGCGTGCGGGCCGCCCTCGGCGAGGAGACCATCTCGTACCTGGGCTACTCCTATGGCACGACGCTCGGCGCCGTGTACGCGGACATGTTCCCGAACCGCCTGCGCGCGATGGTCCTCGATGGCGCCTACGACTTTTTCTCCGTCTCCGGCGATGAGCAGCTTCGCCGCCAATCGATCGGCTTCGAAGGCGCCCTCGCGGCGTTTCTCGCCGATTGCGGCCTCTCCTGCCCGTTCGCCCGCAACGGCAGCGCCCGCGGCGGCCTCGATGCCCTCCTCGCCAGCGTCGAGGCCGCCCCCATCGCCGTACCCACCGCCGACCGCCCCCTCGGCCCCGGAGAGGCGAACCTGGGCGTCAGCTTCGGGCTCTACTCGCGTTCCTACTGGCCGATGCTGACCGCCGCCATCACGAACGCGCTGACGGGCAACGGCGCGCTCCTGCTTTACATGGCCGATGCCTACCTCCAGCGCGAACCCGATGGCTCGTATCCCGGCTCCAACGATGTCTACATCGCCGTGAGCTGCGTCGATTACACCTGGCCGTCTTCGCCGGCTGGCTTCCGGGCCCCTGCCGCCCTCGCGCGCGCGTCCGCACCGGTGTTCGGGGCGCCCAACCTGCTGCAGAGCGCGCTTCCCTGCGCGACCTGGTCCGCGCCTTCTGACCCCCTCACCCCGCCGCGCGCCGAAGGCGCCCCGCCCATCATCGTCATCGCCACCACCAATGACCCGGCCACGCCCTACGTCGAAGGCGTCGCCCATGCCAACCAGCTCGCGACCGGCGTCCTGCTCACCCACGTCGGCGAAGGCCACACCATCTACGGCCAGGGCGACGCGTGCGTCGACCCGGTCGTCAACGCCTACCTGCTCACCCTTGCCGCACCCGTTGATGGCGCGCGCTGCGAACCCGGCGCATCCACGCCGGTGACGCCAGAACCGCCCGCGCGGCCCTACACCGTGATCGTCCCGGGAATCGCCGCGGGCTAACGGCAGCTACTTCGCGAGCGCCTCGTCCAACACCTTCCGCCAGGCCGCCGCATCCGCCGGCGTGGGCGAAAGCACCTTCCCGTTGAGCACGAACGTCGGCGTTCCGCGCACCCCGAGGTCTCGTGCCTGCCGGAGCTGGTTCGTTGCTTCGGCGGCGGCCGCGTCTCCCTTCAGGCACGTCTCGAACGCCGTGGCATCGAGCCCCGCTTCCCCCGCGTACTTCTTCAGGTTCTCGGGGCTGAAGCGGCCGACGTTCAGTTTCTCCTCCGAGAGCTGGCCCGCCTCGGCCTGCGTCGCGAAGAGCTTCTTGTGATACGGCCAGAACTTGTTCTGCTGCGCCGCGCACACGCCCCCAATCGCCGCGTTGGCCGATTCCGGCCCCAGTATCGGCATGTGCAGGAATTCGAACCGGATCTTCCCCGTCTGCACATACTCATCCAGGATCACCGGCTCGTTCAGCAGCGTGAACGCGAGGCAGACCGGGCACTGGAAGTCCTCGAAGACCCCCAGCACGACCTTCGAATCCTTCTTTCCCAGCGCGGCGCCATCCGCCAGGCCGGGCGCTGGTTCGAACGCCTTCAGCCTCTCGACCGCGTCGGCCACCGTCACGGGTGACGCGCTCGCCTTCGCCGCCGGCGATGCCGTCCCGTTCGCGACGGTCCCACCGCTCGCGGTCGCGGCCGCTGCGCCGCCATCGTCATCGCCGCCGCACGCCGCCGCGACCAGCGCCACCGCCGCGACCGCCGCCATCAGGGCCAACAGCCGCGCCCTCATTCGTCGAGGAACCGGTCGACGTGCCCCATGAACGTCTCGAACTGGTCGTGATGCACCCAATGCCCCGCTTTCTCCACGCGCACCGAGCGGTAGTCGTGGAACGCGCTCAGGTCCATGTTCCCCATGCGCTTCCCGAACGATTCCTCGCCGAAGATGATGAGGATCGGGCAGCGCACCTGGTTCCAGAGGTCCCGCGCGTCCTCCATATTGAACTCATACGGCGAACCGGACCGCGTAAAGTTGTCGTACTTCCAGGCGAATCCGCCATCGACGCGCCGCACCCCGTGCTCGGTCAGCTCGCGGGCCAGCTCAGGCGTCAGGTGGCCGTTCGCCTCACGCATTCGTTCTTCGGCCGCTTCCAGCGTCTCGTAGACGCGCGGCTGGCGCTGCTCCAGCTCGCGCATGCTCTCCACCCAGCGGCGCATCCGCTCATGGGCCGGCCGCGACTCCCGGCGGTCCCAGAGGTGCCGCCCGAGCCCCTCGATCGTGATGATGCGCGA
>JAYRRO010000213.1:0-16304 GCA_041910095.1 Dehalococcoidia bacterium
GAGGATGGTGCCTTCGTAGCCCTGGAGCGCCTCGATGAGCTTGCGGCGGGTGGTGCGGTCGAGGTGGTTCGTGGGCTCATCGAGGAGCAGCACGTTCGTTGGCTGGATGAGGAACTTCGCGAGCGCGACGCGGCTGCGTTCGCCCCCGGAGAGCACTTTGACGGGCTTGAAGACATCGTCGCCCTTGAAGAGGAACTGGCCGAGGACGGTACGCAGACGCTCATCGGTCTGCCCCATGGCGACGGAACGGACCTCGTCGAGGACGGTGCGCTCGGGGTCGAGGGCTTCGTCCTGGTGCTGGTCGTAGTAGCCGGGGCGGGCGCGCTCGGCCCAATCGACGACGCCCTCGGAGGGGGCGAAGTGGCCGGCGGCGATCTTGAGCAACGTGCTCTTGCCGCTGCCGTTCGGTCCCACGAGCACCACCTTCTGGCCGCGTTCGATGTGGAGGCTGACATCGAGGAGGACCAGGTGGTCGCCGTAGGCGTGCGCGACATGCTTGAGCATCAGCACGTCGCGCTCGGTGCGGCCCGAGGCGTTCAACTGGAAGTGGACCTCGGACTCCTTGCGGGTGCGGTCGATGCGCTCGACCCGCGCGAGCTGTTTTTCGCGGCTCTGGACGGCGGATGTCTTGGTGGCCTTGGCGCGAAAGCGCTCGATGAAGCGCTCCTGGCGGTCGAGTTCGCGCTCCTGGCGGGCGGCGGCACGGTCCTGGGCCTGCAGCTTCTCGGCCTTCAGGCGCTGGTAGTTGGTGTAGTTGCCCGGGTAGCTCTCGATGCTCTTCTCGCGCAGGTCGAGGATGCGGGTGGCGACGCGGTCGAGGAATTCGCCGTCGTGGGTGACGATGAGAACGGTGCCGGGGTAATCGATGAGCTCGTTCGCGAGCCAGTCGCGGGTACGCACGTCGAGGTGGTTCGTGGGCTCATCGAGGAGGAGGTTCTCGGGGCGGCGAACAAGGACCTTCGCGAGGGCGATGCGCATCTGCCAGCCGCCGGAGAAGGCGCCGCAGCGCTTCGCGACATCCGTCGCGACATCGAAGCCGAGGCCCGCGAGGACCCGGCCGATGCGTGCCTCGATGCGGTAGCCGTCGAGCCGTTCGAACTCCTCGAAGAGGCGGGCCTGCTGCTCGATGTGGTCATCGAGGTCCCCATCGCCGCATTCGATGGCGGTGGCGATGGCGGCGAGGTCGCGTTCAATGGCGTGGGCCTCTGGGAAGGCGAGCCAGAGCTCCTCGATGAGGGTGTTGGCGTCCTGGAGGCCGGCCTCCTGGCGTAGGTAGCCGAGTGCACCTCCGCGGTGGCCAGCTGCGCCGGTATCGGGGGTGTGGTCACCGGCGAGGAGGCGAAGGATGGTGGATTTGCCGCCTCCGTTCGGGCCGACGAGGCCCACGCGTTCGCCATCGCCAATGATGAAATCCACGTTGGCGAGAACGTCCTTGGGGCCGAACGATTTCGAGACGGATTCCGCGTAGAGCATGAGCGATTCGGGCCCGGGCGGCGCGTCGCGCGCGGAGGCCTCCTTCGATGCTAGGGGAAGGGAGAGAAAGGAGAAAAGAGGAAGGAGAAAGGCGTCAGGCGAGCGCCACGGGACAGCGGGTGGAGAGGGTGCATTGGCGGCAAAGGGGGGCCCGTTTGCGGCAGAGGTGCTTGCAGTGCATGACGATGAGGGCGTGGTAGCGGGCCCAGGTATCGCGGTCCTCGGGGAGGTGGGTGGTGAAGAAGGCCTGCCAGGTGGCGTAGTCACGGGAGGCCACGGGCCCCACATCGAGCCGTGAAAAGAGCCGCATCGTGTAGGCGCCTATCACGAAGGCTGGCTGGCGGGCGGCGTAGACGATGATGGCGTCGGCGGTTTCGGGGCCGATGCCCCAGGTAGCCAGGAGTTCGCCCCGGAGCATCGCCGCCGGGAGCGTGAGCAGCGCTTCGAGACCACCGTGGCGTGCGGCGAGTGCGAGGAACGCCCGCAGCTTCCTGGCTTTCTGGCGGTACTGGCCGCTCGGGCGCACGAGCTCCTCGAGGGCGGGCTCGGGGAGGGCCGCCATCGCCTGCGGGGTGAGGGCGGCAGCCGCGCGGAGGTTGTCGAGGGCGCGTTCGACGTTCGCCCAGGCGGTGTTCTGGACCAGGATCGCGCCTGTGATGACCTCGAAGGGGTCGGCGTCGGGCCACCAGTGCCAGCCGCGCCAGGCATGCAGGGCATCGAGTTCGGAGTAGAGGGCCATGAGGTCGCGAGTGGTGGCGGCGGCGTCCATCAGGCCTCGGAGTGCACGACGAGCGGCTCATCGGCGGGCGTGGGCGGGCGGCGGCCGCGCTCCGCGGCGACGGTGCGGACGGTGACGGCGGCGATGATGACCGTGCCGCCGGCGACAGCCCACTGCCCGGGCGTTTCGCCAAGGAAGGCGAACACCCAGACCGGGTTCAGGACCGGTTCGAGCATGCCGATGAGCGAGGCTTCGAGGGCGGCGACGCGGTGAATACCGAACCCAAAGAAGGCGTAGGCGAGCCCGATCTGGAACACGCCGAGAACCACGAGGCCCGCGATGTCTCCCGGGCCGGGCGTGAATGGCGCGCTCGTGCCGCGGGCGAGGTTGACAGCGGCCAGGGTCACCACCAGCAGCGCATTCCCCAGGATCATCGAACGCGGCCGCGTGGCGGGGACACAGCCGGGCGCCCGCAGGAGCGTCAGGAAGGCGGCGAAGGCAGCGCCGCTGGTAAGCGCGCAAAGGTTGCCGCCGAGGTCATCGGTTTCGAGCTTGCCGACGAAAAAGAGCCCCATGCCGCCGAAGGCCACGGCAACGCACAGGAGGTCGAGCCGGGAGGGGCGTTCGGCAAGAAAGAGGGGCGAGAGCACGAGGACGTACAGGGGCGCGGTGTACTGCAGGAAGATGGCGTTCGCGGCGGTCGTGAGCTTCGTGGCGCTGACGAAGAAGACGAGCATGAGTGCATAGCTGACGGCGAGGGCCCATTCCAGGCGCGACGCCCGACGCGGATTCGGGGGGCGCGTGCGCGTGAAGCAGGCCAGCGCGGCGCCGGCGAGCAACGAACGCCACATCGTGACGCCCAGGGCATCGAGCGAGACCGCCTTGATGAAGAGGCCGCCTGAGCTCCAGAGCAGGGCGGCGGCGAGCACGGCGATGATCCCCTGGCGCTCCGGGGAGAGCGCGGCGAAGGAGTGACGGAGGCTGCCCACGGGCCAAGCCTACAGGCCCGCCATGGGCGGCACATCAGGCGGATACGGGCTCGCGGCGCGCGGTGTCCTCGGCGATGCGGCCGTCGCGCATCCTGATGATGCGCCGCGCGTAGGCGGCGATTTCCGCCTCGCGGGTCACGAGGAGGACGGTGATGCCCTGTTCGCGGGCGAGCCTCGCGAGGAGCTCCATCAGCTCGTGGCTCGTGGCGGTATCGAGGGCGCCCGTGGGCTCGTCGGCGAAGAGCACGCTCGGCGCGACGACGAGTGCGCGCGCGATGGCGACCCGCTGCTGCTGCCCGCCGGTGAGTTCGGCCGGGGTGTGGTGGATGCGTTCGCCGAGGCCAAGGTCGCGGAGGACGGCGATGGCGCGTGCGCGGCGGCGCGCAGGGTGGTGCGAGACCAGCGGCAGTTCGACCTGCTCCAGCGCGGACATGCGGGGAAGCAGGTGGAAGTGTTGGAAGACGAAGCCGAAGAGCTCGCCGCGGAGGCGCGTTCGGATGTCATCGGGGGCGCGGCCGAGATCGTGGCCTTCGAACAGGTAGGTGCCGGAGGTGGGGCGATCGAGGCAGGCGATGATGTTCATGAGGGTGCTCTTCCCCGATCCAGAGGGCCCCATGATGGCGATGAACTCGCCGCGCGCGACATCCAAGGAGACGTCGTCAAGGGCAAGGATGGGCACACGCGTGTCGCCATAGCTGCGTGACACGTGCTCCAGCCGGATGAGCGGCGGATGCGTGGCGCGCGCGCGCGCGGCGGGAACGCCGTCCGGCTCGGTCCGGGGACCATGCTGTAGAGCCGTGATCAAGTTGTCCACACGAAGAAGCTATCGCCATGGCGCGGGCGGCGGGGCCGGCCATGTGAACCGGGATCGGTGGACCGGCGGTACCGCGATTCGAGCCGCGACAGATCACACTTCCGAAACAGGTGCCGCCCCTCACGCCTGGAGGGTGCACGAGGCCTGCAAGGGGCGGTTCGCGGATTCGGAAGACGCCCATGGCGGCCTACGCGCAAGGGTCAAAAGAGGGGGAATTGCATCCGGATTTTCGGGGGCATTCCGGCCTTTCCTTACGTTGCATGGGCATAACAGGTGGTAGTCTGGAGGTGCCGAATCCGGCCATCGGGCCGGAGCGGGGGAACCGCGTGGCAGGGCATGTGAGTTCACTCGCAGGCCCGCCAATGGGGTG
Source organism: Dehalococcoidia bacterium (assembly GCA_041910095.1). Taxonomy (GTDB): domain Bacteria; phylum Chloroflexota; class Dehalococcoidia; order Tepidiformales; family Tepidiformaceae; genus Amarobacillus. Next base: position 4,365 of record JAYRRO010000213.1, read on the forward strand.
TAGCCAGCGGACGCTGGCCGGCGATCTCGACGCCGAACCCGTCAGCTAACCTCGCAGGCGAATCGAGAGCTTCGGAGTGTCCCCCTCCAACGGCTCAGGGCAGGGTATGTCCCGGTACGGAAGGCGTTGGGCCGTCCGACGATCGGGGCGAGGGAGTGTGCGTGTTGGTGGCATCTGAGGGAAGCGGTTCGTGAGCGATCGTTCGCTGTATTACGCATCGAAGCTCCTTGCGCAGACTGGCCAGAATCTCCTGTGGGCGGCGCTGTTCGTGGCGGCGGGTACGGGTGAGAACGCCTCGCTGGGCATCAGCAGCCTGTTCGTAGCACAGCTCGTCCCGTCGCTCCTGCTGGGGATGCCCGGCGGGGCCATCGCCGACCAGCTCGGGCCCGCACGCGGCATGGTCGTGGGCGCCGCGCTGCGCTTCGCGGCGCTCGCGGCAGGGATCGCCTTCATCGATGGTTCGACGAGCGCCTGGATGATCGCCGGGCTGTACAGCGCGGTCTCGCAGGTGTTCACGCCCGCGGAGATGGCGATGGTGCGCTCGCTGCGGCACGAAGCATCGAGCCGGGCGCACTCCGTGGTGGTGGCGCTGCAGTACGGCGGGCAGGGGCTGGGCGTCGTCGTTCTCGCGCCGGCGTTGTACCTGGCGGGCGGCTCGACGCTGATGCTGGCGGCCTGCGCGTTGCTGTACGCGGCGCAGGTGCCGGTGGCGGCGCTGCTCGGCTGGCGGCTGCGGGGCACGGCGGCGACGCACATGGAGTCGACGCGCGAGGCGTTCGCCTTCGGGGATGTCTGCCGGTTCTTCCTCCGCGAGGATGTCGCGCGGTACGCGGTGGTGACGCTCGCGCTGAAGACGGTCGTGTCGCGCGGCATCATCGTCGCGCTGCCGCTGTACCTGCGGCACGACCTTGGCCTGCCGAACAGCGCGCTCGCGTACCTGGTGGCACCGGGGGTGCTCGGCATCGTCCTCGGGCTGGCGTGGACGAACCGGGGCGTGAACCTGGAACGGTCGCGCATGGTCATGCGGTATTCGGTCGCCGGGCTGGTGGTCGCGGTGTTCGCGCTTGCGGTGTTCGATTACGGGCTCGCGGCGATGGTGAACCTGACGACGCTGCAGCCGATTTCGCAGCTGCAAATCCACATGAACGCGACGTTCGTGGTGGCGCTGCCGGCGGCGTTCCTGCTTGGCTTGGGCCTGAGCACCACGCTGGTGAGCGCGCGCGTGGCCCTGACCGAGAGCGCACCGGTGGGACAGCAGTCACGCGTCTTCGCGACGCAGGAGACGCTGACCGAGGGGCTGCTCGTGCTCCCGATGCTGCTCACGGGCATCGGCGCGGAGATCGCCGGGGCGCGGATGACGCTGGCGGCGATCGGGATGGTTTCGCTGGCGGCGTTCGTCATCATCGAGCTGCCGCGGCTGCGCGAGGCGCGGCTTCCCGTGCTGCGAAAGGCGCTGCCGGCGCGGGCCTGACCCGGGGGCAAGAAACGGACTCGAACAGCAGCCCCGGCCCCAGACGGCCGGGGCTGCTAGGCTTTGCGGGATATCGTTGCCCGGAGTCGCCGCATGCTGCTTCAGAACGCTCCCGCCTCGGCGCTGGTTATCGTGGCGCACCCGGATGACGCCGAGTTCATGTGCGCGGGCACGATCGCGCGGTGGGCGGCGGCTGGTTCGCACGTGACGTATTGCGTGATCACGAAGGGCGACAAGGGGAGCGACGACCCGGCGATGACGCCCGGGCAGCTGACGGTCATTCGCGAGGCGGAACAGCGGGCCGCGGGAGCGATCCTCGGCGTGGCCGACTTCGTCTTCATGGGCTACCCGGACGGATACCTGCAGCACACCCTGGAACTGCGGAAGGACCTGACGCGCGTCATCCGGCAGTGCCGTCCGGAGGCGGTGATCACGTTCGACCCGACGGCGCGATTCGTGGGCGACTTCTACCTGAACCACCCGGACCACCGCACCGCCGGCGATGCCGCACTCGATGCGATCTTCCCGAGCGCGCGCGACCGGCTTACCTTCCCGGAGCTGCTCCTGGACGGGTACGAGCCGCACAAGGTGAAGCAGATCTTCCTCGGGTTCAGCGACCGCATGAACATCCGCGTCGACATCGGCGACACGCTGGAGCTCAAGAAGCGTGCGCTCCTGGCGCACCCGAGCCAGATCGCGGCCGGGGATGTGACGTTCATCGAACAGTGGAGCCGCGAGGCGGCGGCGGGCGAGGGGTGCGAGTTCGCGGAGGCGTTCTTCCGCATCCGGATGGACGATTTCCCGGCGGAGGAAGGGTAGCGCGGAGGGCGCCGGGCCGGCGTATCGTGCGCGGCATGGCCGCTGACCTTCGTCCCCGCTTCGCCGCCCCGGAACTGCGCCGCTTCACGGCGGACGTGCTCGCCAGCTACGGCGTACCGCCGGAGGATGCGGCGCTGGGGGCGGAGGTGCTCATCGACGCCGACCTCGCCGGGATCGAGTCCCACGGGATCGCGCATCTGCCGTGGCACCCGGGATATGCACCGGGCTTCGACCGGGGCATCGTGAACCCGGCTCCGGCGATTGGCATCGTGCGGGACAGCCCGGTGGCGGCGACGTGGGATGCGGATGGCGGCATGGGCATCATCGTCGGGCACAAGGCGATGGAAGCGGCGATCGCGAAGGCACGCGCGACCGGCATCGGGATGGTCGCGGTGCGGAACGGCCGGCACTTCGGGGCAGCAGGGTATTACGCGCACCTCGCGGCGAAGCAGGACATGGTGGGGATGGCGATGTGCAACGTGCCCCCCATCGCGAATGCGGCGGGCGGGCTTGAGCGCGTCTTCGGCACGAACCCGATCGCGATGGCCGCGCCGGTGGAGGGCAGCCACGCCTTCCTGCTCGACATGGCGACGACGGCCGTGGCGGCGGGGAAGCTGGAGATCGCGACGAGGCAGGGGAAGCCGATCCCGCCCGGGTGGGCCGTCGATGCCACGGGCGCGACCGCGCCGGACCCGACCATCCTGCGGCAGGGCGGGGCGCTGTTGCCGCTCGGGTCGCGGCTGGAGACAAGCTCCTACAAGGGGTACGGGCTGGGGCTGATGGTGGACATCCTCACGGGGGTGCTCTCCGGCACGGGATCGGGGCTGTTCCTGGACCGGGCGATCCTCGCGCAGGGGTTCTGGTTTGCCGCCTGGCGGATCGATGCGTTCCGCGACCCCGTGGAGTTCAAGGCCGAGATGCGCCGCATGCTCGACCACATCCGCGCGACGAAGCCCGAGCCGGGCGTGGAGCGCGTGCTCATCGCGGGAGACCCGGAGGCGTTCGCGCGGGCGGACCGCGAGGCGCACGGCATCCCGCTCGATGCGGAGACCATCGACCTGCTGGAGGCACTGGGCGCGAAGTGCGGGGTGCCGTTCCCCGCACCGGTGGCCTGATGGCGGGCTTCGAACCGGAGGCGGCGGTGCTGCTGGAGGAGTGCCGCGTCGCGCACCTGGCGACGATCGCGGAGGACGGGCGGCCCCGGATGGTGCCGGTGTGCTTCGCGGCGGTCGATGGCCGGGTGGTGATTTCGCACGACCAGAAGCCCAAGCGGCGCGGCGCGCTCGCGCGGTTCAGGGATATCGCCCGCGACCCGCGGGTGACCCTGCTGGCCGACCGGTACGACGACGACTGGACGAAGCTTGCCTGGGTGCGCGTGGAGGGGACCGCGGCCGCGCTCATGCGCGGGGGCGAATGGCCCGAGGCCCTCGCCGCCCTGCGCGGGCGCTACCGCCAGTACGGGGCCATGGCGCTGGAAGAGACAGCGCTGATGGTCATCACGCCCGGGCGTGTGACATGGTGGCATTGGGGCAAGCCGCGGTAGGCCTCAGCCGATGGTGTTCGCGCGGAGGTGGGCGAGGATTTCGTCGCGAACGGTTTCGAACTTTTCCTGGATGAGCCAGTGGCCGGCATCGAGTTCGACGAAGCGGTAGGGGCCCTTCATGTATTGGGCCGCCGTGAGCGTCGTCGAGCGGCCGACGGCTGTGTCCTGGTTGCCCCATACCGTGAGCGTGGGGACGGTGATGTCCTGGTTCGAGCCCTGGAGCGTGGGCGCAGTCCCGCCGAAGCCGGCGCGGTACCAGTTGAGGGCGGCGGTCATCGCGTAGGGCTGCGAGAGCACGCGCACGTAATCGGCGACTTCGTCTGGCGGGCTCGCGGTCCAGACGCCGCGAAGCATGGCGAAGTCGTTGCCGGTGAGTGCGGCTTCGGCGGTGCCGGCCTGCTGGAAGAACGTGATGTAGGCGCTCTTCTGCTGCTGAACGGGATCGGTGGCGTAGGCGTGTTGGTAGGAGGCGATGTGGGGGATGGAGAGCGCGCTCCAGCTGGCGATGCGTTCGGGATGCGCCATGACCGTTCGCCAGCCGACGACGGCGCCCCAGTCGTGGCCGATGAGGTGGAAGCGGCCGTAGCCCTCGGCATCGGCGATGGCGAGCACGTCCCTGACGAGGGCGGGGGTGGCGTAGTGCTCGACGCCTTCGGGGCGGGCGCCCTGGCTGTAGCCGCGCTGGTCGGGGGCGATGCAGCGGTATCCGGCATCGGCAAGAGCGGGGAGGAGGGCGGACCACATGTGCGAGGTCTCGGGGAAGCCATGAAGGAGGATGACGGGTTCGCCCGCGGCGGGCCCGGCACGGCGGCAGGTGAAGACCATGCCGTTCGCGCGCACTTCTCCGGTTTCGATGGCCATGACGTCCCTCCGATCTGGTCTGGCGATTCTAGCGGGCGGCGGGCGGGGGTCGATGTGGGGCGCGAGACACCGGGAAGGTGCTCACGCATAATGGCGGCTTCACGCGGGACACGAACTCCTCCGCCGCACGGGTGCCATCGCCGAATGCCGACGCAGGAATGGACCTTCCTCACGAACCACGCGCACGTGCTGCTGTGCATCGCGCGCGATCCGAACGTTCGCCTGCGGGACGTGGCGGCGGCTGTGGGCATCACCGAACGGGCGACTCAGCGCATCGTGGCGGACCTGGTGGATGCCGGGTACCTCAGCCGCGAGCGCGTGGGGCGGCGAAACGCCTACCAGGTGCACGATGACCTCCCGTTCCGGCACCCGGTCGAAGAGCGCAGCCAGGTGGGCGCGCTGCTGAACCTGCTCGGTGAGTGAGTCGCCGGTGCCGCAGCTGGGGATGGTGGGCGGCGGGCAGCTCGCGCGCATGACGTATCAGGCGGCCATCCCGCTCGGGGTGACCCTCCGGGTGCTTTCGGAGCGCGCGGACGACGGCGCCGCCCTCGTGAGCGCGGACGTCGAGGTCGGCAGCCATGGGGACTTGGAGGCACTGCGGCGGTTCGCGGCGGGGTGCGATGTCGTGACGTTCGACCACGAGCTGGCGCCTCCCGACCTGCTGGAGCAGCTGGCGGGCGAGGGGCATGTGCTGCGGCCCTCGCCGGCGGCGATGCGGTTCGCGCAGGACAAGCTCTGGCAGCGCGAGCGGTTTGGCTCGCTCGGGCTGCCCGTGCCGGCGCACGCGGTGGTGGCGACGGCGGAGGACGTTGCGGCGTTCGCGGCGGCGCATGGCGGTTGGCCCGTGGTGATTAAAGCCGCGCGCGGGGGCTACGACGGCCGCGGTGTGTGGGTCGCACGGTCGGCCGAGGATGCGGCAGGGGTGATCGCGGAGGGCGCGGCGGGCGGGCTGCGGTTGTTCGCGGAAGCGATGGTGGAGCTCGAGCGCGAGGTGGCGGTGCTCATCGCGCGGCGGCCCGGCGGCGAAAGCGTCGTGTATCCGGTGGTGGAGACCGTGCAGGCCGACGGGATGTGCCGGCAGCTGGTGTCGCCCGCGCCGATCGACCCCTCGGTGGCGGCGCATGCACGGAACATCGCCGAGCGCATCGCCGACGCCATCGGGGTGACGGGGGTCATGGCGGTGGAGCTCTTCGTGGCGAGCGGCGGCGAGGTGCTCGTGAATGAGATCGCGACGCGGCCGCACAACTCGGGCCACCACACGATCGAGGGGTCCGCGACCTCGCAGTTCGAGAACCACGTGCGGGCGGTGCTCGATTGGCCGCTGGGGAGCACGGCGCCCGTGGCGCCCGCCGTGGTGACGGTCAACGTCGTCGGGGGCGCATCGGGCGGCGACCCGCGCGCGAACCTGCCGAAGGCGCTCGCCATCCCGGGCGTGCACGTGCATCTCTATGGCAAAGGGCCGCGCCCGGGACGGAAGCTGGGGCATGTGACCGCGCTGGGCGACGACGCGAACGAGGTGCGCGAGCGTGCAGATCGCGCCGCGGCTATCCTCGTGGGCGAACCCGCCTGACGCGGGCCGGGAGGCAGCGTGGCAGACCCGATAGTCGGCATCATCATGGGGAGCGATTCGGACCTGGCGGTGATGTAGGCCGCCTCGGACGCGCTGCGCGAGTTCGGGGTGCCGCATGAGGTGCGGGTGGTCTCGGCGCACCGCACGCCGGCGGGGATGCTTGAGTACGCCCGAGAGGCAGCCGGACGCGGGCTGCGGGTGATCATCGCCGGGGCAGGGGGCGCAGCCCACCTGCCGGGGATGGTTGCCTCGATGACGCCACTGCCGGTGATCGGCGTGCCGGTGCCCTTGCAGCACACGGCGGGGCTCGATTCGCTGCTTTCGATCGTGCAGATGCCGGCCGGGGTGCCGGTGGCGACGATGGCCATCGGCGGGGCGCGAAACGCGGGGCTGATGGCGGTGCGCATTCTCGGCGCTTCGGACCCGGAGCTGCGGGCGGCGATGAGCGCGTTCCAGGCGGGCCTCGAGGCGATGGTGGCGGAGAAGGACGCAGCCGTGCGGGCGAAGTTCGCCGGGCAGTAGGCAGGCGGCCCGGCGGCGGGCAGACTATCGCCATGTGCGGCCGGATGACGATGACCTACGCGGACGCGACGCTGCTGGCGGATGAGCTGGGCGTGCCCGTGGAGGAGCTCGATCACGCGGAGTTCCGGCCGCGGTACAACATCGCGCCCACGGACCCGTACTACATCGTGCGCATCCGCGACGAGGGGCGCGAAGTGGTGGCGGCGCGCTGGGGCCTCGTGAACTCGTGGGCGAAGGACGCCTCGATGGCGGCGCGGCAGATCAACGCCCGGGCGGAGACGCTCGCCGCACGCCCGGCGTTCCGCGAAGCGTTCCAGAAGCGGCGCTGCATCGTCCCGGCGGACGGCTTCTACGAGTGGACCGGGCCGAAGACCGACCGGCAGCCGTTCTGGTTTCACCGGCCCGGTGGCGGGCTGCTGCTGATGGCGGGGCTGTACGAGTCATGGCAGCCGAAACCGGGGGAGTGGCAGCGAACGTTCACGGTGGTGACCACGGCGGCGAACGAGACGATGGCGCCGTTCCATGACCGGATGCCCGTGGTCCTGGACGAGGATGCGGCCAGCCGCTGGATGTTCGCGACAACGCCATCGGAGCAGCTGCACCGGCTGCTGGCGCCGCCGCCGGCAAGCGCGCTCATCGCGACGGCGGTGTCGAAGCGGGTGAACTCGGTGGCCAACGACGACCCGGGGGTCCTGACGCCGGACCCGGTCGCCCCCCGGCTCCTTTAGGTGGCCACGGAACAGCGAAAAGCCCGCGCCGGGTGACGCGGGCCTCGCGGGTGCCCGTGTGGCGCGTGCCTTCTCAAGCGACCTTGCCCTCGCGGGGCGAGGGCGGGTTCGCGCGGAAGCGGGCCTGTTCGGACTCGATCTCGCGGCGGTTGCGCTCCAGGTCGGCGAACGCCGCATCGACGTAGGCGCGCGCATCGGTGAACTCGGGCGTCCACTGGACGCACCCGCCGATGGCGCGCGCGTAGATGCTGCTGCCGTCGTCGTTCCGGGCGTAGGCGCCCATCGAGAGCTGAGTGCGCATGCGATAGACGAAGAGGGCGGCGCCGTCGCGGTCGCATTCGGAGAGGACGACGGCGAAGCGGTTCGTATCGAGCCGCAGCACGACATCCGAGCGACGGGCGATGCGCGCGAAGACGTGCGCGACATGCTCACCGTAGGACGGCGGCTTTTCGCCCGGGCGGGAGGGCCGGAAGTTGGCCGTCGAGACTTCGAAGATGGCCAGGGCGGCGCGGTCCCCGTAGCGGACGCTGCGGGCGATTTCGCGTTCGAGGATATCCCGGAACATGCGGCCGTTGAGCATGCCGGACTCGGGGTCGACGGTTTCGACGTGGGCGGCGGCCATCTGTTCGGCCATGGAGCGGGCGCGGGCGCGCGCGGACCACTCGCTCACGCTGGCGGCGAAGCCGAAGAGAACGGCGATGCCGGCCGCGGCCAACGGGTCCCGCGAACCGAAGGTGGTGACGGTAGCGGCGGCACCGACCACGCCCAGCGTGACCGGCGCAAGGCGTGAGACGAGCGGCGCGCGGTGCGCTTGCGGGTCAGGCGACGGATGGTCCATGAGATTCCTCCCGCCAGCGCAGTTCGGTGACCACGGGGCGAATGTGCTGGCTTGATGCGAGTTGGGCGTCGCCGGCATCGACAAGTTCTCCGGCATCGCAGCCCAGGCCGGATACCACCCCGAAGGAGAGGGTGACGGGAATTTCCCCATCCCATTCGGTGGCGTTGAGCCGTTCCACTTCGTGGGCGATGCGGCGGGCGATGCGGCGGCCAATTTCGAGGTCGGCGTTTTCGATGATGATGGCGAAATCGTCGCCGCCGATGCGGGCGGCGAAATCGGCGGCACGGAGGGTGCGGGCGATGCCGCTGGCGGCGCGGCGAATCATGCTGTCGCCGGCTTCGTGGCCATGGGCTTCGTTGACGACGCGGGTGCCTTCGATATCGATGACGATGAGGGTGACGGGCATTTCGGCCATGCGGGCCGCGGTGCAGACATCACGGAGCTGCTCATCGAAGGCACGACGATTGAACAGCCCGGTGAGGTGGTCGATGCGTGCTTCGCGTTCGAGCCAGCGGACCATGGTGTCGCGGCGGCGGACGGCGCGTGTCTCCTCGACGGCGGCGAGGATGCGAGCGGCGAGCTGGTCGCGGTCGAGGCCGGCGCGGCAGACGAAGTCGTGGGCGCCGAGCTTGAGGGACGGGAGCATCTCGCGGGGGTTGTCGCCGCTGGTGAGAAGGATGATGGCGACGTCGGGATGGTCGTCGCGGACGGCGCGGGCGAAGCCGTTGCGGTCATCGGCCCAGACGCCCGCATCGACGATGGCGGCGTCGTAGGCGCCGGCGGTGAGCGTGCTGGCGGCGTCGGCGATGTCGCGAGCTGCCTGGAAGCGGAACTCGTCCTGGCCGCTGAAGAGGTCGCGAAGGTTCCGCCCCGTATCGGGCATGGGGTCGACGACGAGCACACGGAGGATGCGGTTCAGTTCAGCTACGGCCATGGCGCACCTTCGCTTCGAAGTAAGCACCGTAGGTATCGGCATGGGGGCGCGCGCTGAGGAGCCATAACGCGAGCAACAAGTTGCCGGGACGTTGCGTCTCCGTAACGAGGGGGGCATTGGGCTCGAACAGGAACTACGGGCCAGCGCACGGCTGCCGAAGTGGCGGCTCCGCCGGGGGCCGGGAAGGGGGTGCTGGTTAGCCGAAGAGGGGGCCGCCGGGATCGATGACGCTGCCATCCGCCGCGACGACGGCGGGGCGCTCTTCGCAGTAGCCCTCGTTCTCGCACTTGTCGAAGACGAAGGCATTGCGCTTCTTTTCGTAGCCGATCTTCCAACTGCCGATGGCGACGCCGCTGGTGCCCTGTTCGAGCTGTGCCTGGAGGATGGCGATGAGTGCGGCGATTTCCTCGCGTCCCATGGTGCTGCTCCCGCGGCGGCGGCGTGCGTGGCCGGCGCCTGTGAAGCCATCGTACGGGAGCGGGCGGGCTCGTGCAGGCTCAGGCGTAACGGCGAGCGGGCTCGGTCGCGCGGTAGCGGGTGACGACGTCGGCGGGCGCGCGGAGCGTGGCGGCATCGGGCACCAGGTAGACGATTTCGCCGCAGAGGCCGCAGAGCTGGCGGTCAGCCAGGGGTGAGGTGGTTCCGTGGTAGACGCGCTGGCGCTCTTCGCCGGGGTGTTCGCAGGCCATGCGGGGAGCTTGCATCTAGAACGGATGTTCTGCAAGTCCCGGTGGCACGAGCAGTCAATGTCAGCGGGCCATGGCGTGGTACTCCGGGTTCGGGATCATGCCGGTGGCGGAGGCGAGGCGGTTCGTGAAGTTGAACATCGCGGCGACCTCGGCGATGTCCCAGATATCGCCGTCCGCGAAGCCGTGCGCGCGGAGCGCTTCGATGTCGGCCTCGGAGCAGGTCGCGGGGGCATCGGTGACCTTGACGGCGTAATCGAGCATCGCGACATGGCGCGGGCTGAGGCCGGCGCGCTGGTAGTCGAAGGTGACGCGGTCGCCCTTCACGGGGTCCCTGAGGAGGGCGCGAACGGCGAAACCGTGGGCGACCAGGCAGTAGAGGCAGCCGTTTCGCATGGAGACGGCGACCGAGATCATCTCGCGCTCGGCCTTGCCGAGACCGGCGGTGGGCTGCATGAGGTCCTCGAAGTGCGCGCGCCATTTGTCGAAGCGGGGGCCCTTCCAGGCGAAGGCGAGGAAGACGTTCGGGACGAAGCCGAGCTTCTGGTCGAGCTGTTCGAAGAGGGCGCGCGCCTCGGGCGAGAGGTCGTCGCGGGGGGCGATGGGGTACCAGGAGATGCGTTCGCTATCGGCCATGGGCGGAGTCTACCCCGGCGGGCGGCGTCAGCGGACGGCGGCGCGCACGAGGGCGGCGGGCCTTCCAGCACACTCACTCCCCCATAACAGCGCGCGCGCACTAGACTGGTTATTCACCACCAGGGGGAGCCGGAGGGACGCAGTGACGCAGACGACGGGGACGTGGGCCGTGAAGGTCGGGCTCGCGCAGATGCTGAAGGGCGGCGTGATCATGGACGTGGTCACGCCCGAGCACGCGAAGATCGCGGAAGAGGCTGGGGCGTGCGCGGTGATGGCGCTGGAGCGGGTGCCTTCGGACATCCGCAAGGACGGCGGCGTCGCGCGCATGAGCGACCCGGAGATGATCCGGGGCATCATCGAAGCCGTGACCATCCCGGTGATGGCCAAGGCGCGCATCGGCCACTTCGTCGAGGCCGACATCCTTCAGGCGCTGGGCATCGACTACATCGACGAATCGGAGGTGCTGACGCCGGCCGACGAGACGCACCACATCGACAAGCACACCTTCAAGGTGCCGTTCGTGTGCGGGTGCCGGAACCTCGGGGAGGCGCTGCGGCGCATCGGCGAGGGCGCGGCGATGATCCGCACGAAAGGCGAGGCTGGCACCGGCGATATCGTCGAGGCGGTGCGCCACATGCGGGCCGTGCAGGACGAGATTCGCCGCCTGCAGAACATGCCGGACGACGAGCTGTACACGGTCGCGAAGGAGCTGCAAGCGCCCCTGCACCTGATTCAGCAGGTGAAGAAGGAAGGCCGGCTACCAGTGGTCAACTTCGCCGCCGGTGGCGTCGCGACGCCCGCGGACGCGGCCCTGATGATGCGGCTCGGGGCGGACGGCGTGTTCGTCGGGTCGGGCATCTTCAAGTCGGAAAACCCGCCGCTGGTGGCGAAGGCGATCGTCGAGGCGACGACGCACTACCAGGACCCGGAGGTACTCGCGCGCGTGAGCACGGGCCTCGGGAAGGCGATGCCGGGCCTGAGCGTGGCCTCGCTGCCGAAGGAGCAGCTCATGGCGGGCCGGGGGTGGTAGGGACCTTCGGTCAGGCTATTCGCTGTTAGCTCTTCGCTGATAGGACGCGAAAAGGCGCCGGTCTCCCGGCGCCTTTTCGCATGCCCGGATCGCCGCTAAGAGCTGAGAGCCAATAGCTAATAGCCTCCGTGTGGCCTCGCTGCCGAAGGAGCAGCTCATGGCGGGCCGGGGATGGTAGGGACCTTCGGGCAGGCTATTCGCTGTTAGCTCTTCGCTGATAGGACGCGAAAAGGCGCCGGTCTCCCGGCGCCTTTTCGCATGCCCGGATCGCCGCTAAGAGCTGAGAGCCAATAGCTAATAGC
>JAYRRO010000214.1:0-1533 GCA_041910095.1 Dehalococcoidia bacterium
ACGGATCATGGCCGATCCAGTCTGACGCGCCCGCGGCTCATCCGCGAGCGGCGTGACAGTGAAGCTTTTCGCCGCCGTTATGCACCGGCGGGGGTATTCGAGGAGGTCAGGGGTCGCGGATGAGGTCGTTCCACGCGGCGGCGCTGACTCGGGCGATCGGCTCCCATACCCAGCCGCGGTCAGAGAGGACGGCGATGACATAGGTGCCGCCGGGGGCCTCAACGAAGCCGATATCGTGGGTAATGCCCTCCCAGGTGCCCGTCTTGTTCCCGGCCGATGCGCCGGGCGGGAGGCCGGCGGGGATGCCATCGCGCCATTCCTGGGCGAGCAGGAGTTCGCGGGCGTGGCGCCGGGCATCGGGGGTGAGGCCCTCCCCGCGGACGAGCGCTTCCATCAGTCGCGCCATGCCCGCGGCGGTGATCGGCAGATCGCGCGTGTTGACGGAGATTCCGGTGGCGCCCAGGCGGCGCAGCGTGGCGTCGATCGCGGGCGCGCCGAGCAGGTGGAGAAGGGCGACAGCCGTGGCGTTATCGGAGCGCGTGACCATGGCCCGGAGGGCTTCTCCGACGGAGAGAGAGCCATCGGGGGCGAGATCGAGGCGGCCGAGCGTGCCAAGGTCCTCGCTGGCGTCCTCACCGGAGATGGTGACGCGGTCATCCATGCGCAGTTCGCCAAGGCTGATGCGGCGTTCGGCTTCGTAGAGCACGGCGAGTTTGAAAGTGCTGGCCGCGTAGAACTCGCGGTTGGGATTCAACTCGAAGGTGCGGCCGTCGCGAAGGCGGCGGACGACGACCGCATAGCTGGCGGCGTCATCGCCGAGAGCGTCACGCACGGCGCGCTCGAGGGAGTCGTCGGGGACAGGCGCGGGGCGCACGGCGGTGGGGAGCGATGGCGCTTCTCCCGGGCCCCCGACGGTGACGACCGATTGCCGCAGGCCGGCCGAAGATGGGACGAAGGTAACGTTGAAGCCATCGCCGGCGCGCAGGTTCGCGGCGCCGAGGGCGGAGGCGAAGACGGCGACGAGGAGAACGAGGAAGACAGGGAGATGCCGTGCCGGCTCTTCCATCGCGCACTGACCTGCTCCCGCCGGGCAAGAGCATGACGGATCAGGTATGCGCGATGCAAGCCAACGGTTGGCGCGGGGCGTAGGATGAGGGTGTGAGCATCATCTTCTTCCTGCTGGTGTTCCTGGCGCCGCTCGGGGTGTACCTGCTGAACGCGTACAACGCGCGGCGGCCGACGGGGATCGCGGGAGGCGTCGAACCGGCGAAGAAGGCGAAGAAGGCCGAGACCCCGAAGCCGCGCCGGGCGAAAGCGACGGTGACGCGGCCGGCGGTCGCGCGCAACTGCGGGCGGACGTGGGCGCATCTGTGCCTCGCGCTGGTGGGCGCGCGTGATGCGTGCCGCTGGTGTGAGACGGAGCGGCGCGAGCCCGTGCCGTTCCCGCCGCAGGCGGCATCGGAGCGGGTGGACGGTGGTGCTGACGGGGATGCCGCGGACGGCGTGGAGAGCGCGGCGCCGTCGAAGCCGCCG
>JAYRRO010000215.1:0-2190 GCA_041910095.1 Dehalococcoidia bacterium
AGGGCGAGTGGGAGTGGGTCGGCCCCGATCATCCCGTCCAGTCGTTGTGGGACAAGCCCAACGAGACGGACGACGGGCCGGGCCTCGTGGCTCTTGCGTGGACCTACCTGGAGATGGTCGGCCATGCGCCCATCGAGGTCGTGCGCCCGGCCCGCGGCGGAACGCGCATCCGCCCCGTGACGCGCTCCGGGTTCGAGCTGAACCTCGTGCATCCCGCGCAGTGGCGCATCGTCGCCAACGCCGACGCCACCATCGCCGGCTTCCTCTATCTCGGGACGACGGACTACCGCTGGACGCCCGAGCAGATGACGTACCTCCGGTGGCCGAACCCGAACAATCGCTGGTACGGGCAGGGCCGCCTCGCCGCCGTGCGGCAGGCGATCATGGCCGAGGAGTACGCCGACCTGCGGGACAAGGGGTTCGAGAAGCGGCTCGGCGTGCCGCCCGGCATCCTCACGTCCAAGATGCCGCTCGGCGAGCCGACCGCCCTGGAGCTCCAGCGGCGCTGGGAAAAGGCCGTCGGCGGCTACCGGAACTCGGGCAAGATCGCGGTCCTTGGCAGCGAGACGACCTATCAGGCCATCGCCGCCACCGCCCGCGACGCGCAGTGGTCCGTCCAGCGGCAGGCCCGGCAGGACGTCATCTGCATCAGCTTCGGCATCCCGCCCGTGCTCATGCGGATGTCCGACGCCACGTTCGCCAACGCCGAGCAGGCGCGGGCGGAGATGTGGGAGGGCACCCTCCAGCCGCGCATGAGCCGGTTCGCCGCGATGGTGACGAACAGGCTGGTGCCGCTTCTCACCGACGAGCCCCTAGTCGCCCGCTTCGACTTCTCGACCGTGAAGGCGCTCAACGAGAACGAGCAGGAGGTCGTGAACATCGCGTCCGCGATGGCGAACACGGCCGCGGTGACCGTCGGGGAAGTGCGCCACCGGCTCGCCCTGGAGCCCTTCGGGGACGAGCGCGACGACGCCGTGCTGCTCCCGACCAACATCGAGTGGAGCACCGACCGCGCGGCGGCACAGGCACAGGCGCAGGCGCTCGCGGAGAACCTTGCGAACCGCCCGCAGCAGAACGACATGATGCAGCCCGAGGAGATGCCCGGGGACGCGGATGAACCGGAGCCGGCAGAGGAACCGGTCGAACCGCCTCGCGCCCGGCGCACCTACCGCGCGCCCAAGGCGAAGGCCGCCCGGCGCGATCGCGAGCAGGCGCTCGCTCCCGTGCGCGCGTCGTTCGCCGCCGACCTGCGCTCCATGTTCGCCGCCCAGCGTGGAGCGCTGCGGCCGATCGCCAAGGCGCAGCCGGTCGATGATGACATCCTCACCCGGGCGCGCGAGGTCCTGTCCGCCGTCCGCTGGCGCGAGCGGCTGGCGCGCATCGGCCGCCCGCCCATCGAGACATCGCAGACGCTCGGCGCGATGGAGGCCGCGGCCGCCCTTGCGGTGGACCCGACGTTCCTCGTGGACGCATCGGAGGAAGCGCTCGGCGCCGTGCTCCGCCGCACCACGAACCTGCCCAACCTCGTGAACGGCACGACGATGGCCGATGTGGAGGCGGCGCTCCGCGCATCGCTCGCGGCGGGTGAGGATCGGGCCGCCATGAACGCCCGGCTGGACACCCTGTTCGCCGGGTACGAGGAATGGCGCATCGACCGGATCGCGCGGACGGAGACGGCCTACGCCTACGCGCAGGGCGCCGCCGGGCAGCTCCGCGATGCCGGCGTGGCGATGGTCCGCATCACCGACGGCGACGGCGACGAGGTGTGCGCCGGGTGGGACGGGCGCGAGGTTCCCGTGTCTGAGTACGAGGCGGACCCGCTCGGGCATCCGAACTGCACCCGCGACTACGAACCCATCTTCGCTGACGAGACTGGAGCAGAGACGAAGGCGGCGCCCGTCTCGGTGACCGTGGTCACGCCCGCCCGTCCGCCCATGCGAACCGTCATCGACCGCGACGAGGCGGGCACGATCCTCGGCACGCACGAGGAACCCGTTGAGTGACCGACCTTGCCGCCGCTCTCCTCGCTGTCGAAGCGAACAGGGATGCCCTGCGAGGAGCGACCGGCGCCCAGGGTGAGCCGGGAGCAAGCGGCAAGGCGGGAACTCCCGGCGTAGCGGGAGCCGATGGGGCCACCGGACCCACGGGTGCGACAGGCCCCACCGGTGCGACCGGCCCGCGTGGGCCGAA
>JAYRRO010000216.1:0-3680 GCA_041910095.1 Dehalococcoidia bacterium
CAACTTCAAGCTGCTGAACGACTTCGTCGGGCACGACCAGGGCGACGCGGTGTTGCGCGGGGTCAGCGGCGCCCTCGCGGAGCATGTCACGGAGCCGAACGTCTACGGCCGCTTTGGCGGCGACGAGTTCGTGGCGGTATTCCCAAAGAGCTCGGCAATCGAGGCGCGACGCGTGGTGGAGCGCATCCGCGAGGCCGTGCAGCGCATCGAAGTGATGAACGGTTCGCAGATTGTGCTGCCCACGCGCGTCAGCGTGGGGATTTCGACATTCAAGGGCGTGGAGACGCCGCGCGATCTGATTGCCGCGGCCGAAGACCAGATGTACGTCGACAAATCGGTGACGCCTGCGCTCATCGGCAGCGCGATGGAGCACGCGACGCCCGATGCGATGAAGATTTCGAACCTGAAGGCGCTGCGGAACCTGGTGAAGGCGATCGACCGGCGCGACAGCTACACGCGGTTCCATAGCGACCACGCCACGCACCTGGCGGCGACGCTGGGGCGGCTGCTCGTGCTGCCTCCGGAACAGATGACGGCGATCAGCATCGGCGGGCCGATCCACGACCTCGGCAAGATCGTCGTGCCCGATGACGTGCTGCGGAAGCCGGGCCCGCTGACGCTTGAAGAGCGCAAGACGATGGAGGAGCACCCGGTGATGGGCGCGGCCATCGCGGCGGCGGTGACGGACCTGGACACCGTCGTGAACCTGGTACGACACCACCACGAACGTTTCGACGGCGAGGGCTACCCGGGCGGCCTGGCGCACGAGGAAATCACGTACCCGACGCGCATCTTCACGCTCGCGGATGCCTACAGCGCCATGACCACCGACCGGCCCTATCGCAGGGGACTCAGCCTTGAGCAAGCGGTCGACCAGATCATGCGGGGGCGGGGCACGCAGTTCGACCCGGACCTGGCGATCGAGTTCGTGAAGATGGTGGAGCGCGAGTACGGGGCGCTGCGCGAGGAAGCGGCGTGAGGGAGCGCGGCTACTGGCTGTTCGAGCTGGTGGCCTGGCCGGCGGCCGCCTGGTGCGCGATCGAGGCGGCCATCCGCGTGGGCGCGGGCGCGACGGACGGGCTCGCGGCGACGGTGCTGCTGGGGCTCTGCGCGGCCGGGACGGTCGTGGCGGCGCGGACGCGGCAGGCGGCGCTGCGCGAGGCACGCGTTCGCGAGTAAGGATTCATACGCGGGCCCTCGGGGGCGGCTATATTTGGTCGCACCCTTACCGAAGAGCAGTCCCCCCTATGACCACCACTCCCACAAGTCATGTACCGACGCAATTGGGCCACGTCGCCCTTCGCGTGCGCGATGTCGAGAAGGCCGCCCGGTTCTATTCGGACGTGCTGGGGCTGACGCTGCGGCGCGGCGGCCAGCAGATCGCGTTCCTGGGCATTCGCGAGGACGCCTCGCACGAGATCGCGCTCATGCCGCTGCCCGCCGACGCCCCCGGGCCCGACCCGGCGCGCGTGGGCATGTACCACATGGCGTGGGAGATGCCTTCGTTCGAGGCGCTAGAGGCGCTGCACCGGCGGCTGATCGAGCATGGCGTGCACATCGCCGGCTACAGCGATTCGACCTCCTCGGCGAACGTCATGTTCTTCGACCCCGAAGGGAATGAGCTCGAGGCGCTCTGGGAGCCGCCGGCCGAGGAAATCGAGCGGATCCGCGCGAGCGGGAAGGCGTGGCCGCAGCTGGAGCGGGTCCCGCTGAAGGGATGACCGGGCTACCGGGGCGTGAAACGCGCGCGTAGGATGCGGCGCACAACACACCCGGAGGGAGCAGGCCAATGCCCTGGATCGAAGTGGGCGGCAACGACATCTACTACGTGGAGGAAGGCGCCGGGCAGCCGATCGTCTTCCTCCATGGCATGAGCTCGTGCGGTGAGGCGTGGTGGCAGCAGTTCGCGCACCTGCGGGACCGCTTCCGCTGCATCGCCTACGACAGCGTGAACCACGGCCACTCATCGAATTCGCCGCGCGACGCCGACGAGCCGGACCGCGCGGACGAACTCGAGGGCTTCCTCGCGGCGATGGGCATCACGCGGCCCATCCTCGCGGGCAACTCGATGGGCGGGAACACGCTTACACGGTGGGCGACACGCCACCCCGGCGACGCGCTCGCACTCATCCCCTCGGGAGCGGGCGTGGCGCTCGATGGAGCGCCGCTGCCGGCCGCGCGCCCGCTGGACCCCGAGGTGCTCTTCCTCCCCATCGGCGATTCGTTGACGGAGGGGTTCAAGGCGGCGCAGCCCCGGATGTACGAGCGATATCTGCGCATCCGTTCGACGGCGACGCGCATCGAGGCGCTGCGGCACCCGCGCCGGGCGTCGGCGAAGACGGTGGCGGAGCGCAACGGCATGGGGGAAGCGGTCAAGCGGATCACCTCGCCGATGTGCATCATCGTCGGGGCGCTGGATGCGGCGGTGCCTCGCTGCGAAACGCTGCACGAACTCGTGCCCCACTCGGAGTACCACGCCATCGCGGGGGCGCCGCACAACGTCTACTACGAGGCCGCGGCGCCGTACAACGCCATCGTCGATGCCTTCCTCGCCAGGGTGTCCGGGCCGGTAGGCGCGCGCTAAGGCCGCCAGCGGACCCGCTTTCGCAGCCAACGGCCCGTGACCGCGAGCGGCGGCACGGGCCATGCTGTAGTCATGGACATGTCTGACGGCACGCCCGCGGAGCCCGGAGCCCTGGTGCGGAGCCTCGGGCTGGCGGAGCTCACGCTGGCCGGGCTGGGGGTTATCCTCGGCGCGGGCGTGTACGCGCTCATCGGTGCGGCGGCCGAGCAGGCGGGGCCGCACATCTGGGCGAGCTTCCTGCTCGCGGCCCTCGTGACCGTGCTCACCGGGCTCAGCTATGCGGAGCTTGCCGCAGCCTATCCGCGCGCGGGGGCGGGCTTCGAATACGCACGGCGGGCGTTCGGCATCCATGTCGCGTTTGTGGTGGGGTGGCTGACGGTGACGGCGGAGATCGTGGCGGGCGGGACGGTGGCGCTCGGCTTCGGTGGGTACCTGGAGGCGCTCACCTCCCTGGACCGCGCCGCCGGTGCGTGGATCGTGCTGGTGGCGGGCCTGGGCATCGCCGCGACGGGCGCGCTCGGGTCGGTGCGCGTGGCGGGGCTGCTGACCGTCGTGGAGGCGAGCGGTCTGGTGCTGGTCTCGGCCATCGGCTTCTGGGAGTTCGAAGGTGCGAACCTGCGAGCGGCGATGGAGCCGCTGCCAATCCTGCAGGGGGCGGCGCTCATCTTCTTCGCCTACATCGGCTTCGAAGACCTGGCGACGCTTTCGGAGGAGGCGCGAGACCCGCAACGGAGCGTGCCGCGGGCCATCCTCATCTCGGTCGCGGTGGCCACGGCGCTGTACGTGGCGGTGTCGGTGGCGGCGGTGGGCGCGGTGGGGGCGGATGCACTGGCGGCCTCGCGGGCGCCGCTCGCCCTGGTGGCGGAATCGGCGCTGGGCGCGAAGACGGCGGACACGCTCAGCATCATCGCTCTCTGCGCGACGGCGAACACAGGCCTCCTCCTGGTGATCGCGGCGGGGCGGCACCTGTATGGGATGGCATCGGCGGGGGCGCTGCCCGGCGTGCTGGGCCGGGTAAGCGGCCGCTCGCGGGTGCCGCTCCCGGGGCTGGCGCTCGCGAGCCTGACGGCGGCGGTGGTGACCCACCTGGGCGCCA
>JAYRRO010000217.1:0-1853 GCA_041910095.1 Dehalococcoidia bacterium
GCTTCATCACCAGGTTCGTCGTCCAGGTCCAGAACCCGCCGCCCGCCGCCGCCTTCGACCGCGAACGGCCCGGCATCCGCACCGTGCCCAGGTTCACGCGGTCGCCCATCAGCCGCAGCACCGCCGGCAGCAGCGTCAGCGCCGCCGCCACCGCGATGACGACCACGATGATGGCCCCCACCGCGATGCTCCGGAAGATGCTCGTCGGCACGATGAACAGCCCCGCGAGCGCCACCACGACCGCCATCCCCGAGAACAGGACCGAACGGCTCGCCGTCGACCCGGCCCGGATGATCGCGCCATCGCGGTCGCGGCCCTTGCGCCGTTCCTCCCGGAAGCGCTGGATGATGAGCAGCGCGTAGTCGATGCCCACGGCCAGGCCAATCATCGTGATCACGTTCGTCGCGAAGATGCTCAGGTCGAACGCCCGGCCGATGAGCAGCGTCGAAGCCACGGCCCCGAGGATGGCCAGGAGCGAAAGCACAATCGGGATGCCCGCCGCCATGAGCGCGCCGAACACCACCACCAGCACGACCAGCGCGAACGGCAGCCCGATGAGCTCCGCCTTCTGGAGGTCCTTCTCCGACGTCTCGATGAACGTCTGGTTCGAACTCCCCTCGCCGCCCGTCACCACCGTGAAGCCGCCCATGCCATCGTGCTCCGCCAGCACCTCGAGGATCGGCTTCGCGTTCTCTTCGGGCTTGCCGGGGCCAGTGACCACCGGCATCAGCAGCGTGTGGCGGTCGCCCGAGACCAGCGACGGCTCGCCGGTTTCGTAGAAGCTGACCACGCCCGCGACCGCGCCCGGCAGGGCCCGCAGCTCGCCCGCGGTCGCTTCGACCGCCGCCCGGAAGGCCGCGTCATCGACCGTGAGGTCCGCGTGCTGGAAGAGCACGTACTCCGTCGGGCCGCCCGCCGACGCGCCATCGTGCATGCGCGATTCAATGAGCTCGTCCGCCGTCTGCGCCTCGAGCGTCGTGTAGTTCGTCATGTCCGTCGTGAGCGAACCCCCAACGGTGAAGCCGAGGGCCGCGAGCGAGACGAGGAAGACGGCCCAGCCCGCCACCACCCGCCACGGGTGGCGCGTCGCGAAGCGGGCAAGCCGGTCTGGAGAAAGCGCGTTCATGGTGTACCTCCCTCGGGGGCGAAGGCCCCACGCCGCCTCACGCGGCAGTACACCCAGAATGCGGACGGCCCCCCCACCGCACGCGCCCAAAACGGCGGGCGCCCGCCCCGGACTTTCGGCGGAGGCGGGGCGGGGTCAGGGGGCGGGGCGACTAGTCGATCTTGCGGAATCCGGCCACGGCTTCCAGTGCCGATCGAGACACGTAGGTCTTCCGGTCACCGGGACGCCTGTAGCGCGGGATCGAGTGCTCCGTCATCAAGCGAAACAGCGTCCGCCGCGACAGCCCAAAACGAACGACAGCTTCCTCCACGGAAAGGAGATCGTCTGGCACCGGGGGCTTGTTTTCTGGGTCGAACTGTGCCAAAGTGCGTCTATCCGGTTCGAATCGCGCCATCGAGGCCAAAGCGGCACTCGGAGCGCAGGGGGCATTGGTGACACGACGGTACGCCCGGGCGGCACAGCAACATGGTGAAGTCGAGCACCGCGTAATTGTAGGCGCGGAAGTCCTTCCGGGGCGTGAGTCTGTCCGCCAGGTCGCGAAGCCATCGCTTTCGGCGGGATTCCGCCGTATATGCCACCTCCGTCATCCTGCAGAGCCAGCGAGCCACGTTGTTATCGACAATCACGGCGCGCCGATTTCTGTGCAGGGACAGCCATGCGGCCGCGGCGTAGGGGCCCACCCCGGGCAGGGCGAGCAAAGCGTTTTCGTCATCTGGCGGCGTGCCAC
>JAYRRO010000218.1:0-9417 GCA_041910095.1 Dehalococcoidia bacterium
ACGGGCGTCGGCTGTGGCTGCGGCGTCTCGGGCGCGGCCTGGGCCAGGCTCGTCGGCGGCGCGGGCGGCGGCGCGCTCGCGCCCTTCGGCCCGTAAAGGTAGATCGCGCCCTGCGCGTCGTCCGCGGCGAAGCCGTAAAACGACGGGTTCATCATGATGCTTGGCGTGTCCGAGTGGTCCAGGCCGATGCAGTGCCCGAGCTCGTGCGTCACCGTCGCCTGCTGCGCGGCCGGCGGGAGGGCGAAGAAGTGCACCGGGTGCAGCCGGATCTCGCAGTGCGAAATGATCCCGCCGCTCTGGGTCACGTTCGCCTGGGCCGGCTGGGTGTCGTAATACACGGGCGGCAGCATCGGCGCGACGATCACGTCGATGTCGTGTCCGCCGGCGGCTCCCTTGATGTCCGCCACGCTCGACCACGCGGCCATGCCGTTCGCCACGTAGCCCGAAACAGACCCATCGGCCGACCATGCGAGCGTGTGCTTGTCCCACTTCCCGCCGATGAGCTTGAATGCCAGCGTCGTGCCGATCGCGATCGCGAAGAGCATGAGCGCCCAGAAGACCAGCCCCGTTAGGAACGCATAGACCACGGCCCGCATCCCGCCGAGACCACCGGCGTGCGAGCCCTCGTTTCCTGGCGTTGCATAGAGTGCCTGTCCGTGTCCCCGTCCCATCGCCATTCCGTCCTCCGAATTGGGTTTCGAATGGGATCGAGGCCGGATGGAGGCTGGCAGGGTTGACGTTTCCACGATTCGTGGTTAACGGCGGGGGCGGATAGGTGAAACGGGGGACGCCGGGGTGGTCGGTCCGTGGCCCGTAGGCCGCGTACACGTGGCGTAACGGTGGCAGCCGATCGCATCTCACGTGACGAAAGTCCGTGCCTGTGGCCACGGATCGCGGCACCATGGGAGCATGGCCGGCCCTCGCAACATCAACCCCAACGACATGATCTCCGTCCGCCCAGCCCCTGCGCGCCGCGTCGCGCCTGTCGTCCCACCCGCGCCCTGGCTATTCGCCGGCGCCATGGCGCTCTCCAGCGCGGTGGCTGTATTCGGGGGGCTCGTCCTCGGCTATATGGCCGCCACCGGGCACGGCATCGGCGACACCAAGTGGACGGAGGCGGTGCAGTCGCACGGGCGGCTGCAACTCTTCTCCTGGGTCGGGGTCTTCGTGCTTGCGCTGCTGTTCGAATTCGGTGTGCGGCTCAACCAGGCCCCGATGCTGCCCGCGAAACCGCGCATGGCCGTCCTGGTTGCCTGTGGGCTCGGCCCGATTGCCGCCGCGGCCGGCCAACTCGGCGTCCCGCCCGACCGCGGGCTCATGGTGGCCGGCTCACTCCTCCTCGCCGCTGGTGCGGTGGGCGGCGCCTGGCTCGTGTGGCGCATCCCCGCGCCCGCCTCGCTCTCGATCGATGTCCATCCGCTCTGGCTCCGGTTCTCGGCGTCATGGCTCGCGCTCGCGGCCCTCGCGCACCTGCTTGCCATACTCCGCGCCGACGGTCGCATTCTTGGGCTCTCCGACACCTGGCTCGTGAACGAAGTGACCATCCGCGGCTTCGTCACGTTCGCCATCGTGGGCGTGGGCTTCCGGGCCTTCCCGGGCCATCTCGGCCTGCCGGTGGTCGAACAGCGCTGGCAACAGGTCCTCCTGGCCTGGTTCACGGCATCGGTTGCGCTGGCCGCGCTCTCCGCCGGCGCGTTCGGGCTCGAAGGCGCCGCCTGGCTCACGCGCCTCGCCGACCTCAGCTTTGCCGCGGCCCTGCTGGCGCTCACATGGCGAACCGGCGTCCTGCGCGCATTGCGACGGCCGCCCCCGGGCGAGCGGTACGCCCTGCTCGTGCCGGTGGCGTGGCTCGGGCTCGTCGCCTACGCCGTCGCACTTGCCGCGCAGGCCCTCCTCACCGACCTTTCGGACCGCACGCTCTACGAAGAGGGGGCGATTCGCCACCTGTTCATGCTGGGCTTCATGGCGCCGCTGATGGCCGCGATGGCGCACATCGTGCTCGCGCGCTTCGCCACCGGCCGCCTCTTGTGGGAGAACCGGCTCACGGCGGCCTTCGTCTGCCTGGTCGCGGCCACGCCCCTGCGCGTGCTGCCCGTGCTCTTCGCCGAGTCGCCCGGCTCGGTCGGCAAGTACCTGTTGGCGACGGCGGTGCTGTTCACAACCGTGGGCCTCGGGCTCATGGGAGCCGTCGCGATGCGAACCGCCACCGTCGCCTGGCAACGGCAGCGGCCGCGCCGCCCCGTCTAGGGCACGCTGGCGTCATACTCCGTGGCGATGTGCCCGCCCGCGCGGAGCGCGTCGATCTCGTCCTCGGGCAGCTTGAGCACCTCGCGGTACACGTAGTCGTTGTGCTCGCCGAACGTCACCGGGGGCTGCCGGAATTCGATCGGCGTGCCCGTCATGTTCCACATCGGCCCCGCGTAGGTGCGGGGCCCGGCGCCTTCGACGGTTTGGACGCGCGGGAAGCCGCGCTCCCGGAGCTGTGCGTCGTCGAAGATACGTGAGGCCTCGAGGACCGGCGCGCACGCAATCCCGGCCGCCTGCAGCCGATGCATGAGCTCGTAGTCGTCGTGCTCGGCCGTGTACGCCGCGAGATTGCGGTCGATTTCCCGTGCGTGTGCCTGCCGCCCCTCGTTCGTCTCGAACCGGGGGTCCGCTGCCCAGTCCGGTGAACCCATCACGCGCACAAGTGCGTGCCACTGGGCGTCCGTCTCCACATGGATGCTCACCCAGCGGTCCTCCATCGTCGCCGCTGTGCCCGGTGAAAGCGCCGGGTAGACGCCGCACGGGTAGCGCCCGTGCACGTCACGGTTGCCGATGGCCTCCTGGATGCGGCCGTTGAGGCTGTAGTCCATCACCGCCTGCGTGAACATGGCGGCGGCGTTCTCCGCCTGCCCGATCTCGATCAGCTGGCCGCGGCCCGTCCGTTCTCGCAGCCACAGGGCCGACATGACAGCGAATGCGCCCTGTGCACCGGCCAGGTAGTCGCCGGAATAGATAGCAGTGTTCGTCGAGGGGTCGGTGTCGTCGTAGCCCCGGAGCAGGCTGTGGCCCATCACCGCTTCCAGGTGCACGCCCAGCGCCCGGGCGTTGTAGTAGGGGCCCGTGCTCCCATAGGCCGGCACGCGCACGAAGATGATCCGGGGGTTCGCCTCCCGCAGCCAGTCGTAGGTGATTCCCAGCGACTCCATCGTGCCGGTGGCGTTGTTTTCGTAGACGACGTCCGAAACCGCGACGAGTTTGCGCAGCACCTCCATCCCCTCGGGGCGGCGGATGTCGACCGTGAAGCTCCGCTTGTTCCGGTACAGGCTCACGAACGTGGGGTTGTAGTTCCAGGGCTTCTCGCCGGGCACGCCGCCGGGCATGCCGCCCGCCCATGAATTGCCGGCGTCCAGCATCGCCTGGCTTGGCCGTGCGACGCGCCCCCGTGTCATCGGCTGGAAGACGAAGGGGTTCTCGGGCTTGATCACCTCCGCCCCGAGGTCCGCCATCTGCATGGTGGCGAACGGCCCCGCCCACACCACGCAGAGGTCAATGATGCGCACGCCCTCGAGCGGTTTCTTCATGCCGGCACCCTCCCGTGGGCTTCCACGCGTTCGATCAGCGAAAGTTCGAGGCCCGCTTCCTGGAGCACTTCGCGCGTGTGCTCACCGAGAAGCGGCGCGGGCCGCCGGAGCCCCCACCCGCCCTCCTGGAAGATCAGCGGCCGGCCGGGGATCTCAACCTCACCAAGTTCGGCGTGCGTGGTTTTCGCCCAGAAGCCGCGGCCGCGGAAATGGTCGTCCTCGAAGAGGTCCTTCATGCTGAAGAGCGGCCCGCACATCACCTTGGCGCGACGCGCCTCCGCCCAGATCTCCCGTTTCGTTCGTTCCAGGCACCAGAGCAGGAAGTACGAGTTCCATTCCTCGATGATGGCCGGGTCGAAGCGTTTGATCGGGTCGCGGTACTTCGGATCCTGGTTCCAATCCGGCGAACGGAGCATGTCGTCGATGCGCTCCGCATAGAGCGCGGCCGCGGTGAAGTCCACGTAGCCGTCCGCGCAGGGGTAGATGCCGCCGGGCATGGCGTTCGCGGCATCGGCCGTGCGAATCGCCTTGCGGCCGCTGAACTGGTACGCGATCGATGTCGCGTGGCGCCGGTCGACCCCACCGAAGTGGGTCTCCGTGAGCGCGATATCGACCCACTGGCCCTCGCCGTTCTGTTTCGAACCCCAGAGCGCTCCCATCGTCGCGGCGGCGGCCGAGGCGCCCGATTCGAACAGAGCGGCCGTGCCCGCCATCTTGGTCGGCTCCCGGTCCGTGAGCCCCATCGAGTACATCTCGCCCGCGAACCCGTACAGCACCAGCTCGGTCGTGCGGTAGTCGCGATACGGCCCCGTGGCGCCGTAGTTGGAGATGGAGACCATCGAAGCCCGGGGATTCGCCGCGTGAATCGTGTCCCACCCGAGCCCGAGACGCTCCATCGTGCCGGGCCGGAAGCTTTCGATGACAAGGTCCGCGTTCGCGGCGAGCGCGAGCACCGTCTCCCGTCCCTCGTCCGTCCGCAGGTCGATGACCACGGAGCGTTTGTTGAGGTTCAAGAAGAAGAACAGGCCGCTCCGTTCGATGTGCGGTACATCGTCCTTGAAGGGTCCGAGCCGTCGCGCGATGTCGCCTTCGGGGCGCTCCACCTTGATGACGTTCGCCCCGAAGTCGGCCAGGAGCTTTGTCGTATATGGCCCGGCGATGTGGTGTGTGAGGTCGAGGACCGTGACGTTGTCGAGAGCCTGCACGAGTTCCCTCCGTTCGCGGTGCGCCGCGGTCAGACCGTGAGCGCGTAGACCTGGTAGGTGACGGACCCGGGTGCGCTGGAGCCGATGCCGACGGCCTGGACCGCGTTCAGCCAGGCATACCGTTCGTCCCCGGTCTCGAACAGCGGCGCGGTTCGCAACTGGAGTCCGCCGGGGGTGCGTACGCCGATCCCCGTGTAGGTCATCACGATGTGCGCTCCGTCGTGCGTGGTGAGCACGATGCGGACGTCGAGTTTGAAGCTCCCGTCCGCGCGGCCGGTGATCCAGTCTCCTCCCGGCGCCGGCTCGACGATGCCGGCGAGGCGTGGGCCCTCGAAGCTGCCGCCCGTCACCGGGACAACTATGCGGGCGCCCTGCGGGCCACCCGGGATGGAAATCCCGGCTGCCGTCTTCGCTGTCAGGGTGAACAGGAACTCCGCGGGGATGGAGCTATCGGGCACGTCTATCTCCGCCATCGAGTGGGCGGAATCTACCAGAGCGCGGTGCCGTTTGAACAGTCCGCGCCACGCAAACGAAAACGGCTCCCCGCGAATGGGGAGCCGTATGCGGGTGTGGGCTGGTGGAGACGAGGGGACTCGAACCCCTGACCTCAGCGATGCGAACGCTGCGCTCTCCCAGTTGAGCTACGTCCCCACAAAACAAATCGGGCCGCTGCCCATGGTAGGGAGCGGCCCGTTTTGGCGTCAAATCGGAAGGTCAGGCCCGGTGAGATGAGCCCCGCCCGATGCGGTAGGAGGTTTCTCCCGTGAATTCCCGCTCCTTGCCGCACTTCTTGCACCTGCCCGGCGTCAGTTCGCCTCGCGGAGGCTCCAGGACCCAGTGATGGACACACGCCTCCACCATTTGAAGCGCTTCAGCCTTGGACATTGCGGCTTTTCTCCCTCGACGGTCTAGTTCTCGGGTCCGGCCCCACCCGGCCGTTCCCCGGTAGCCCGAGGGGCAGCATAGTACCGTCTATAGAGCGTTTCAATCCCCTATTTCGATTCGTCTAACAGTCCGGGTAACGGCGTGATAACCATCACCCCGCCTTTTACATCGATAGCGTCAATAACGCCCTCGATCGCCGGGATCAGCACTTCGCCGCGCGGGCCCCGAACCACGTAGACGTCGTTCGCGCCCGGCTGGAGCACCTCGGTCAGCTTTCCCAGCTCCTCGCCCGCGCTCGTCTCCACCCGTAGCCCGATCAGCTCGTGCACGAAGTAGGAATCGCTGTCGCTGCGGCGGACATCCTTATCCGGGACCTCCAGGAGCGCGCCGCGCAGGCTGTCGGCACCCGTGCGGTCGCCGATCCCGGAGAGCAGGAGCAGCCACGCACCGCGGTCCTCGCGGGCGCCGGCGATCCGGTGGCGCTCCCCCCGGATGGTGACCCAGCGGCCGCGCTGCAGGTTCGGCGCGTCGGGCGAAAAGGCCTGCACCCGCACTTCGCCCTTAAGCCCGTGCGAGCGCAGTACCAGCCCAACCGCGGTGTGTCCCTCCGATGGCTCGGGGAGCACCGGGCGAGGACCGCGCGGGCCCCGCGGAGACTGCGCTGGGACGGGCGCCGGCGGATTCGTCTCTCCGGCTGCGGCTGGGGCGGACCGGCCCGCCGTTGGCCCCGGGCGTGCCGAAGCCCCGCCAGTGCGACGGGGCTTGCGAGGCCGCGATGGCGGCGGTGTGCCTGCGGGTTCGTCCGGGGTCAGTCGCCGATCTCCAGGTTGGCGCGCACGCCTTCCTTGACGGCGGCCACCTTCACCAGCGAGCGCATGGCCGACGCGATGCGGCCGCCCCGCCCGATAACCTTGCCCCAGTCGTCCTCGGCCACATCAAGACGAACGGTGATGCGGTCCCCGTCCGATTGCTCGGAGACGGTCACGCTGTCCGGGTCATCGACGAGGGAACGAGCGAGGTAATCGACCAGCACGCCCATCATGGTGTCGGCCATGGGCGTGCTACTCGGCGGCCGTGGCGGTGATGCCGGCGCGCTTGAGGATCTTGGCGGCGGCTTCCGAAGGCTGGGCCCCCTTCGCGATCCATTCGCGCGTGCGGTCGGCGTCGATGTTCACGGCCGGCGGGTTCGCGTGCGGGTCATAGGAGCCGAGCGTCTCGAGGAAGTCGCCGTCGCGCTTGTCGGGCTGATTCGCCAGGACGACGCGGTAGTACGGCTTCTTCGTCTTGCCAATGCGGCGAAGGCGGATACGAAGCATTCAGTTCTCTCCTCGGTCCGGCGGATTCGGACCCGTGAATGACAATGGTACGAATGATGCTAACGCACATCGCGGGAATGCGCTCGGCCGGAGCGCATTCCCGCGAGTGAGGTGGAACCTGTCCCGCCTTAGCGGGTGCCGCGGAGCCGCGGGTCGAGCACGTCGCGCAGGGCGTCACCGAGCATGTTGAAGCTGTACACGGTGAGGAAGATGGCGAGGCCCGGGAAGATCGCGAGGTGCGGGTGGCGGGAGAGCGCCTCGCGCGCCTCGTTCAGCATCCGGCCCCAGCTCGCCGTCGGCGGCTGCACGCCGTACCCGAGGAACGCCAGCGACGACTCTGTCAGGATTGCGCCGCCGATCTGGATCGACGCCCCGATGATGATGATCGGGATCACGTTCGGCACCACGTGCCGCGTGATGATGCGCACGTCGCTCGCGCCGATGACGCGCGCCGCCTCAACGTACTGGTTCTGTTTTGTAGCAATCGCCGCGCCGCGGATGACGCGCGATTGCCCCAGTGCCGTCAGGATGCCGACCGCGACCGCGATTCTCACCACCACCCGGCCCGATGGTTCCAGCCCGAGGAAGGCCGGCGGGAACTGGGTGAGGCTCGTCACCACAAGGATAATGAAGATGAGGCCCGGGAGCGCGATGCCGATATCGACGACGCGCTGGACCAGAAGGTCGAAGATCCCCCCGAAGTACCCCGAGGTCACGCCCAGGAACGTCGCGACCGTCGCGCTCACGAGCACGACGAGCGTGCCGATGAGGATGGACGTGCGCGCCCCGTAGATGATGCGCGTGTAGAGGTCGCGGCCGAACTGGTCGGTCCCGAACCAGTGCTCCGCCGAGGGGCCCTGGAAGCGGTTGACGATCGAGTTCGCATCCGGGTTGCCTGTATTCGGGAAGAGCCCCGGCACGGCCGCCATGAGCAGCAGGATGATGACGAACACGGCCCCGAAGGCGCCCAGCGGCTTATAGCGGATGAACCGCAGCAGGGAGCGCCGCGCGCGCTCGGAGAAGCCCGGGCGGCGGCGGAGTGCGTACTGTTCGAGCTGATATGCGGTTGCGTCGCTTACGCTGGCCATTACGAGTACCTGATCCTGGGGTCAAGGATGGAGTACGTGAGGTCGACGCCGAGGTTCACGAAGACGACCACCACCGCCACGATTACGTTCACGGCCTGCACGACCGGGTAATCCAGGGAACTCACCGAGCTGACGTAGTACCGCCCCATGCCCGGGATCGAATACACCGTCTCAATCAGGACCGTGCCGCCCACCAGGATGGGAAGCTGCAGACCCACCACCGTGACCACGGGAATGAGCGCGTTCCGCAGCGCGTGCGAGACGATGACGCGCCGCTCGCGGAGGCCCTTCGCCCACGCCGTGCGGATGTAGTCCTGTCGCAGCGTCTCCAGCATCGCCGAACGGGTGAAGCGCATCACGCTTCCCGAAAGGCCCGCGCCGAGGATCATCGACGGCACGATCATCATCCGAAGGTTGCCGATGGGGTTGTCGGTGAACGCGATGTAGTCCTTCGGCGGCACGCCCCAGGTGAAGTAGCGGCCAGCCATCGTGATCAGGATGATGCCCACCCAGAAGCCCGGGATGGCGAGCAACCCGATCGCGAAACTGCGGCCCGCGTAGTCCCACGCCGTGTCCTGTCTGACCGCTGACATAATGCCCACCGGAAGGGCGATGCAGAGCGACACGAAGATCGCCAGGATCCCGAGCTCAAGCGTCACCGGGAGACGGTTCTTGAGTTCGCTCAGCACCGTGCGGTCACTGAGGATCGAGTTCCCGAAGTCGAAGCGGACGACACGCCCAATCCACTTCACATACTGGACGACGATGTTGTCATCCAGCTGGTACTCCTTGCGGAGCGCAGCCTTAGTTTCCTCGCTTGCGGCGCCGAAGTCGCCCGTGAGGAGGTCGATGACGTCGCCAGGGACAGCCCTGACCATGACGAACACGATGAACGTCACTCCCAGCAAGGTGGGAATCATGAGGAGCAGGCGTCGCGCCACGTAGAACTGCATTGGCGATGTCCGTTTTCGTTGGTGAGTTTTGGTCGGTGCCGATACTAAGGGCCGGGCGCCTCCGTGAAAAGGCGCCCGGCCCCCGGTTATTGGTGGTTGCGGAAGCCTACGCCTTCCAGCGGTAGACGTACTCCTCCGTGCCCTGGCCGTACCCCTTCACGCGGTACTCGGTGCCCTTGATGTTCGGCTGGCTGCCCGTCCAGCCCGAACCGGCGCCGGCCACGCTCGGGACGTAGAACATGCTCTCGGCGTTCTTGATCTGCGCTTCCTTGAAGATGGCCTTGCGCTTCTCTTCGTTCGCCTCGATGGCCTGGTCCTGGGCGAGCTTGGTCATGGTGGCGTCCTTGACCTTGCTGTGGTTGTTCGGGTCCTCGGTGAAGAACCGCGTCAGGTACGAACCCGCC
>JAYRRO010000219.1:0-13234 GCA_041910095.1 Dehalococcoidia bacterium
CCTCGCGCTCGGCCTCCTCGAACCCGTCGAGGCGGACGCCCTCCTGGGGGCGACGGTGGCGAACGGCGCCTGGCGCGCGGAGGCCGGGCTCTACGCCCAGGCCGTCGAGGCCCTCGTCCTCAGCGCTCCGCCGATACCGATCCCCGTGGATGCCCTGGAGCGCATCACCGCAGGGGTCGCCGCACGGCTGCCGGCCGGCAGCTTCGCCCCTTCGGAAGCCCGGGCCCGCCAGCCGCGGCTGTTCCGGCGCGGCCACCAGCGCCGCGAGGATGACACCGTCGTCCACCTCCCGGATCGCATCCCGGTCGAACGCGCTCCGCTACCCAGCCGCGAGGTGGCGCCCGAGCTGCTCGCGCCGCTTGCGGGCACGCCCGAAGCGCCCGCGGCGGGGCAGCTCCCGCTCGTGCCGGTCGAATCGCCTCCATCCGGGGGTGTCCCGCCGGAGACCGTCGATACCCCGGCCGGCCTTGAATCCGCGGCGAACCCGGACACCCCGCCGGTCACGCCCGCGCACCCGCCCTCGCGGCGCCGCCTGTTCGGCCGCCGCGGGCGGCAGGAGGCCGAGGCCCGCCAACCTCGCCAGGACGCGCCGCTTGATGACGAGCCCGGGGAGATCTACGACGTGGCCCCCGCGTCGCCGCCGCCTCCTCCGGCCCTCGCGGAAGAAGCCACCGCCGGTCCCCTGGCCGAAGCCGCGTCCGGCGCCACGTTCGCGCCCGAGGCCCAGCCCGGGGAATGCGCCCCGGAGGAACCGGCCGCGCTCGCCCCGGAACCCGAACCCGAGCCGGAGGAACCGGCCGCGCTCGCCCCGGAGGTCGAGCCCGAATCCGAGCCGGATGAACCCGTCGCGCTCGCCCCCGAGGCTGCACCGGAACCGGCCGCGCTCGCGCCGGAGGTCGAGCCGGAGTTCGAACCCGAGGAGCCGCGGCGCCGCCGCTTCCTCTTCTGGCGCCGAACCTCGCCCGGCCTGGAAGCCGAAGCCGAGCCCGAACCGGAGGAACCCCCCGCGCTCGCGCCGGAGGTCGAGCCCGAACCCGAACCGGAAGAACCCCCCGCGCTCGCCCCGGAGGTCGAGCCCGCATCAGCGCCGGAAGCGCCCGGTGAGGCCGAGCTGGAGTTCGCACCGGAACCGGCCGCGCTCGCGCCGGAGGTCGAGCCGGAGTTCGAACCCGAGGAGCCGCGGCGCCGCCGCTTCCTCTTCTGGCGCCGAACCTCGCCCGGCCTGGAAGCCAAAGCCGAGCCCGAACTCGAAGAAGCGGCCGCGCTCGCCACGGAGGCCGCACCCGAGCCCGAGCCAGAACCAGCCGCGCTCGCACCGGAGCCCGAATCCGAGCCCGCACCGGAGGAAGCGGCCGCGCTCGCCCCGGAGCCCGAGCCGGAAACCGAGGCCCCGGCCGCACCCGATGTCGAACCCGAACCGCAGCGCGAAGCACCCCGCCGCCGCTTCCGCTTCCGCCGCGCGCCGAAGCCGCCGTCACCGGGGGATGCCGCCGACGAAGACGACGACTTCGCCGACCTCACCGACGAGGAGCTCGACCTCTACGACGACGAAGGAAACCCCCTCGAGCGCCGCGGCCGCGCCTGGGGTGGGGTTGCCCTGCTTCTTGGCTTCCTCACCATCGTGCTCGGCGGCGCGGCAGGCGTCTTCGGCTACGGCTGGCGCGAAGCCCAGCTCGATGCCAACGAAGCCCGCACCCTGCTCACCACCCGCGCCGGAGTCGTCACCATGGAGGGCGAGCGCGTCCGCGGCACGGTCTACCTGGAGGCGTCGGGCCTGGGTGGCCTGGCCAGCTTCGAAGGCCTCACGGCCGGCGGCCAGGGCACGATCTACAAGCTCTGGGCCGAAACGCCTGACGGGCCCCGTCTGCTTCGCGCCTTCCGCCCGCGCGAACTCCCCGCCTACATCGAGGTTCGCACCATCCCGCCCGCCTACTCACGGCTCTTCCTCACCCTCGAGCCGGATGTCAGCCCGGCGGAATCCGCGCCGAACGGGCCTGAGATCGCCAGCGGCCCGGCGCCCGAGCAACTCCACCGCAAGTGATCACCGCATCCCGCCGGTTTGACGTTCCCGTTGCCGGGCGTACCATCCCCCTCTGGGACAGGAGCCGTGCCCGAATGGTGAGCAGCGTGCGCACCCTCAACTATGTGTTCTCCGTCACCTCGATTGTCCTGGGCATCGCCCTCGTCCTTTTCATGCTCAGCCAGCGGAGCGACCTCAACATCGGCACGGCGATTGGCATCGTGCTTATCCTCAACGGAGCCGTGCGCATCTGGTTCGCACAGGACGACGACGAATCGTGAACTCACCCCGTATCCCGGCCACCCCTGACTCCACACGCACCCCGCGGCGCGGCTGACGATGGCTTCTCCGCACACCATCCTCGTGCCCGTCACCCACAACCCCGCCTCGATCGAGGCGGTCACCGTCGCCTGCCAGCTCGCGAAGCAGCGCAAGAGCAAGGTCCTCGCCGTTCACGTCATCGAAGTGCTGCGCTCGCTTCCCCTCAATGCCGAGATGGAAGTCGAAGCGCGCCGCGGCGAGCAGCTCCTGCGCAAGGCCGAGGAAGCCGCCGCCCACGCCGGCCTCCATATCTCCGGGCAGCTCGTCCAGGCCCGCGAAGCCGGCCAGGCCATCGTCGATGAAGCCCGCGACCAGAAGGTCGATGTCCTCGTTATGGGCATCGGCTACAAACGGCTCATCGGCGCCTTCCAGGTCGGCCGGACGGTGGATTTCGTGCTCAAGAACGCGTCCTGCCAGGTCTGGGTCGTCCGCCAGGCGGTCTCCGCGATCAATCACACCCACGGCGAAGGGCATGGCCATGGCCACGGCTGATCGCCTCGCAAAGGGAGAGCTCCCCCGATGAACGTCATCATCATGGGCTGCGGCCGCCTCGGCGCCCGGATCGCCATGCTCCTCGATGAGCAGGGCCACAACATCACCGTCCTGGATACCAACGCCAGCGCCTTCCGCCGCCTCCCCGAAGGCTTCCGCGGCCAGGTCACCGTCGGCAACGGCATGGACGGCCCCGCCCTCGAAAAGGCCGGCATCCAGTCCTGCGATGCCTTCTTCGCCGTCACCCAGGGCGACAACCGGAACTACTTCGCCAGCCAGCTCGCGCACGAGGTCTACGGCGTCAAGCGCGTCCTCTGCCGCATCTACGACCCGGTGCGCGAAGGCATCTTCCGCGAACTTGGTCTCGAAACCTTCAGCCCCACCAGCCTCGGCGCCGGCATCATGGTCGACATGCTGCTCAAGGGCCCTACTCCGAAGGGGAGCTAACCCATGTACGTCCTCATCGCCGGCGGCGGCAAGGTCGGCTTCTACCTCGCGCAGGAA
Organism: Dehalococcoidia bacterium; assembly: GCA_041910095.1. Taxonomy (GTDB): domain Bacteria; phylum Chloroflexota; class Dehalococcoidia; order Tepidiformales; family Tepidiformaceae; genus Amarobacillus. The sequence goes on from JAYRRO010000219.1 coordinate 3,338, forward strand.
CTCCTCCAGTCCAACCACGAAGTCCTCATCCTCGAACAGGACGCGAACCGCGTCGCCGCCATCATCGAAGAGCTGGGTGAAAACGCCATGCACGGCGATGGCTGCGAAGCCACCACCCTCGATGCCGCCGGCGTCGCCCGCGCCGACCTCGTCGCGGCCGTCACCGGCGACGACGAGGACAACCTGGTGGTGTGCGAAATCGCCCGCCAGCGCGGCGTCCCCCGCACCATCGCGCGCATCAACAACCCCAAGAACGAGCTCCTCTTCAAGCGCCGCGGCATCGAAACCACCATCTCCGCCACCCAGGCCGTCCTCGCCCAGATCGAGCAGGAACTGCCGACCGGCGAGATGATCCCCCTTCTCCAGATGCACAGCGGCCTCGAGCTCGTCGAGATCAAGCTGCCCGAGACCTCGCCCGTCAGCGGCCGCTCCATCCGCGAAGTGCTCCTCCCGCCCGAGTCGCTCATCTCCCTCGTGGTCGATCCCGGCGGCGTTCCGCGCATTCCCAGCGGCGACACCCGCCTCAACCCCGGCGACGCCCTCGTCGTCGTCACCCGGCGCGAGAGCTCGCCGCTGCTCCGGGCGGCGCTCATCGGCTCCACCCACGGCCTCGATACCTAGGGCCGCCGCCGTGAAGGTCGCCTACCTCGGCCCCGCGGGCACGAACGGCGAGCAGGCCGCGCACCTCTTCGCGCCCGCCGCCGAACACCTCCCCTGCCCCTCCCACGCCGAGGTTGCCCGCGCCGTCGACTCCGGCGCCGCGGATGCCGGGGTCGTCGCCATCGAGAACGCCCTCAACGGCTCCGTCGCCGAGACGCTCGACATCCTCATCCACGAAACCGACCTCCGCATCCAGCGCGAACTCGTCCTCCCCATCGTCCACGACCTGGCGGTGAAGCCTGGCACGGAGCCATCCGCGATCGCCGTCATCTATTCCCACAGCGCCGCCTTCGGCCAGTGCCGCAAATTCCTCGCCGAGCACTACCCGCGCGTCACCATCGAGCCCGCGCTCTCCACGGCGGGCGCCGTGGAGCTAGCCATGGCGCGCGGCGGCGATGCCGCCGCCATCGCCACCTCCCGCGCGGCCGAGCTCTACGGCGCTGAGGTCATCGCCCACGACATCGGCGATGCCGCCCACAACGTCACCCGCTTCGTCCTGCTCTCCCGCGGCAAGCAGCCCCCCACCGGCCTGGACCGCACCTCCATCGCCTTCTGGTTCGCCGACGACCGCGCCGGGTCGCTCGCCGGCGTGCTCGACGAATTCGCCAAGCGCCACATCAACTGCACCAAAATCGAGAGCCGCCCCACCCGCGCGGCCTTCGGCGAATACGTCTTCCTCGTCGATTTCGATGCCCACGAGGACGACGCCTCGGGCCGCGACGTGCTCGCCGCCATCGCCCCCCTCTGCTCCGACGTGAAGGTGTTCGGCAGCTACCCCCGCTGGCAGTCCCGGCCGGCATCCTGACGTCGCCTCTTGCGGCGCCGCCCGCGACGCGCCACGATCGCTTCATGCAGCAAGAGATCTATCGCGAAATCGCGGGCGCCATCGAACGGGGCGAACCCGTCGTCCTCGCCACCGTCGCCCGCACCCGCGGCTCCACCCCTCGCAAGACCGGCGCCAAGATGGTCGTCCGCAACGACGGCACCTTCTTCGGCACCATCGGCGGCGGCTGCGGCGAAGCCGAGGTCTGGCAGGAGGCCATGGTCACCCTCGAGGATGGCAAGGCCCGCATCGTCACCGTGAACCTGACCGAGCCCACCGATGGCGAGGACAAGATCTGCGGCGGCATCATGGACGTCTTCGTCGAGCGCATCGGGTAAAGCCCGCCGTCCCTCTCACACCCTCGCAACGGCTCCACCGGCGCCTTGGCCCGCCTTCGACACCCGGCGTGGCCATGCTGGATCCATGCCTCGCCGCGCATCACTCGAACTTTCGGCCGCCGCGTTCCTGCCCCCCCGCAGCGACCTCACCGCCCTGCGCGAAGCCAGCCGCCACTGCGAGGGTTGCCCGCTCTGGGCCCGCGCCACCCAGACCGTCTTCGGCGAAGGCAATCCCCACGCCCGCATGCTGGTCGTTGGCGAACAGCCCGGCGACGCCGAGGACCGCCTCGGGCGCCCCTTCGTCGGCCCCGCCGGCCACCTCCTCGACCGCTGCCTCGAGGACGCCGGCATCGACCGCGACCTCATCTACGTGACGAATGCCGTGAAGCACTTCAAGTGGGAGCCCCGCGGCAAGCGCCGCATCCACACCCGGCCGAGCACCCGTGAGGTGCGTGCCTGCCGCCCCTGGCTCGACGCCGAGCTGGCCGGGATCGAGCCCGCCGTCATCGTCGCCATGGGCGCGACGGCTGCCCAGCGCATCCTCGGCCGCACCTTCCGGTTGACGGAACACCGCGGCGAGGTCGTGCTCGACCCCGCCGGCCGCCCCGTCGTGGCTACGCTTCACCCCTCGGCCATCCTCCGCATGGACGACGACGCCCGCCGCGCGGCCGAGCGCGCCGCCTTCACCGATGACCTTCGCCACGCGGCTTCGCTCGCCCTCGCCAGCGCCGGCACCGCGCGCCGCTAGGCGTCAGCCGTTCCGGCGCACCCCCAGGGTCACGCTCGCGCCCTCCAGGTCGTGCGGCGCGACGTGCGCGTCGCCGGGCGCGTGCCCGCTGATGGCCTCCGTGGCGAGCGTCTCGCCCTGGATGTACGCCCCGTGCGACCCCATGACGCGCTCCACATCCTCGGTGCCCCGGTACCAGAGGGTGATGCGATCCGCGAGTTCGAAGCCCGCTTCGCGCCGCATGTCCTGCACCCGCCGCACGATTTCGCGCGCCAGGCCTTCATCCTCCAGCTCCGGGGTGAGGGCCGTCGTGATCGCGACCGTGACGCCCGCGTCCGCGGCGGCGGCGTACCCCGCCGTATCCTGCGCCTGGAGGAGGATGTCCTCCGCTTCGAGCGCGAACCCGCCGGCTTCGATGCTCGCCCCCCGCTTCACCTCCGCCGCGATCATGGCGGGGTTGAGCTGCGCCAGGCGTGCCCGGATGGCGGCCACGCCCGGGCCATACTTCCGGCCCAGCACCGGCAGGTTCGGCTTCACGTCGTACCGCAGCACCGCCGTCTCGTCCTCGAGGAGGGTGAGCGCCTTCGCGTTCAGCTCTTCGAGCACGAGCTGCTCGTTCTTGCGCAGCGCCGCCGCATCCTCGGCCGAACGCGCCTTCGCCAGCACCTCCGCCACTGGCTGGCGCACCTTGATCTGCGCCTTCGCCCGGGCCGCCCGCCCGAGCGAGCACACCCGCTTCACCAGCTGCGTCTCCGCGTTCAGCCGTTCGTCGATGGCGGACGGATCCGCCTCTGGCCACGCCGCAAGGTGCACGCTCACCGGCGCCTCCGCATCGACCGACCGCACCAGGTTCTGCCACAGCTCCTCGGCCACGAACGGCGTGAACGGGGCGATCAGCTTCGTCAGCGTCACCAGCGCCGTGTAGAGCGTCCAGTAGGCCGCCTGCTTATCGCTATCGGTTTCACTCGCGCCCCGCCAGAAGCGCCGCCGGCTGCGCCGCACGTACCAGTTCGAGAGGTCATCCACGAAGCCGTCGATCGCCCGCGCCGCATCCGTCGGGTCGTACTTCTCCAGCTCGTCCGTCACCCGCCGCACGAGGACGTTCAGTTCGCTCAGGAGCCAGCGGTCGATCTCGGGGAGCGGGCCTTCGGGCCTCTGCCGGGGGTCGACTGCGTCGATGTTCGCGTAGCTCACGAAGAAGCTGTAGGTGTTCCAGAGCGTCAGCAGGAAGCGCCGCAGCCCCTCCTCCACCAGGCCCGCGCCGAAGCGTCCGCTCGTGCGCGCGAACCCGGCCGAGAACATGTACCAGCGCGTCGCGTCCGCGCCGAAGCGGTCGAGGATGTCCCACGGCACGACCACGTTGCCGCGGCTCTTGGACATCTTCTGGCCCTTCTCATCCTGGATGTGCCCCAGGCAGATCACATTCCGGTAGGCGATGCCCTCGGGCACGGCCTCGGCCGCGTGCAGCAGCGTCGCCTCCGCGTGCAGCGTATAGAACCACCCCCGCGTCTGGTCGATCGCCTCGCAGATGAAGTCCGCCGGGAAGGCGCGGTCGAAGGCTTCGGCGTTCTCGTAGGGGTAGCCCCACTGCGCGTACGGCATCGCGCCGCTGTCGAACCACGCGTCCGCCACCTCCGGCACGCGCTTCATCGCCCGGCCGCATTCGCAGCGCAGGAGGATGTCGTCGATGTACGGCCGGTGGAGGTCGTCGAGCGCCTCCGCCTTCGCCCGGTCGATGGCGCGCTCGACCACCTCGGCCTTCGAACCGGCGCAGGCATCGGCGCCGCAGGCTTCGCAGCGCCAGAATGGCAGGGGCGTGCCCCAGTACCGTTCGCGGCTCACCGCCCAGTCGATGTTGTTCTCCAGCCAGTTGCCGAAGCGCCCGTGCTTGATGTGCCCCGGGTACCAGTTGATGCGCTCGTTCCCGGCGGTGAGCCCCTCGCGCTGGCGCGTCGTGCGGATGTACCAGCTCGGCTTTGCGTAGTACAGCAGCGGTGTCTTGCAGCGCCAGCAGAAGGGGTACGTGTGCTTGATGGTGCCGCTCTTCACCATCAGGCCCCGCTCCGTCAGGTCTTTGATGACGTCGCGGTCGGCCTGCTTGGCGAACTTGCCCGCGCCCGGCAGCCCTTCGGCCATCAGCCCGCGCAGGTCGATCGGCTGGGCGAACAGCAGGCCGAACTGCTTGCCCTCCTCGAAGTCCTCGGCGCCGAACGCCGGCGCCGTGTGCACGATCCCGGACCCATCATCGAGCGAGACGTACTCCGCCGTCACCACGCGCCGCAGGCCATCCGCCTCCTCCGCGGCGATGCGCCGCAGCCGGCCGCCGGTGTCGAAGCGCATCACCTCCACGCCAATCTGCTCGGGGAGGTAGAGGGGCTCGTACCGCATGCCCACCAGCTCGTCGCCGCGCAGGCTCCCCACCGGCGCCGCACCCTCGCCGATGACGCGCTCCGCCAGCGCTGCCGCGAGCACCAGCCGCTCACCCTCGACCTCGTATACGCCGTACTCGGCGTCTTCCTTCACGGCCAGCGCGGTGTTTCCAGGCAACGTCCAGGGGGTGGTCGTCCACGCCACAAGGAAGATCGGCCCGCCGCCCGGCAGCTCCCGCGGGAACTCCGAGGACGCCACCCGGAATTTCACGAACACGCTCGGGTCGGGCACGTCGTCCTCGTACCCCTGTGCCACCTCGTGGTCGCTCAGGCTGGTGCCGCAGCGCGGGCAGTGCGGCGTCACGCGGTAGTCCTGGTACACCAGCCCCGAATCCCAGAGCCGCTTGAAGATCCACCAGCAGCTTTCGATGTACTCGTTGTGCCAGGTCACGTAGGGATGTTCGAGGTCCGCCCAGTAGGCGATCCGTTCGCTCAGCCGCGTCCATTCGTCGATGTACCGGCTGACGCTCGCCTTGCAACGCTGGTTGAACTCGGCGATGCCGAAGGCCTCGATCTCCGGCTTCGATTGGAGGTTGAGCTCCTTCTCGATTTCGAGCTCGACGGGCAGCCCGTGCGTGTCCCAGCCGGCTTTTCGCGGCACGCGATAGCCCCGCATCGTCTTGTACCGGGGGATGAGGTCTTTGAACACGCGCGCGAGCACATGGTGGATGCCTGGCCGCGCGTTCGCCGTCGGAGGCCCTTCGTAGAAGATGAACTGGCGGTCGGCTGGCCGCTCTTCGATGCTCCGCTTGAACACGTCGTGCTGCTGCCAGAAGGCGAGCACCCCCTCTTCCAGCTGCGGGAAACTCACCTTCGGATCCACTGCCCGGAACATTCGCGCCCTCCGTCGCCTCGATGGCCCCGATACGGAAGACCGGCACGCTGCCCGTGCCGTACCGTATGGAGAGATGATGCGCGCACGCCGCCCGTTCCGCGGACAAGAAAAAACGCTCGCCCCGGAACGGCCAGGGACGAGCGTGCACGCCCGCGGTACCACCCTGCTTCCCGCCGCGCACGGCGGGCACTCAGCGGAGCGCCATCACGCCCCTGCCCCTGCTAACGGTGGGCTTCCGTCCCGGCCTACTGGCACGGCCCGCGCCGCGCGTTCGGCGGAAAGCTCAGGAGGGATCTTCGCCCCGGCCCGCCGCGCCCCCTCGCACCACCCGGGGCTCGCTGTGCGGCAGCATCGAAGCTACTCGTCTCCGTCGTCGCCTGTGCACCCCAGTGAAGCGCCCCGCCGCGAGCGGTGTCAAGGATACGCGCCCCGGCGCGCGCTGCTCGCGCTCGTGGTGCTCATGGGCATGCTCGCCGCCGCCTGCGGGGGTGGCGGCGATGGCGAGGTCTCCCCCGGCCGCACCCCCACCCTCGCGCCCACCACCGCCCCCGACCTCGGCACGCCCACGGCGGAGCCCCCGCCCCCCGCCGAGTTCAAGGTCGCATTCATCAATCTCCAGGCGCCCATCAGCTCCGACGCCAACAACGTCCTCACCGGCGAGACCTACGACGACCGCCTGGAAGCGATCATCGCCCAGCTCAAGGAACTCAACCCGGACCTCATCGCCTTCAACGAAGCGAGCTGGACGCGCGAGCACGGCAGCGCCATCTCCCGCCTGGCCAAGGAACTCAAGATGGAGTTCTTCTACGCCCGCGCCAATCCCTGGTACCCCGGCCAATCGCGCGAGCAGAGCGACGGCCTCGTGAAGCAGCTCGGCTTCGAAGAGGGCGAGCTCGTCCTCTCGCGCTACAAGATCCTCCGCGGCGAAACCCGCGCCCTCAACCCGCGCACCGGCGAGCCCGGCGAGCAGCGCGTCGCCCTCCACGTCGTCATCGGCGTGCCCCAGCCCGTCGGCGAAGTCGATGTCTACGTCACTCACCTCACCGGCGGCGGCGACCGCACGCGCCGCGCCCAGGCTTCCGACTTCGCGACCTGGATCGGCGCAACCCGCGGCAAGGGCCCCACCCTCGTCATGGCCGGCAGCAGCGACCCGCAGGCCGAGTCCACCTACGACCTCTACCCCGGACTCGGCCTGCACGAGGCCGGCTACAAGCTCCAGCTCGGCACCTGCTGCCGCGAAACCCCCATCGGCGAACAACCCCCGCTCAAGCTCCGAACCGACTACCTCATGGCCGCCCGTTGGACGCCGCTCACCGTCCGCCTCTTTGCCGACCAGACCGTCAGCCGCCCCGACGGCACCGTGATCTACGCGAGCGACCACAACGGCATCCTCGCGGCGTTCCCCCTCGCGGGCTTCGCGAACCCCGCCATCCCCGAATCGCGGTAAGCGGCGAAACCGGTACACTCCGCGCCTATCCCCGGCAGGAGGCGCCGCCATGGCGAGGTTGCAGGACAAAGTCGCGGTCATCACGGGCGGCGCGAGCGGCATCGGCGAGGGCACCGTGCGCCTCTTCGCCAGCGAGGGCGCCCGCGTCGTCATTGCCGATGTCCAGGACGCACGCGGCGAGAAGCTCGCCGAAGAGCTCGGCACCAACACCACCTACGTCCACGCCGACGTCTCCCGCGAGGACGACATCGCCAACGCCATCGACCTCGCCGTCCGCCGCTTCGGCCGCCTGGACTGCATGTACAACAATGCCGGCTTCCCCGGCGTCTCCGGCCCCATCGACGAGCTCGACATGGCCGCGTTCGACCAGACCATGGCCGTGCTCTTTCGCGGCGTCGTTTGCGGCATCAAGCACGCCGTCCGCGTGATGAAGCCCCAGGGATCCGGCAGCATCGTCAGCACCGCGAGCGTGGCAGGCGTGGGCGCGGTCTTCGGGCCGCACGTCTATAGCGCCGCCAAGGCCGCCGTCATTCACATCACGAAGACGACCGCGGTCGAGCTCGGGCCCCTGGGGATTCGCATCAACGCCATCTGCCCGGGAGCCATCGCGACGCCGATCTTCGGCAAGGCGATGGGCCTTTCGAACGAACAGGCCGACCTCACCGTCGAGCCCATGAAGGCCGCCTTCGCGAACAACCAGCCGCTGCGGCGAGCGGGCCTCCCGAACGACATCGCCGAAGCCGCCCTGTGGCTAGCGAGCGATGGATCGAGCTTCGTGACCGGCCAGGCGATCGTCGTGGACGGCGGCATCACGCTGCAGCCGGGCGGCATCTTCGGCAACCGCGAAGGCACCCCCGAAGAGCGCCAGGCCCGCTTCGCCCAGGCCTTCGGCGCCCGCCCCCAGGGTTAGCCGCGGGCGGCTTTGCCTGTGACATCCCATGCGGTTTTGCTCGCTGCCGGCGGGGCTGTCGATTCCCCAATGTCACTCCGCGCGTTCTCGTTCCCGGCGCGGCGTCGCCGGGGGTCGCTCGTGCGGGAGGGCCGGCGAGCGTGCGCGGCTGCTGGATCTGGACCTGGTTACCGGATCTGGGTCTGGATCTGGTAAAAGGCGTTCCTGGCGTGTCCCGGGCACTACCGGGGAGGGGCCTCGGCCGTGCCCGGGGCGTGCTCGAGTCGTGCTCCGGCACGCCCTCGGGAAAGCGGCCGCTGGACCTGGAATGGGCTTCTGGATCTGGTTAGGGGTTAACGGAATGGGGTTAAGGGTCAAGGGGGGACAAGACGCGACTTGCATGGGCGAACCATGGCCCGTGCTTAGCGCATGCTCGGTGCAATCAGGGTTCGTGATTGCGGTCGAACCTGAATGGCCGCCGGACGCATGCATGGTGCCATCCGATCCCGTGATTGGCTCGTGCTCGTCCCATGCGTCGGCCGTGCTCGAGTCATGCTCGCCCCGTCCATGGCTCAAGCATGGGGCATGCACGGCTGATGCTTGACCCGTCCTCGGGCACGGCGGTCAGTGTCGCTCTTTCGCAACCAATCACCGCCTCGCGGCGTTAGCATGCAGGGGGCCCGGCGCCCTCACCCGGGCGGTGATATGCGCGAAGAATCCGACGACGTCCTGCTCGCACGCGCGCGTGGCGGCGATGAGGCCGCCTTCCACGCCCTCGCCGCGCGCCACCTCCCCGAGCTCTACGACCTCGCCGCCCACCTCACCGCCGACCCCGCGAAGGCCGCCTCCGTCACCGTCTTCGCGCTTCGCCGCGCCACCAACAACCTCGAACCCGACCACCGCGACCCCCGCGAGTGGCTGCTCACGCTCGTCCGCGATGTCGCCCTCGAACGGCTCCCGGAGCGCGCCGGCGAGCCTTCGCCCGTGTCACCGGCGGTCGATGAGGCGCTCCTGCCCCTGGAGCACGATGAACGGGTCGCGAGCAGCATGGCGGCGGCCGTGCAGGCCGGGCTCGGCGCCATCCCGCTCGCGCAGCGCTCGTTGCTCCTGCTGGCCACCCGCCACGGCTTCGATGCGAAGGAGCTGGCCGCCGCCGCCGGCATGAGCGGCGAGAACGGCGCGCCACTGCTCCATCGCCTGCGCGCCATGGCCGAAGAGCGGCTCCGCTTTGCCGCCCTCGCCCAGGCCTGCCCGGAGCTTTCCGCCATCCTCGCCCGCGAGTCCACCGAAGGGCTCCACTGGCGCGACGTCCGCGTCCTCGCCGTCGACCACGCCCGCGCCTGCCAGCGTTGCGCACGCCGTGGCGACCGTCTCGTGCCCGGCCTCGCGGTCGTGACCGCGCTCGCCACCGTCGCCCCCGAGCCGGCCACGTCCGCGGCGATTCTCGCGCGCCTGAAGGGCCAGTGGCCCGGGCCAGCCCCTGCCCCCGCCGATGGTCTGGTGGCGGCCGTGCCCGCGTTCCGGCGCCGGGGCCTTGCCTGGGCGGCCCCCCTCTGCCTGGCGGCTGGCGGTCTCGCGCTCGCCCTCCTGCTTCCCGCGAGCCCGGTGGCACTCACCCGCGATCGCAGCATCCGTGGGCCCGCAATCATCGCCGGCTCCTCGGTGACCCCGGCCCAGGTCGTGCAGGTGACGGTGATCACGCCGGCGCCGCCGCCCGCCACGATGACGGCGACGCCGTCGCCGTCGGCC
>JAYRRO010000220.1:0-4533 GCA_041910095.1 Dehalococcoidia bacterium
CAGGAGTCGGGGCGGCTGGTCAACGTCGAGGCTTCTGTGATCAAGGTATTCGCGACGGAGCTGGCGCAGCGCATCGCCAACGCGGGCGTGAACCTGCAGGGGGCGACAGGCGGACTCGTCCCGGGGTCCCCAAGGGCGGCGCTGGGCGGCATGCTCGCGGACGACCACCTTTCCAACGTGTCGCCGACGATCTACAGCGGTTCGAGCGAGATCCAGCGGAACATCATCGCGACGCGCGGGCTGGGGCTGCCGCGAGACTGAGGCGGCCGCTCGGGTTCAATCCGTCGCGGCGAGACCCTGCTCCTGGAGGATGCCGCCAAGCTTGAGGAGCCCGAGGCGCAGACGGCTCCGCACCGTGGGCGCCGGGATGTTGAGGATGCGGCCGGCCTCCTGGCTCGTGAGACCCTGGAAGTACACGAGCTCGATCGCGCTGCGCTGTTCGCTGGACAGCGACCGGAGGGCGGCGCGGACCTGTTCGCCGATGATGATGCGCTCGGCATCAAGGTCGGTGCGGTCGGCGCCCGGCCGATCCATGGCGCCCTCGAGCGACGGCAGCTCCGGGACGCGCCGGCGGCGGCGGCGCAGCTCATCGATGCAGAGGTTGCGGGTAATCGACAGCACCCAGCCCGCGACGGAGGCGCGCTCCCGCTCGTAGGCGGCGGCGCTGCGCCAGACGCGGACGAATGCCTCTTGCACGGCCTCGCGGGCATCCTCTTCCGAGGCGAGCATGCGCACGGCAAAGGCGAAGCACGGGCGGTGATACCGGTCGTAGAGGGTCGCCAGGGCGGCCTGCTGCCCGGCGGCGATAGTGCCGACGATTTCGACGTCTTCGGCGATTGAGTAGTCGGCCACTGCCATCTCTTACGCCCGCCTGTCCCGGGCTGATCACGCGGGTACAATACGCCGCGTGCAAAGCGTTCAGGCTCCCGCGGTGGCGGGGATGACCGCGTGGCTGCGGCGGCTCTCCGGCTTCGAAGACGCGCATGTGACGGCGATCGCGCCGCTCGACGGTGGCGCTTCGAACCTGACCTGCCGGGTGGACATCACCGGCGCCCCGGTCGAGCGGTTGGCGCTGCGGATGCAGCGCGAACGCGGCATTTTCGAGCCGTACGACGTGCTGCGCGAAGGCGAAGTGCTGCGGCGGCTGGGTGGTTCCACCGTACCCGTGCCGGCCGTCGTAGCGGCGGAACCGGATTCTGCCGCCCTCGGAGCACCATTCCTCTTGCTCGAATGGATCGACGCGCCGCACATGGGCGTGGCGGGCCCGGAGGCCGACTTCGGGGCGTTCACGGAGATGGTGGCGCGGATTCACGGGCTCGACTGGCGGGCGCTTGGGCTGGACTTCCTCGGCGTGCCGGCGGCTGCGCAGGAGGCGATGCGCGGCGAGGTCGCGCTGGTGGCGGCGCGCATGGCACGGTTCGCCCCGGGCGAGCCGCTGCTCGCGCGAGCGCGTGACCTCTTGCTGGCGAAGGCGCCCACCGGTGGGCGGCTCACGCTCTGCCAGGGCGACATCAACGTCTTCAACTACCTCTTCCGGGCCCGGGTGGTCGTCGCCGTCGTCGATTGGGAGCAGGCACGAATCAGCGACCCGCGTTCGGACGTGGGCCAGCTGCTCGCGTTGAGCGCGCTCAAGGGTGCTCCCTGGGGGCCAGCCGATGCGGCGCCCTTCGCTGCCAGCTACGGCATGGTCAGCGGGACGCCGCTCTCGGGCATGGCGTACTTCCGGGCGTTCTGGCTGTGGCAGCTCGGTGTGATCTACCACGGCTGGCGTGCCTTCAACGGGAACGACCCATGGTACTCATGGCCAGATGTGGAGGCGCTGTTGAGCCGGGCCCTGGCGGAGTTGGAGTAGGCCTCAGCGCGCGGCGCGAGCGAGCGGCCGGCCGGCGGCTGGAAGCGTGAAAACGAAGGTGGTGCCGCGGCCGGGTTCACTCGTGGCCCAGATGTCGCCGCCGTGGGCGCGGACGATTTCGCGTGTGATCGCGAGCCCCAGGCCGTGGCCCTTGCCGTTGGGCCGGCCGGTCGCGCGGTAGAAGCGTTCGAACAGGTGGGGGACATCATCGAGTGCGATGCCTTCGCCGGTATCGCTGACCGTGACCTGGAGCAACCCGGGCTGCACTTCGCGGGAGATGAGACGAACGATGCCCTCGGCGGGCGTGTGGCGGAAGGCGTTGTCGAGCAGGTTGTTGAGCACCTGCTCCAGGCGATCGAAGTCCCCGCGGATGGTGGTGCGGCCACTGAGCTGAACATCGAGGTGGACGCCGCTCTCCTCGCTCCGTAGGGCGAAGATCTCCTGGACGTGGCCGAACAGCTCGCGGATATCGACCTCCTCCTGGCGCATCGACACCTGCCCGCTTTCGATGCGGGAGAGGTCGAGTAGCTCCTCGACCAGCCGCAGCACGCGGTTGGATTCGTTGCTGATGATGCGGGCGGAGCGCTCGACGCCGGCGGGGTCGTCGACGGTGCCGTCGAGCATGGCCTCGCTGAAGCCGCGGATGGAGGTGAGTGGGGTCTTGAGCTCGTGGGAGATGTTGGCGAGGAAGTCGCGGAGGGTCTGCTGGCTGCGCTGCACTTCCTCGGTCATGCGGTTGAAATTCGCGGCGAGGTCGCGGACTTCGGCGGGGCCGGTGGCCGGTACGCGCTGCCGGTAGTTGCCACGCGCCACGCTGCGGGCCGCACGGGCGATGTTGCGAAGCGGCGCGGCGACGCTCTGCGACAGGAGGAAGCCGAGCACGAGGGCCGCGGCGACGCCGATGAGACCCGATGACAGCAGCCGGGGCATCAGATCGCCGAGCACTTCGCCGAGCCCCGCCGCTGGCCGCGCGACCACGATCGCGGTCGCATCGGTGCCCGGGAACTTCTCGAGGACGGCGGCGCTGAGCGGCGTGCTCACGCAGATCAGCGGGGCACCCTGTGGCGGGTCGATGCGGCAGCGCACACCCTGCCCGCCGTCGGTGGCGCTCGCGTGGTCGCCGGTGAGTTCCACGACCGCGCCGTCGAGACGCGCGCCCTCGCCGGGGGAGGCGGAGTCAATCACGCGGCCCGAGCGGTCGACGACGGCGACAGCGGTGTTGCGCGTGCCCACCGGGTCGCCCTGGTTGAACGCGGCGGAGAGGACGAGGAGGAGGTATTGGCCATCGGGCGTGCCGTTTCCGGAGTCCGCGGCATCGCGAAGCTCGAAATTGGCCTTGTCGTTGATGAGGGTGGAAACGTCCTCGAGGTTGCCGTAGGAGATCTCGTCCCGGTAACCGCCGAGGAGCAGAAAGAGGCTCACGGCGGCGAGGCCGAGCGTCACCCCGATGATGACCAGATACGTGAGGAACAGGCGGACCTGAAGGCTGCCCATGCGCTCCGGCCTCCCGCGCCCGGCTCAGGAATCCAGTTCAACCAGTTTGTAGCCCACGCCGCGCAGGGTCTCGATGGAAACGCGGGCCCCGGCCAGCTTCGCGCGAAGGTGCTGCACGTGCACATCGACCGTCCGGGTCTCACCCGCGTACTCGTAGCCCCAAACCGTGCCGAGCAGCTGGTCGCGCGTGAGGGCGATACCAGGGTTCTCGGCGAAGGCGACGAGCAGGTCGAACTCCTTGGTGCGCAGGGGCAGGAGTTCTTCATCGATGCGGGCTTCGCGGCGCGCCTTATCTACGGTCAGGTTGGCGACGGAGAGGGCGTTCTGCGGTTTGCGGCCGCCTTCGAACCGGCGAAGGATGGCACGCACGCGGGCGACCATTTCGCGCGGGTTGAAGGGCTTGGTCATGTAGTCGTCCGCGCCCAGTTCGAGCCCGATGATCTTGTCGATGTCCTCGTTGCGGGCGGTGAGCATGAGGATGGGGACATCGTGGCCGCGACGGATCTCACGGCAGACCTGGAAGCCATCCATCCCGGGCATCATCACATCGAGGATCACCAGCGACGGCTGGACGTGGTCGAAGCGGTCCAGCGCGTCCATGCCGGTCGGAGCGCAATCGACGGCGAAGCCCTCCTTTTCGAGGTAGAGGGCCGCGAGATCGCGAATGTTCTGTTCGTCATCGACGACGAGTATTTTCTGGGCCATAACGGGGGCGCGCCTGCGACGGCCGGCGTCAATCCAGTATGCGCCGGGCAGCCCGGCGCACGCCACCCGGGGTGAGCCGGGTCGGGGTTGGCACGCGCCAGGTCGCCCGGCACCCCGAAGGGGGGATCGGGCAGGTGGGCCGTAATCACCTGTCCTGGCCGCAGCATCGCAGGCGCGGGTAACCGCCGAACGGGGCCGGTGCAAGGAGTTTGTAAAAAGTCCGCGCCCGGGAATCGCGCGCGTATGGCGGCGAGCGGTCCTTAAACGTCCGTTAATGGACCGCCCATTCACTGTTAACAGGTCACTCCTACGTTCCGAAGGGGTGCCGGGAAGGCACCGATCGTGACAGGAGTAGGAAACGAGATGAGGAATCTGATCCCTCGCCGCTGGCTGGCCGCCTTGCTGGCTATGGCGGCGTTGGTGCCACTGGCGGCGACGGCCTGCGGCGGCGATGACGATATCGCGGAGACGGCCGCCACCAC
>JAYRRO010000221.1:0-10171 GCA_041910095.1 Dehalococcoidia bacterium
CACGACGCCCGCCGCCGTCTGCCCGGATGACACCCGCTGTACGCTGCGCCGCGCGATCGAGGTCGCGAACGCGGATATTTCCGGCATCCCGGTGGTGATCACGTGCTCGCCGGCGACCTTCCCGGGCGTTGCCCCTGCGTTGATCGCGCCCACGGCGCCGCTCCCGGCGGTGACGCGGGCGCAGGTGACCATCGATGCCGCGGGCCTCGGTGTGATCGTCGATGGTGGCGGCATCCCGGGTGCCCACACCGACGGCATCACGCTCGCCGCCCCCGAAGGCACGGTCCGCGGGCTCGTCCTTCGACGCTTCACCGGCGCCTGCATTGCCAGCCTCGGCCCCGGCGCCTCCATCGGCGGCGACGCCTCCGGGGCGCAGGCGAACCGCATCGATGACTGCACCACGGGCATCCTCGTGCGAGGGGCTTCGGCACAGGTCGCCGGCAACCGCATCGGGCTCGCCTCCTCGCCCGGACTCCTCCAGATCGGCATCTTCGTGGTGGCAGGCGATGCCACGGTCGGCGGGCTCGCGGGCGCCGGGGCGTTCGCCGGGAACACCATCGGGAACGCGGTCGTGGCCATCCGCGTTGGCGAAGCCACCACCCCCGCCTTCGGGGGCGCCACGATCTCCCGCAACGTCATCGGCATCGATGGCTCCACCCCCGTGCCGGTGGGAACGGGCGTCGCCCTCGGACAGAACTCGTCCAACACGCGCGTCGTGCAGAACACCATTGCCAACGCTGGCGCCGGCATTTCCGTGGCGGCGGATGCGGCGGGCATCTCCGTGACCGGCAACCGCATTCAGTCGAACCGCTTCGGCGCCATTCCCGGCCTCGCCATCGATCT
The DNA here is from genome assembly GCA_041910095.1 of Dehalococcoidia bacterium. Taxonomy (GTDB): domain Bacteria; phylum Chloroflexota; class Dehalococcoidia; order Tepidiformales; family Tepidiformaceae; genus Amarobacillus. The sequence continues at coordinate 844 of JAYRRO010000221.1, forward strand.
CGGCGGCGACAGCATCTACAACCCCTCGGACGCTGGCGATGTGGACAACGGCCCCAACCGGCTGATCAACCGCCCGGTCATCACGCGCGCGACCCAGGCACGGGTGACCGGCGAAGCCGGCGCCGCCTGCCCGGGCTGCACGGTCGAGCTCTACCGCGCCGCCCACGTGCCGGGCTCGCTCGATGGCAACGGCCTGGACCCTGTGCCCACGCCGCTCGCCATCGCCGATGCGGCCGGCGGGTTCACCTTCGAAGCTCCGCCCGTGGCTCCTGGCGAATGGCTCGCGGCGCTCGTGACCGATGCAAATGGCAACACGTCCGAGTTCGGCCCCCAGGCCCGCGTGGGCACCGGGGTAGCCCAGTGCGGCAACACCGCGCTCGTGAAGGGCTGGAACCAGGCCGCTTACTTCGGGCCATCGCCGGTCACGCTCGGCAACAGCTTCCCGGGCGACGGCAGCCCGATTCGCGCCATCTACCACCTGGAGGATGGCACCGGCACCTTCACCCGCTGGATCGCCGGGCAGCCCGCCGGGCGGACGCTTACGGGCCTCACCCCCGGCGAGGTGTACTGGTTCCTCGCCGATGGCCCGATCACCATTCCCGGCGGCTTCTCCCTCACCACGGGCCTCCCCGTGCCCCTGCGCCAGGGCTGGAACGACTTCGTCTATATCGGCGGGACCGCGGCCGTCGCGGATGCGCTCGCGAGCCTTGGCGCGTCCTACACCGACCTCTACCGTTTCGATGCGGTCAGCGGGAGCTGGCGCGCCTACGGGTCGGCCTCCACGCCCGAATGGGCCCACCAGTTTGCCACGATCGAAAGCTGCGCCGCCTACCAGGTCTTCATGAACGGTGTGGCGAACCTCACACCCCTCCAACCCTGACTCGCTGCCCCGGCTATACTCGGCCGATTCCCCGCCCCCGGAGGCCGCCATGACCGTCGAGATCCGCCCCTGCCGCCAGGACGAGGTCGAGGAATACGCTCGCGTCGTCGCCTACGTCTTCGCCGAGGACAGCGCCGATGCGATGAACGAGGAGATTCGAAACACCACCCCGGACTGGACCACCTGCGCATTCGTCGATGGGCGGATCGCCACGACCATGGGTGCGTTCCCCTTCACCGTGCGGCTCAATGGCAACCCGGTGCACATGGCGGGCGTCACCCAGGTCGGCACCCTCCCCGCGTACCGGCGCCAGGGCCTGCTCCGGAAGGTGATGCAGCGGGGCTTCGAGACCATGCGCGAACGGAACCAGCCGTTCGCCATCCTCTGGGCGAGCATGGCGGCCATCTACCAGCGCTTCGGTTACGGTATCGCCGCCGATATGGCGACGTACGAGTTCGACCCGCGCGTGGCACAGTTCGAAACCCGCCACGAAGCCCCCGGATCGATCACGATGATGACCCCGGAGGACGCGTTTCCGACGATCAAGCAGCTCTACATCCAGTGGGCGGGGCCGCGGAACCTGGCTATCCACCGCGCCTCTGTCCTCTGGCAGGCCGACAACCTGCGCCCGGCACGGAAGGGCGCCCCCGTGTACGTCGCCGTCTACCGCAACGCCGATGGCGAAGCCCGCGGGCACGTCGCCTACGGCACCCGCAACCGCGAGCGCACCGCTCCTGGCCCCGCGCAGGAGCTCAAGGTGACCGACTTCATCGCCCTCGACATGGAGGCCTACCGCGCCCTCTGGGAGTACCTCTGCCGCCACGACCTCGTCGGCACCATCGTCATGCCAAACGTCCTCCCGGTAGACGACCCCGCGCCCGGGCTCCTGCTCGAGCCGCGGATGCTCCAGCGCCGCACCCAGGACGCCATCTGGATGCGCGTGATCGATGTCGAGAAGGCCCTCGCGTCGCGGCCCTATGGCGCCCGGGGCGAGCTGACCGTGCGCATCGATGGCGACGCCATGTGCCCCTGGAACGACGCGACCTGGCTCATCGAGACCGATGGCCCCTCCGCCATGGTGAGCCGCACCGACCGCTCCCCCGATCTGACCATGCGCCCGAACGGCCTCGCGCCGCTCATCTCGGGGCACACGTCCGCGACGGCGCTGCATCGCGCGGGGGCCATCGAAGCCGCCGATGCGCGCGCGCTCGCGACGGCGGACGCGCTCTTCCGCGCGGAGTACGCACCCTTCACCCCGAACCACTTCTGACCGGAAGGGCGCCTCCGCGGCGAGGCGCCCCCTGCGAATGGCTGAACCGCCCGGCCGTCTTCGATCGGGCTACATCCCGTCGTCGAAGACGCTGACGCGGTGCCCGGCGCAGTCCCAGAGCTCGGCGTCGTCATTCTCCGAGTTGCTCCAGATGGCGCTGACCGTCCACCACAGCTCGCCGGGAAGGATGCTCCCCTGCCCGGTGCCCGAGCGGATGCGCACCGTGCCGTTCAACACGAAGCCCGAGGGGAAGGCGAACTCCTGGTTGCCGCCCGTGCTCACCAGCTTCCACCCGGTCAGGTTGCCGTTCCCGGTCACATCGACCCACTCGCCCTGCTTGCTGAGCCCCGTGATGGCAGCCGTGCCGCCTCCGCAGGCGGCTCCCTGCGTCGCCGTCACCGTCGGTATCGCGGTGGGCGTGGCAGTGGGGGCGCCGGTGGTGGTCGCTGTCGGGCTGGTCACGGCCGCGGTGGGGCTTGGGGTGAGTGCGAAGGGGGTCGGGGTCGCGCCGCCAATCGCGGGCTGGCACGAATCGCACGCGAACTGCGCCATCGTGATGCGCCACAGCTGCGGCGCCGGTGTCGCGGTCGCGGTGGGCGTTGCCGTTGGCGTGGCGGGCGTCGCCGAGCCAGCGGGCGTGGTGGCCGTCGGCGTCCGTGTGGCCGTCGGGCTCCCGGCCCCAGCCGTGGCCGTTGGCGACGGGCTCGGGCTGGTGGTCGTCGCCGTCTGGGGGCAGGCCGTGCCCGCCGGGTACTGCGCGATGAGCGCGACCCACGCCGTCAGCGTTCCGGCCTGGTTCCGTGCCACCGCGACCCCGACGCACTTCACCGGCGGCGATCCCGCGGTGATGTACACCCCGCTCCCCGGGTAGGTGATGCCGGCGATCGCGGCCGGCGGCGGGACGGCCGACCCGCCGCTCGATCCGCTGCCGTAGACGCCTTCGCCGAGCCCGTTGTAGTAGGGCGCCGGGTACCCGCAGTCGCGTGCGCGGTCGTTGAACGAACGGCCGAAGGTGTCGCCGTGGCCGCCCATCGCGCCGTGCGAGACCTGGTATTCCGCGAACCAGGCCGCGGCGGCCGAGAGTGGCGCGCTCAGCGTCAGTTGCTGGGAGTTGGGGATGTTCGCGTTGCGCCACTGCTGCAGCAGGCCCAGGAACTCTTGCTCCTCACCGCTGATCGCCGCCGAGTACGGATCGCAGGGCCCGGATGCCGCGCGGGCCGGGGTGCTTCCCCCGGTCAGCATCGCCGTGCAGAACAACACGGCCCCGAGGACCGCGAGCAACGGAACGCTCTTCACCATAGAAAAGACCCGCCAGCACCCCCCGCTGCGAGCCACCATAACACTGGCCTGTCCGTTCGGGTCAAGGCGATTACGAGCGTCTCGCGGAGATCTTGCGGCCGGTTTACACCCGGGCGGCTCGCAGCGGGCTACCCCTGGTCGAAGGGGAACGCGCGGCCCCGCGCGAGTTCGGCCACCTGCCGCGCCGCATCCTCGGCCCGGTGGATTACATCCTCCGGGTAGCCGTATTTGCGCTGGTGCGCCTCGAACTCGTCCTCGTCAAGCATCTCGATGCAGCCGTTCGGCCGGACGCAGACATCGAGGTCGAGGTCGACGTAGGTCAGCTCATCGCCGCGCAGCGCCGGCGGCGTCGTCACGTTGCAGTACCAGAGGGCGAGCGCACAGCCGGGCCGCGAAAGCCGGAAGACGTTGAACCACCGGTCTCGCCAGAAGTACACCCGGCTGTTGTACGGTGAACGAAATTCGCCGCGGCTGGTGTAAATGGGTGTACGCGCGCGGTACTCCGTCACGAGCAGGTTGCCATCGTCCGAAAGCACCCGGAACGGCTGCACCCAGTGCTCCGCACCGTCGTACTTGGTGGCCCGCAGCGTGATTCGCGAACCCGGCGCAGCCACCGATCCGGGGTGCCCTTCCATTCCGCGATGATACATGCGGCCCCCCGCCCCCGGCGCCTTTTACGTGAAGTTCGCCCGAAAAAGTGGGGAAGCGCGGCTATGAAAGCCTAGTCGTTCACCAGGATCAGGCCCATGAGCGTCCCGATCCCCAGGGCCGCGAGACCCATCATGGCGCAGATCACGACGTGGATCGGCTTGAAATCCGGCACGATGTCGTGGTGCATCGGTGCGGCGTTCGGGTCTTGATGCGCGTCGGCCATGGCGATCCCCCGGGTGTGCGTCACCCGATTGTGACGCCGCACAGGCTTGCGCGCACATGCCGCTCCGTACGCCTGTTACGGTGTCCCCATGCCCCGAACCCTCGTTACGAAACGCATCACGGTTCCCGGCAACCTCCAGCTCGCCTGCGACCAGTTCAACCGCGGGCAGTTCTTCGAATGCCACGAAACCCTGGAGGAGATCTGGCAGAATGAGCAGGGCCCGGTGCGCGACCTGTACAAGGGGATCATCCAGCTCGCCGCCGCGTTCGTGCACATCACGCGCAACCACTATCGCGGGCCTGATCGCCTCCTCGGCACCGCCGCCGGCGACCTGCGGCCCGACGCCGCGAGCGGCGCCATGGGGTTCGACGTCGCGGGACTCATCTCCGCGATTGAGGCCGCGCACCGTCGCCTTCGTGCGGCCGGTCCGGCGCAGGCGGCATCCCTCTACCCCGGCGCCGAACCTGTCCTCAGGTTCGACCCTGGCAGGCTCGCCGCGGAGGCCAGCCGCTGGCAAGCCTGGGGCTTCGACGATGCCGGCCAGCCCTCTGTGATGGAGATCACAATCGTCGAGTAAACGTTCCCGGGCATCGCTTTCCTTCGACAGCCTGAATGGCGCCCACGCGGTACGATCGAACGAAGCGCGCCCGCGCGGCCTGTGCGCGAGCCCCAACCCACGACCCGCGGCGCCCGGCGAGGCAGCCCTCGCGGGTTCACCACGCACACCGGGAGGCGAGCAGTGCCAGGAGCAAACGGAACCACCACGCCGGCCGATGAGGTCGTCATCGAAGCGCGTGATGTCCAAAAGACCTACGACACGGGCTCGGTCCAGGTGCATGCGCTGCGCGGCGTCAGCCTCTCCGTCCGCCGCGGCGAGATGGTCGCCATCATGGGCCCCTCGGGCTGCGGCAAGACCACCCTCCTCAACAGCCTCTCCGGCCTCGATGACTTCGATTCGGGCGATGTCCTCATCAACGGCACCGACATCACCCGCATGCCCGACGACAAGAAGACCGAATTCCGCGCGCGCGATATGGGCTTCGTCTTTCAGACGTACAACCTGCTCCCCGTGCTCACCGCCGCGGAGAACGTTGAGTTGCCGCTCATCGTCTCCGGCACGCGCCCGAAGGTCGCTCGCGAGATGGCCCTCCAGGCGCTCGATCGCGTCAACCTCCGAGACAAGGCGAACCAGCGTCCGTCGCAGCTCTCGGGCGGCCAGCGTCAGCGCATCACCGTCGCCCGCGCGGTGGTGAACCGCCCGGCCATCATGTGGGCCGACGAGCCCACCGGCGCCCTCGATTCGGCTACCGCGAACGAGATCATGGACCTCATCGTCGAACTCAACGAGAGCGCGCACCAGACGTGCGTCATCGTCACGCACGACCCGAAGGTCGCCGCTCGCTGCCATCGCACCATCCACATGGCCGATGGCGTCATCGTCCGCGAAGACACGCAGGCCACCATGCGCGAGGTCGCCGGGAGCCACGCGTGAACGAACTGTTCGGCCTCTCCATGAACTACATCGCGATCGCGTGCGTGGCCATCACCGCGCTCATCTTCCTGCTCGTTGCGATGATCGCCATCCGCAACCCCGTCATGTTCAAGATGGGGCTTCGAAACATACCCCGCCGCAAGGCGCAGACCGCGCTCATCATCATCGGGCTTATGCTCTCGACGCTGATCATGAGCGCCGCCTTCGGCACCGGCGACACCCTCACGACGAGTGTCACGCAGGAGGTCTACAACCTCCTCGGCGAAGCCGACGAGCTCATCACCTGGGACACCGATAAGCAGGCCGCCGCGCAGGACGACCAGGTCATCCCGCTGGGCGAAGTCGAGGCCTGGCAGAAGCAGTTCGCGAACGATCCGGACATCGAGGCGTTCGTCCCGCTGAGCTTCGAAAGCCTCCCCGTGCAGAACCAGCGCACCCGCCTGAACGAAGCCGCCGCGATGATTGTGGGCTTCCGCGCCCAAGATGCGAGCGCCCTCGGCGGCCTTCGCGACGTGGACGGCAGGACCGTGACCCTCACCGGAAACGAGATCGCGGTGAACAAGGACCTCGCCGAGAAGATCGACGCCCGCCCCGGTGACCAGCTCTCCGTCTTCTACGAAGGGAAGCCGGTCACGCTCGTCGTCAAAGCCATCACCCCGAACGAAATCCTCAGCGGCGCCTTCAACAGCCTGGCCAAACAGGGCGCCGGCGTGGACCTGGCCACGCTCGCCGGCATCACCGGCAAGGGCGGCAGCGTCAGCGGTGTCTTCGTTTCGAATCGTGGCGGCGTCAAGACGGGCATGGACCGCTCGGACGTCGTCGTGGATAAGCTCGAAACCGCGATCGGCGACCGGCCCTATCAGGTCGAGGCGTTCAAGAAGGACAGCGTCGCGTTCGCCGAACTGCTGGGCAACGCCTTCACCACCATCTTCGTGGTGTTCGGTCTCTTCTCCATCGCCGCTGGCGTGCTCCTGATCTTCCTGATCTTCGTGATGCTCGCGGCCGAACGGAAGCCGGAGATGGGCATGGCCCGGGCCGTCGGCGCCAAGCGCCGCCAGCTCGTCGAATCCTTCCTCGCCGAGGGAATGGGCTACGACCTCGGGTCGGCGATCGTCGGGCTGATCGCGGGCATGGGCGTGACCGTGCTCATGGTCGCCATCATCAAGTCCGCCGCGGGTGACAACCTGGGGCTGGACCTCACGGTCTCCTTCACGCCGCGCAGCCTGGTCGTGGCCTTCTGCCTGGGCGTCATCGCGACCTTCATCGTCATCTTCATTTCGTCCTGGCGCGCCAGCCGGCTGAACATCACGGCCGCCATTCGCGACCTCCCCGAATCCCACCCCATCAATCCCGAGGCCGCCACCTGGCGGGGCTATGTCCGCGCCGCGCTCAACGGCGTCCTCGCCACCGGCGTGCCCGTCGGCGCGTCGCTGTTCCTCGTGGGGCCGATGGGCATGGTCCCCGGCGCCATACTCATCGTCATCGGGCTGATCGCACCCTGGTTCTACCTGCTGCGCGGCCACAACACGGGCCTCCCTCGGGCTCATCGCACCACGGAGGGGGCGCCGCGCTGGCCGTGGATCCTCGGCCTCGCGCTGCCCGTCATCGGGTGGGTCCTGATCCTGCCCTGGTACCTGGTCGCGTTCCTGCTGGTGCGCTTCACGCGCGACCGCAAGCCCGCATCCATGCCGCTGTGGCTGCCCATCGCCGGCATCCTCGTGCCGCCGCTCGGCTTCGTCGTGGCCCTCCTCCAGGAGGCGCGCGCCCAAGTCGCCTGGAGCGTAGGCGTGGCCTTCGCCTTTGGACTTGCCGGCGTGGCGATGACGTACGCCGGCATGGACCGCGATAGCTCGTTCTGGTTCCTGCTCGGCGTCTCGCTGCTGTTCCTCTTCGCGGCCGTCACGCTGCGCTACTTCGGCGTCTCGCCGCGCCTTTCGTTCACGGCGACCAGCGCGCTCCTGCTGGTCATCTGGTACCTGCCGGGCAGCGTCTACGAAAAGGTCGTCGGCGAAATGAACGGCGACATCGAGATGTTCTTCCTCAGCGGCATGGTCATGGTCACCGCCGCCGTGTTCATCGTCGTCTACAACGCCGACATCGTGCTGCCGCTCATCGCCCGGCTCGGCTCGCGCTTCGGACGCATCCTCCCCGCCATCAAGACGGGTGTCGCGTACCCGCTCACCGCCCGCTTCCGCACCGGTATGACGATGACCATGATCGGCCTGATCATGTTCTCCCTCGTCATGATGGCGACGATGAACACGAACTTCTCCGCGCTCTTCCTGAACGACGAGTCCCGCGGCGGCTTCGATGTCATCGTCCAGCCGAACGAGAACAACCGCATCGATGACTTCGCCTCGACGCTGAACGCCGCCGGCCTGCCTCCCACGGCGATTCAAACCATCGCCCAGATCCGCCTGGCCGGGTCATTCGAAGCCGAGGTCCAGAACAAGGACGGCCGCAGGGTCGATAACCCGAAGACCCCAGAATCCGGCGACAAGTACGTCCCCGATTTCCTGCGGTTCACCGTGATCGGCGCGGACGAGGGCTTCCTCCGGGCCACGAACATCGGCATGCGCATCCGTGCCACCGGCTACGAGTCGGACCAGCAGGTGTGGCAGGCCATCCTCGCGGACCCCACGAAGGCGGTCATCCCCTCCTACCTCATCACCCCGGATGCCGGCTTCGGCCCGCCCACGGGCGACCTCCTGAAGCTGAATGAGATATCCGGCCCGTTCCAGCCCTTCACCCTCCAACTCCGCGACCCGGGTTCGGGCAATGTCAGCACGGTCACGGTCATCGGCGTCATGAAGGACTCCGCCGGCACGTTCCTCACCCTGGGGGGCAATGCGGATGGCACGGGCGGCATCGTCACGGGCATGTCCACGCTCGAAAAGACGTTCCCGAACTCGCGGAGCCAGCGCTTCTACCTGACGCTCAAGGACGGCGTCGACTCCGAGGCATACGCCAAGGAGGTCGAATCCGCGCTCGTGCAGGCAAGCGCGGACTCGCTCCAGAAGCTCCTCGATGACCAGCAGGCTATTTCAAACGGCTTCCTGCTCGTCTTCCAGGGGTTCATGGGGCTGGGCCTGATCGTCGGCATTGCCGCCCTCGCGGTGGTCGCCTCGCGCGCCGTGGTGGAACGCCGCCAGCAGATCGGCATGCTTCGCGCGATCGGCTACCAGCGGAGCATGGTCGCGCTCAGCTTCCTCTTCGAGTCGGGGTTCATCGCGCTTTCGGGGATCCTGCTCGGCCTGGTGCTGGGCCTGTCGCTCTCGTGGGTGCTGTTCGTCACCGGAGACTTCGGCGAGGAGTCGAAGAACGCCCCGTTCGTGGTGCCCTGGCTGAACCTCACCATCATCTGCGGCATCGCCTTCACCGCCTCGATGCTCATGACCTTCCTCCCCGCGCGCGGCGCTTCGCATGTGCCGGTGGCCGAAGCTCTGCGCTACGAGTAGCGCCCTCCACGGCCGCCCGGGGAGATCAATCGCCCGGGCGGCCATGCGGTCATGC
>JAYRRO010000222.1:0-3884 GCA_041910095.1 Dehalococcoidia bacterium
CTCCCTCCGCCGCCGCACGCGCCGGCGTAATCAGTCCCCGCCCTTCGAGATACGCAAGGATTCGCTCCAAGCTCACCGCGATGGGCTCGCTCCCGGTCGGCACCGTCACTTCCGGCGACAGTGGCGGCTCATACGGGTCATCGATGCCCGTGAACCCCGTCCGCTTGCCCGCGCGCGCCTCCGCGTACAGCCCCTTCACGTCGCGTGCCTCGCATTGCTCCAACGTCGCCGCCGCATGGACCTCGATGAAGGCCCCGCCGTCGCGCTCCACCAGCGCCCGGTTCGCGTCCCGAATGTCGCGATAGGGCGAAATCGCCGCCGTGATTGCCACGACGCCGTTCCGCGCCAGCAGGTTCGCCACATACCCGATGCGCAACACGTTCGTATCGCGGTCTTCCTTGCTGAAGCCCAGTCCCTTCGACAGGTTCGTGCGCACCTCGTCCCCGTCCAGCACCTCGACCTGCCGTCCGCGCGCTCGCAACTCGGGTGCGAGCGCCTCCGTCAGCGTCGACTTGCCCGCGCCCGAAAGCCCGGTGAACCACACCACGAACCCCTGCTCCTTGCTCACGTTCCGCACATCCTCCAGCGAATCCGCCCGTTTCGACCGCCGCCACCGCGCCTACGTATGCAGGCCGCACTCGTCCTTTTCGAACCCCTGCCAGCGGCCGGCCCGCCCCTGCACCCCCGGCACCGTGCAGTTATAGCAGCCGATGGAGGTGTATCCCTGGTTCAGCAGCACGTTGTACGGCACGTTGTGCTCCAGCAGGTACCCCCACGTCCGCTTCTCGTCCCACGTCGCCAGCGGATTGATCTTCACCAGCCCGAACTTGCTGTTCCAGGAAAGGATCGGCGTGTCGGCCCGCCCCTCCGATTGATCGCGCCGCAGCCCGCTCACCCACGCCGTCTTGCCTTCCAGCGCACGCCGGTTGGGCTCGATCTTTCGCAGGTCGCAGCAGAGGTCGGGGTCACGCATCCACAGCGCCGACCCGTACTGCTCCGCCTGCTGCTCATGCGTCAGCTTCGACTTGTAGACCCGGAGGTTCGTCAGTCCGAGCGCGGGAACGCTCTCCCGCATGTTCTGTTGCGTCTCCTCGAACAAATAGTCCGTATCGAGCACGAAGACATGCACGTTCGGCTTCAGCGCCGCCACCATATGGAGAATCGCCGCGCCGCTCGCCCCGCCGAAGCTCGCGCCCACGGAGAGGCCATCGCCGAACGTGTCGACGGCCCAGCGCACGATCTCGCGCGGGTCCGCGGCTTCGAACCGTTCGGAGAGCGCCGCGAGCTCTTGCTCGGTAAACGTCGGGGCGAGTGCAGTCATCGGGGCCCACGCTTAAAGTGGAGTGATGCGCTCGACAATATCAACAACGTCCGTTGCGGGCAACCATGATTGTTGATAACGTCGCTCCACTTCCCCTCTTTTCCCCGGAGGTCCCGCCATGCCTGACGTCGAAACCAACGTCTTCACGAACGAGCCCGGCCGCGTCCTCTCCGTGCTCGAAAAGGAACTCGAGGACTTCACCACCGAAGCCGGCCGCTACCTCGACGGCAAGTGGGAGGAAAGCCAATTCATCGGCTTCCGCCTGAAGCAGGGCGTCTACGGACAGCGCCAGCCGGGCGTCCAGATGATTCGCGCCAAGCTCCCCTTCGGCGGCGTCACGCCCGAGCAGATGGAAGCCTTCGGCGAGGTCGCGGAAAAGCATGCCCCCCTTCGCAAGGGCCACATCACCACCCGCCAGAACTTCCAGTTCCACCACATCCCGCTGCGCAAGGCCGCCGAGGCGCTCTTCATCCTCGGCCGCGCCGGCATCTCCACGCGCGAAGCCTGCGGCAACACCGTTCGCAACGTCACCGGCGACCCATGGGCCGGCGTCAACGCCAACGAACCATTCGACCCCACGCCCTGGGCCGGCGCCTATGCCCGCTACTGGCTCCGCAATCCCCTTTCCCAGCTCCTCCCGCGCAAGTGGAAGGTCTGCTTCAGCAGCAGCGACGAAGACATCGCCATCACAGGCCTCCACGACATGGGCTTCATCCCGCGCATCAAGGACGGCCAGAAGGGCTTCGAAATCCGCGTCGCCGGCGGCCTCAGCATCATGCCCCGCAACGCCCAGGTTCTCCGCGAATTCTCCCCGCTCGACGAGTACTTGAAGGTTTCCGAAGCAGTCATTCGCATCTTCGAAAAGGCCGACGAACTCCGGAAGAACCGTTCCAAGGCCCGCATCAAGTTCCTCGTCGAACGCGTCGGCTTCGATGAGTTCAAGCGCATGGTCGACGAGGAGCTCCAGGGCGATTGGGCCCGCACCGGCAACTTCAGCCCGGACCACCTCCTCTTCATCGATGACGAGGAGGCCACCGCCCCCGCCCGCCGCGGCAGCTACGCCTCCCCCAACGGCGACATGCGTGAATTCGCCGCATTCGTCACCGCGAACGCCCGGGCGCAGCGCCAGCAGGGCTTCAGCACCGTCGAGGTCAAGGTAACCCGCGGCGACCTCCGCCCCGAGCAGTTCCGGGGCCTCGCCGCCATCATGCGCGAGTACTGCGGCGGCCGTGCCCGCACCACCGTCCAGCAGAACATCGTCCTCCGCTGGGTCCGCGACGAATCCCTCTACGAAGTGTGGACGCGCCTCAAGGAACTCGGCCTGGCCGACCCGGGCGCGCAGACCATCACGGACGTTGTTTCCTGCCCCGGAACCGATAGCTGCAAGCTCGGCATCACCAGCTCCATGGGCCTCAACGCCGCCATCCAGGCGCGCGTCGAATCCCTCAACATCGAGGACGACCTCACGAAGCGTATCAACATCAAGATGAGCGGCTGCCCCAACAGCTGCGGGCAGCACCACATCGCCACCATCGGCTTCCACGGCGCCGCCATGAAGGTTGATGGCCAGCAGCTCCCCGCCTATCACGTGTTCCTCGGCGGAAGCTACGGCGATGGCGGCATGCGCCTTGCCACGCAGCTCAAGGTCCGCCTCCCCGCGAAGCGCGGCCCCGAGGCCGTCGAGCGCTTCGTGCGCCTCTACCAGCAATACCGCAACGAAGGCGAGACCTTCATCGCGTACTTCGACCGCGTCGGCACGAAGCCCTTCGAACTTGCCATCGAGGACCTCTGCCTCCCCGGCGACTTCACCGACGACAACAAGGGCATGTTCATCGACTGGGGCAAGCTCGAGCTCTACCAGCTCCAGCGCGGCGAAGGCGAGTGCGCCGTCTAGCACCCGCGCGCCGGATGGCGTGCGATCGACGAGGCTCCCGGCAGGGAGCCTCGTTCCGTTCCCGCCGCCGGCCCGGCGTTCCCCTACACTGGGACCATGCGCATCCTCGCCGTCGACATGGGCACCGGCACCCAGGACATCCTCCTGTTCGATTCCGAACGGCCCATCGAAAACTGCGTGAAGATGGTCATGCCCTCGGCCACCGAGATCGCCGCGCGCCGTATCCGCCACGCCACCCGCGACCACTCACCCGTCGTGCTCACGGGCGTCATCGCCGGCGGCGGCCCCTGCTCATGGGCCCTCGATGAACACATCCGCCACGGCCTCCCCGCCTTCGCCACTCCGGACGCAGCGCGGACCTTCAACGACGACCTCGACGAAGTTCGCGCCTCCGGCGTCACCATCGTCTCCGAGGACGAAGCACGCTGGCTCGATGGCGAACCGGTTGAACTGCGCGACCTCGATCTCGAAGCCGTCCGTGGCGCCCTCGCCGCCTTCGATGAGCCCGTGATGTTCGACGGCCTGGCGCTCGGCTGCCTCGACCATGGCGATGCCCCGCCCGGCGTCTCCGACCGCCTCTTTCGCTTTGAGCACCTGCAGCGCACCGTCGCCGCCCGCAACGACCTCCTTGCGTTCGCCCGCCGCGCCGAGGACCTGGAGCCCTACCTC
>JAYRRO010000223.1:0-16897 GCA_041910095.1 Dehalococcoidia bacterium
CGCCCTCCGCTGGGTCCTGGGCGAACAGAGCGCACGGCTCCTCCGCGCGAAAAAGCAGGAAGACGTCATCTTCGCGGGCACGCGCGAGCGCCCGGCCGTGGGCATGGCCGAGGTCGTGCTCACCCTCGATAACAGCGAACGCTGGCTCCCGGTCGACTTCGCGGAGGTAGAGATCGCCCGCCGGTCGTACCGCAGCGGCGAATCCGAATACCTGCTGAACGGCAGCCGCGTGCGCCTGAGGGACATTGCCGACCTCCTGATGAAGGGCGACGTCGGCCAGAACAGCTACTCGATCATGGGCCAGGGCCTCGTCGACGAGGTCCTTTCGATGTCCCCGGAGGAACGCCGCGCGTTCCTCGATGAAGCGGCCGATGTGAAGCGCTTCCGGCTACGCATCAAGGAGGCGCAGGACCGGCTCGCGGCGACGCGCGACAACATCGGCCGGGTGCAGCTCATCGTGGCCGAAATTGAGCCGCGCCTTTCGCAGCTCAGCCGCCAGGCCGAACGCGCCGCCGAGTATCGCCGGCTGTCGGCCGAGCTGAACGACATCCTGCGCGCCTACTACGGTCACCGCTGGAGCGAAGCCCACAACCACCTGATCCGCGCGCGTGCCGAGCTCGACCAGCGCGTGGCCGAGGAAGCCGGCGCCACCGAGCGGGTCACCGCACTCCGGGACCAGCTGCGCGCGCTCGGTGATGAGATCCGCAAGCGGCGGGAGGCGATCACGCGCCGCGATTCGCGCGTCACCGAAATAGACACTCGCCTCGCCGCGACCGAACAGAACATCTCCCTCGACCGCGAGCGGCACGGCATGATCGCCGGGCACCGCGAGGAGCTGCTCACCGAGGCCGAGACCCTCGACGCCGAGCGGGCGTCGCTCGCCGCGACCGATGTCGATGCCGGCGACCGGGGCACGGCCGTCCAGGAAGAGATGGAAGCCGCACGCGCGTTCGTCGATGCGGCGCGCACAGGGCTCGATGAGGCCGAACGTGCTTATTCCGGCGCCCGGGCTCGTGCACGCGAAGCGCGCGAAGGGGCCGCCGAGGAAGACCGCCGCGCGGGGTCGATGAGCCGCGACGCCGAGGCCGCCGGCCGTCGCATCGAGCAACTCGACCGCGAGGACCAGCAGGCGGCCGCGCGCCGCAAGCAGGTGATCGTGGAGCTCATCGGGTACGGGCGGCGCTTCGCCGACCTTCGCCGCCGTGTGTTCGACGCCGAGGACGGCCTCGAAGCCGCCCGCGCGGAGGCGGACACTGCTCGCGAACGGCTCTCGCGCGTGCAGGATGAGGTGCATACGTACGAGGCCGCCGCCAACCAGGATTTGCGCGAGCTCGACCATCTCGACGGACGGCTCGATGCCCTCAAGCGTGTCCAGGCGGAGCATGATGGCGTCGCCTCGGGCACGCGGAACGTGCTCATCATGGGCCACGCGCTCCTCGATGAAGTCGACCGCGCATCGCTGGGGGAGGCGCCCGAGATCCAGGGTGTGGTCGGCCTTCTTTCGCGCCAGATCCGGGTGCCGGCCGGCACGGAGCTCGCGGTCAACGCGGCGCTGGAGCAGCGCCTGCACGCGGTGATCGTCGAAAGCGAGGAACACGCGCTCGCGGCGATCGACCGGCTTACGCGGCGGCGGGCGGGCCGCGCGCAATTCCTCGCCCTCGATACGGTCCGCCACGTATACCCACTGAACCTGCAGAAGGAGCGCGGTGTGGTCGGAGTCGCGGCGAAACTCGTGCGGTGCGAACAGCGTTTCCGGCCGCTCATCGACACGCTCCTCGGCCGCGTTATCGTCGTCGAGGACGTGCAGACCGGGCTGCGCATGGTGCGGCGTGCGCTGGGATCGGTGGTCACGCTCGATGGCACGTACATCGAGCCCACGGGCGTGATCACCGGGGGCTCATCCGGCACCGACGAAGGCGTGTTCAGCCGCCAGCGCGAACTGGACGAACTCCCCGAGCAGATCGCCTCCCTGCGGGCGAAAGCGGACATCAGCCGCCAGCAGATCGAGACCGCGCGCCAATCCGTGACCCAGCTTTCAACCCGCGCGCGCGAGGCCGACCAGCGCTACCAGACCATCCGCCGCAACCTCGATGGCGCGCGTGCCGATATGGAACGCGAACGCGGCAAGCTGCACCGCCTTCGCCGCGACCTGGACGCCGTCAAGGCCCGCCGCGCCGATATCGCCCGCGAGCGCGACCAGAAGGAACGGCTCATCGCCCAGGCGCGGGAAGCCATGGATCGCGTGACCGAGCGAGGCGACGAGCGGCGGCAGGCCCTCGCCTCTTCGGAGGAGGAGCTGCGCGCGGCCACGGAGGCACGCGAAGCCGCACTCCGGGCGGTGGCGGAGGCGAGCGCGAAGCAGGCCGCGGCCGAGGGCGAACGCCGCGCGCTCCAGGCGATGCGCGAACAGCACGAGAAGGCCCTCGAACGCATCTCCGCGCAGGCCATCGCCCGGCGCGCGCAGGCGGCATCGCTCGAGCAGGAAGCCGGCGCCATTGAGAGCCGCCTCGCCCGGCTCGATGCCGAACTCGCCCGCATCCGCGAGGAGCGGGCGCGATTTACCGAAGACGCCGCCCCGGACCGCGACGAGCTCTCGCGGCTCGAAACGCACGAGCGCCTGCGCCAGGACGAGTTCACCGACGCGCAGACATCGCTGCTCGCGTTAAACCGCAGCCGCCTCGACCTCGAAGCCGAGGTCGCGCGCGCGGAGGACCAGATCGCGGGGTTGCGCGCCGAGATGGAGCGCGAAGGCCTCACCCCGGACCGTTCGGGCCAGATCATCCGCATCGAGGACGCCATCGACGAAGCGCCGGGGGTCGCCGTGCATGGCGGCGCGGCGATCGACATCGAGGCCACGCGGGCCCGGATCGACGAGATTCGCCGCCAGATCCGCCGCCTTGGCCCGATCAACGCCGAGGCTCCCGACGACTACCGCGAAAACCGGGAGCGGCACGAGTTCCTCACCGGCCAATTGCACGACCTCGCCGAGGCCGAGGCCCAGCTCCGGGCGGCGATCGACGAGCTGAGCGGCGAGATCCGCGTTCGCTTCGGGACCACGTTCGAGAAGGTCGGGGCGGCGTTCTCCGAGTATTTCACGGCGTTCTTCGGCGGCGGCAGCGCGCAGCTCACGCTCACGAATCCGGAGGATTTCGCCACCACCGGCATCGAGATTGAGGCGCAGCCGCCCGGGAAGCGCATCAAGACGCTGAGCCTGCTATCGGGCGGCGAGCGGTCGCTCACCGCCGTAGCGCTGCTCTTCGCGCTGCTCACGGCGAACCCGGCGCCCTTCGTGGTGCTGGACGAAGTCGATGCCGCGCTCGACGAGGCGAACGTGGGACGCTTCACGGCCGCACTCAAGAAACTCGCGGAGAAGACCCAATTCCTCGTCGTCACGCACAACCGGCGGACCGTCGAGGTCGGGGATGCTATCTACGGCGTGTCGATGGGGCGCGACGGTGTGTCAAAGGTGCTGTCGCTGAAGCTGTCGGACGTGCCCCCCGACTGACGCAGGACGACCCCGGCCCTACCATCGCACGAGATATCCACGAAGGAGCCCGCGTTGCGGTTCTGGCGCAGGAAAAGAGAAGACGAGGTCCCCGCCGAGGACGAGGGCGGCGAGCCGGCGCTGGTCGCCCTCGCTGAGCCGGAGGCGGAGGCGTTTGAGGGCGTCTCCGAGGACCTCGCGGCCTACGAGCCGACGGCGGAGGAGATTGCCGAGGTCCACGAGCAGACTGAGCGCGCCGTTGAACGCACGAAGCGCGGGCTCTTCGGCCGCATCTCGGGTCTCTTCCAGCGCGCCGACTTCGATGACGACCTCTGGGACGAACTGGAGGAGATCCTCGTCGCCTCCGACACGGGCCTGGCGACGACGGGCGCGATTCTCGGATCCGTTCGCGCCCGGGTGAAGGACGAGGGCGTGAAGCAGTCCGCGCGCGTGCGGGAGATCCTGCGAGAGGAACTCATTGACATCCTGGAGGCACCCCACCGCGACGCGCCCGCGTGGGCCCGCCCGCCGGTACCGAAGCTCCTCATCCTGCTGGTGGTGGGCGTCAACGGGGCCGGCAAGACCACGACCATCGCGAAGATGTCGCACGCCTTCAGGCGCGACGGGGCGAACGTGCTCCTCGGGGCGGCCGATACGTTCCGCGCGGCGGCCGTGGACCAGCTGAAAGTCTGGGGCGAGCGCGTCGGGGTGCGCGTGATCGCGCATCAACCGGGCGCCGACCCCGGGGCCGTCGTCTTCGATACCCTCTCGGCGGCGGAGAGTGGCCGTGCCGACATCGTGATCATCGATACCGCCGGGCGCCTGCACACCAAGACGAACCTGATGGAGGAGTTGAAGAAGATCAACCGCATCGTGAAGCGCAACCACCCGGATGCGCCGCACGAGACGCTGCTCGTGCTCGATGCCACCACCGGCCAGAACGGGCTCGCGCAGGCGAAGACCTTCACCGAGGCCGTGGGCGTCACGGGCATCGTCCTGGCCAAGCTCGACGGGACGGCAAAGGGCGGCATCGCCTTCGCCATCGCGCACGACCTCGGCATCCCGGTACGGTTCATCGGCACGGGCGAGAAGATGGGCGACCTCGCCCCCTTCGACGCGCGCGACTTCGTGGACGCATTGCTGGGATGACCTGACCAGTGGCCCCCGTCCTCGCATTCTGGGCGGCGGCGATGGTGGTGGGCGCGCTCGCGCTCCCGGTTGCGTTCGTCCTTTTCCGCCGCTTCCCCGACGCGGGCGCCGGGCTGGCGTTCCCCCTCGGGCTCGTGCTCGCGGGGTACGCGTACTTCGTCCTCCGCACGGCTTCGGTGCTGCCGCAGGGGCGAGGCGGCGCGGTCCTGGCGGTGGCCCTGGTGGGACTCACTTCCGCCGCCGTCGCGGGGCAGGATCATCGTTTCCGCGCGACCTTGTCTCGCTCCGGGCCCGGCCTGCTCATGGCCGCCGGCACCTTCACGCTCTTCTTCTTCGCGTTCGTCGCATACCGCTCGTATGTGCCCGACATCGCCGGGACCGAGCAGCCGATGGACTTCATGTACCTGAACGCGAGCATCGTTTCGCCGGAATACCCGCCCTCCGATGCGTGGCTCGCGGGCGAACGCGCGAGCTACTACTACTTCGGTTACGTCCAGGCCGGGTTGCTCACGCAGGCCTCCGGCGTCGCCCCGGAGGAGGGCTACAACCTCGCGCTTGCCTACACCTTCGCGGCCGCGGCGACGTCGATGGCGTCGGTGGCATTCGCAATCGCGCGCTGGGCGCTGGGACCGAGGCTGAGGCGCTGGGCGTTCGTGGCCGCCGCCTCGGCGGTGGGCTTCCTGCTCTTCGCGGGTTCGCTCAGCGCGGTGTTCGAAGTCGCCGCCGCTCACGGCTCCTCGAATCGCGGGCTCTACGAGGCGTTCGGGGTCGAATGGCTCATTCCCTGTCCCGCGCCCGGTGACTCGCCGAACCTGGCCGATCGCACGAACTGCTTCACGGGCCCAACGGACCCCCGCACGACGGCCTGGTACCCGACAGAGTTCTGGTTCTGGTGGCGCGGGTCGCGCGTCATCCCGAACACGATCACGGAGTTCCCGTTCTTCAGCTTCCTCCTCGGCGACCTGCACCCGCACGTCATGTCGTTGCCCCTGGTCATCCTCGCGCTCGGTCTCGCGGCGAGCCTCTGGCGCGGCCGTTCGGTGCTCCGCGCCTCGACGCACCTTGAGCAGCCCGCCTGGACACTCGGGCTCGGCGTCATCCTCGGGTCGCTCGCCTTCCAGAACGCGTGGGACCTGCTGACCTTCACCGCCGTCGCCGGGACGGCCGTCTTCCTGCGGAACCTGCGCCGGGCACCCCTGGCGCAGTCGGCGCCGGCGACGCTCGGGTTCCTCTGGCCCGTGATGCTGCTCGCGGTCGCGCTCTATGCGCCGTGGTATCGCGACTTCCGGTCGCAGGCGTCCGGCTTCTACGCCTACGTCGGGACGGGGACGCGCCCGGCCCACGCCTTCCTGCAGTTCGGTCCCCTGCTGCTGGCGGCCATGCTGACGTGCACCTGGGCGTTCCGCCGCGTGCCGGCGGTCGAAGCACGAAACGCCCTCTTGCTCGCGCTGTGGGCGCCGCTCGTGCCGCTCCTCGGGTGGATGCTGCTGGCCTCGCTGCGGGGGGACTTCGGCGCCGGTATCGACGCACGCGACCCGGCCGCGACGGATACCTTCGGGCTGTTCAACGCGGGGCGGCACCTGCTCACCGGCGGCTGGGCGACGCTGGCGCTGTATGCGGTCGCGGTCTGGCTGCTGACCGCGGCCTTCGGAGTGCTCGTTCGCACGCACAGCCGTGCGGCGGTGATCCCCGCGCTGGGGGCCGTGGGGGCACTCCTCATCTACGGCGCCGAGCTCTTCCTCATTCGCGATGTCTTTTTCGGCGGCCAGCCGCGGCTCAACACGGTGTTCAAGCTGACCTACCAGGCGTGGATGTTGCTCTCGCTGGCGGGGGGTGTCGCGCTGGCGGTGACGCTAGCCCGGCTATGGCGGTATCGCGCGGGCGCGGCGTGGGCGGCGGTGCCGGTGGCCGGGCTGGCCTTGCTGGCGCTGGTGTATCCCGTCACGGCGGCCGCGAACCGCATCGGGGCCTCTTCCGAGCCAACGACGATCGACGGCCTCGCCTTCGTCGCGCGCAGCAACCCGGGCGAATACGCTCTCGTGCAGTGGGTGCGAAGCCAGACCATGCCGGGTGATGTTGTCATCGAGGCGACCGGGCGGACCTGGGGCCGCGGCCAGGACGGCCGGCCGGTCATCACCAACGCGGGCGTCGACTACAGCGAATCCGCGCGGATCAGCGCGCGCACGGGCCGTCCGACGCCCATCGGCTGGTACTTCCATGAGGTCCAGTGGCGCGGGCAGACGGACGCCACCGCGCGTGACCTCGCCTACCGGCAGGACCTGGTCGATAGCATCTACCTCGCGCCCGACACGAGGACGATCGTGCCTTCGATGCGCGAGGCTGGCGCCGAGTACCTGGTCGTGGGCAGCATCGAAAACAGCCGCTACGCCGGGCTCATGCCGCGTTTTGGCGATGTCCTTGACCCCGTCTTCCGCACCGAATCCGTCACCGTGTACCGCGTGCCGGTGAGCAAGCGAGTGTCCACGGAATGACCACCGAGCCCGCAGGCGACCGCGTGGAGGAGCGCATCATCGGCGTGTACGTGGAAGAGCGCGTCATGGTGCGCGAATCTCCTGAGCTGGCGCCGAAACGTGCGGCGCGCGAAATCAGCGGCGCCGCCCTGGCCTGGGGTGTACTCGGCGCCGTGTTCCTGGCGCTTCGATTGGGACCGATCTGGCAGGCACCGGTGGGCGGGGCGGAATGGCTGCATTTGAGCGGCGCGTGGCAGGCGCGCATCGGAGACCCGGACGGGCGCTTCGTGCCGAGCCTCTTCCAGGGGGTGAGCACGCTCATCCTCCATGTCTCCGCGTCCGAGACCGGACCGCGCATCGCGGCGTTCCTCGCCAGCGCGAGCATCCCGGCCGCCCTGTGGATGTTGCGCTCGAAGCTCGGCGAGGCCGGCGCACTCGCCTCGCTGCTGCTGATCGCGCTTGACGCGCCGGCCATCGCGTTTGGCGCGTCCGCGAGCGCCATGGGCTTCGACCTCCCGGTCGCACTGTGGCTCCTGGTGCTCGTCAGCCGCGACCGGCCGCCACGTCCCGGGGCCGTGGCGGTGGCGTCGTTCGTCGCCGTGACCGCGGGGCCGATCCCGCTGCCGCTCGTGGTGGCGTGGGCGACGCTCGCCCTCGCGCGCGGAACCCGTCCGGCGGCGGCGCAGCTTGCCCCGCTCGCGATCGGCGCGGCCGCCGGGGTGCTCGCGGCTTCGCTGCGGTTCGGCCTCGGCTTCGACGGTTTGCGAGTTCCCGCGGTCGACCTCTTCGCGGCCAGCTTCGAAGAGGCGTGGGCCAGTTCAAGCGCTTTCCAGCTCACGATGCTGTATTCGCCGCCGATCCTCGTGGCCGCGTTTGGAGCGGCCATCGCCCTGATAGTCTTCGCGCAGAGGGGCGCGGAGGTGCCGGCGTTCGCGGTGCTGCTCCTCGCCTGGTTCGCCTTCTCCCTGAGCTGGCTCCTCTCCAGCGCGGGTGAGCACACGCCCGCGCCATTGGTCGCGACCACCCTTCCGGCGGCGCTACTCGCGGGGCCGGCGCTCGTCCAGGCGGCCGCCGCGATGCGGAGCGCCGACTGGCGCCTCGCGCGCTACCTCGTCCCGGCCGCGGCAGCGTTCCTGCTCTTCGCCACCGCGATCATCATCCACTGGGGGCAGGTGGACGCGGTCGGGGGCGCGCAGGACCGCGTGATGGTGGGTTTGTTGCTCGGAGGTGCCGGCGTGGCGGCACTGGCCGTGGCCCTCGAACGGCGCGCCGCGCCGGCCCTCCTCGCACTGGGGCTCGGTATCGCCGTGTTCCCGGTGCTGACGGGCGCGTTCGGCGTGGCCCTGAGCGCCGGAGCGGAGCCGATCCCATCGCCCGTGTCGCCGCCGCAGGCGCGCGAGCTGCGAGACCTGGCGCTGGCCCGCGCGACGGCCGGCGGGAGCATCGTCATCCATCCCTCCCTCGAAGCCGATTCCACCTGGCCCTTCCGCGAATCCGGCGACATCACGGTCGCCTCGCGCGCGCCGGCCGACGCCGCCGTCGTCATCTGGCCGGCCGGCCTGCCGGCGCCCGAGGGGATGGTGCCGGTCGCGGGTGCGTGGTCGTTCGCGCGGCACCACGGGGCCCCCGGCGGCTTCCTTCGTTACGTTAAGTGGTACACGCTCCGCAACGCCGCCGTCAGCACGTCCGAGCCGGCCGCCGTGTACGTTGGGGCCGGCAAATGACCACACGTTCGATGCCCGTGCGCCGCGCGCCCCGGGTGGCGCTCTTCGACCGCCTGCTCGAGGCGCGAATCGCCCTGTCGTGGGAGCTGGTGATTTACGCGGCGCTGTTCGCGGCCGCGTTCGGCCTGCGCTTCTGGGACCTCGGGGCCCGGGCGCTGCACCACGACGAGAGCATCCACGCACAGTGGTCCTGGGGCCTCATCCAGGGAAACTACCGCCACGACCCGGTGTTCCACGGCCCCTTGTACTACCACGCCCAGGGGCTGGTGTTTCTCGTATTCGGCGCGAGCGATTACACCGCGCGGCTCTCCCCCGCCATCTTCGGCATGGCGCTTGTATCGTTGCCTCTGCTCCTGCGGCGCTGGCTCGGGCCGGCCGGCACGATCGCCGCGGTCGCCTTCCTGACGTTCTCGCCGACAGTCGTCTACTACAGCCGGTTCCTGCGCGAAGACGTGTACATGGCGTTCTTCATCCTCGCGATGGCCGCGGCGCTCTGGCGGTACATGGCGGAGGGCCGCGAACGGTGGCTGTTCATGTTCGCGCTCGCGTTCACGGGTTCGATGGCGACGAAGGAGGCGACTTACCTCGTCGTGGCCGTGTTCCTGGTCTACCTCGACCTGCTCGTCGCGACCGAGTTGACGGCGCAATCCATGGCGGCGAACGGAGAATCATCCCGCGGCCGGCGCATCGCCGGGGTGGCGTTCACAGCGCCGTTCGCGTGGGTGGTGGTGGCGCTCTGGCCCTTCACCGGGCGGGTTCGGCGGAGCTTCTCCTGGAGCACGCTGCCGCGGTCGGGGGACCTCCTGATCGTGTTAGGGACGCTCACGTTGCCGCTCCTGACCGGCCTAACTGGACCGGTGCTGGAGGGAGCATCGATCGTCGACAAGGGCCGCCTGGTCTGCCGCGCGGCCATCCCCCGCCGGGATGCGATGGCCATCGGCGGCCTCTTCGCGATCACGGTCAGCGGCGCGGCCTTCGTCGGCCTGCAGTGGCGGCCACGCACGTGGACGCTCATCGCCGGCACGTGCGCATTCCTCTACCTGACCCTCTTCACGTCGCTCTGGACAAATGCGGACGGCATCTGCACGGGACCATGGGGTGGCCTGAACTACTGGTGGAGCCAGCACGACGTCGTGCGCGGCGACCAGCCGTGGTTCTACTACTACCTCGTCATGCCCGCGTATGAATTCCTGCCGCTCGTCATCTGCCTCGGCGGGGCGTGGTGGTCGCTATGGCGGGGCAACGCGTTCTCGCGATTCCTCTGGGTGTGGCTCGGAGGCACGTGGCTGTCGCTTTCGTGGGCCGGCGAGAAGATGCCCTGGCTGAACATGCACCTCGCCGTGCCCGCCTGCGTGCTCGCGGCATGGACGGTGCAGCGCGCATGGACGGCCTTCGCCGGCGGCCACGACGGCGAAGGAACGCGGCGGGCGGCACTGCCCCTGGCAAGCGCGGCGGTGGTCGGCGCCGGAGGCGTCGTGCTCGCGGCATACTTGCCGGGAGGTGGTGTGCTCGCTGCGCTGGCGCGCGTGGGCATCGTGCTCTTCGCCGCGGCCGTCGTGTTCTGGTCTTCGCAGCCGTTCGGCCGGCGGGCGCTGGGCACCTTCGCGGTCGTGGCCGTGGTTGGCGGGCTCTCGTTCTTCTCGCTTAAGGCGATGATCGGCGCCTCATTCGAACGCGGCGACGTGCCCAAGGACATGCTCATCTACACCCAGAGCGCGCCGGACATCCCACGGCTGATGACCCAGATAGACGCGCTCGCAGAAGCGACCGGCCTCGGATACGACATGCCGATCCTGGTGGACTCGATGGACTCCTTCGCCTGGCCGTGGGCCTGGTACCTCCGCGACTACCGTCGCGTGGGCTACATCGACCTGTCGCAGGGGCCGCTGCCGGCCGGCGACTACCGTGTGCTCCTCGTGAACCAGGCGAACATCCCGAAGACCGACGGCGCGCTCGCCGAGCGGACGACGGGACCGGAATTCCAAAAGGCGGTCCCCTATCCCCATCGCTGGTGGTTCGACGAGATCTACAAGGCCGCGATGGACACGGGGCACGGCTCCTGCACGGCGAAGGCGGGCGATTGCGGCCCCTTCAAGGCCGGGACGTGGGCACACATCGGGTCGAACCTGGGGCTTTCGGAATGGCCGCGTACCTGGCTGCACTACATCCGCGACCACGACCTCGGCGGCACCATCCCGCACGACTCCGTGCGGCCCTGCGGCTCCTGCGGATCGGTCAACGCGGCGGCGTACTTCCCGGTCGATTGGGACCTCAAGACGCGCTCGCTCGTACTCCGCGATGTCTCCGCACCGAAACCCACGGTAGATGCCGCGGGCCGGCCGATGTTCGGCGGCTTCGGCCGGCTCCCCGGGCAGTTCAGCACTCCCGTCGATATCGAACGCGACGCCGCGGGCAACCTCTACGTCATCGACAGCACTAGCAAGCGCCTGCAGAAGTTCGATGCCAGCGGCAACTTCCTCGCCACGGTCGATGTCCGGGTGAACGCTGGCGATCCGAACGAAGGATCGCAGCCGTGGGGCCTCGCCATCGCGCCGGACGGCACCGTCGTCGTCGCGGACACGTTCGGGTGGCGGATTCGCACCTTCACGGCCGACCTTGTGCCCACGGGCGTGACCTTCGGAAAGGCGCCGAACCCGGACCCGGCGGTGAAACCGGGCGATTTCGACCTCTATGGCCCGCGCGATATCGCTTTCGACCGCCAGGGGAACATGTGGGTCACGGACGGCGGCCACGACCGGATCGTCGTGTACACGCTCAAGGGCGAGTTCGTGCGCGCAATCGGTGGCACGGGCGCGGGCCCGGGTCAGTTCGACGAACCCGTCGGCATCACCGCGGCCGCCGATGGCACGTTCTACGTCGCCGACATGTTCAACGGCCGCGTGGTCGCGCTGAACCAGGACGGGAGCTACCGCTCGGAGTTCCGGGTGGAGGGCTGGGGCGGCAAGGGCGTCGATGACAAGCCCTACCTGCGCGCGCTGCGCGACGGCCGCATCGCCATCGGGCTGCCTTCGCTGAATACCGTTCGCATATGCGATTCGGCCGGGGCCGTGAAGGGAACTGTAACCGGCGACACTGACCCCTTGACCCGGCCGTACGGAATCGTCGAGACGCTGGATGGTAAGCTCTGGATTGTCGAAGGCGGCATCGGCCGCGTGCGGCAATTCCCCATCCCCTGACCGGGAGCATCGCGTTTGCATCGTTCACTGCGATTCTGGGCTGGCGTCGCGATCAGCGCCGTCTTCATCGGCCTGTTCCTCCGCGCCACCCACCCGCGTGAACTCGCCGACGCGCTCGAGCAGGCGGAGTACTGGTGGCTGCTCCCGGCGGGCGCGGTGCTGTTCGTCGCCATCTCCATCCGCTGCGTGCGCTGGTCGATCCTGATGCGGCCCGTCGCGCGTATGAGCCCGGTGCGGCTCTTCCCCTACGCGATCATCGGTTACATGGCGAACAACCTCCTCCCGGCGCGCGCGGGCGAGGTGGTGCGCGCCTACATCCTCGGCGAACGCGAGCACGTGTCGCGCATGGGCACCTTCGGCACCATCGCCGTCGAGCGCCTCTTCGATGGCTGCGCGCTGGTGATCATGCTGCTCGTGGCCGGCTCATGGGTCGGGTTCGAGGACGGCAAGCTGAAGGCGATCGCCTTCGTCTCAGCGGCAGTGTTCACGGCCGCGCTCGCCGCGTTCTACCTCCTCACGTTGAACGAGGCGCGTGCGAAGAGGGTCATTCACCGCGTGCTCGGCCTCCTCCCCGCGCGGTTCGAGTCGAAGGCCGAAGACATGGCGGACTCGCTTGTGGGGAGCATGCGCTCGGTGCACGACCCCCGCTCGTTCATCGCGGTCGCGTTCCTGAGCGCGCTGGCGTGGACGGTGGAGGGAGCGGCATACGCCGTCATCGGGCGCGGCTTCCACATGGATGTCGATTTCCCGCACTACCTGCTCCTGCTTTCGGCCGCGAACCTGGCCATCATCATCCCGACCTTCTTCGGCGGCACCGGGCCATTCGAATGGGCGGCGAAGCTGGTCCTGGTGGGCGCGGGCGTCGCTGAGGCGACCGCGGGTGCCTTCGCGATCGTGTCGCACGCCTTCGTCCTCATCCCGACGACCATCCTGGGACTTCTCATCCTCTGGAGCTTTGGCGTCTCCTTCCGGCGGATCACGGGCGTAAGCCGCAAGGAAGAAGGGGCGGTAGCGCCGTGAGGGTGGGGATCGTCGGCGCGGGCGTGCTTGGGCTCGCGGCCGCGAAGGTGCTCCAGGAACGCGGCCACACCGTCACCATCTTCGAAGGCCGCCCGGATGTCGGCGGACAGGTGGTCACCTTCGAGGCGGGCGGCCAGCAGCTCGAATGCTTCTACCACCACCTCTTCACGAACGATACGGTCGCCATTCGCTACATCGACGAGATGGGCTACGGCCCCAAAATGCGCTGGATCGAGTCGAAGACGGCGATGCTCCGCGGCGGCAAGATCTACCCGTTCGTGACGCCGCTGGACTTGCTGAAGTACACGCCGGTCTCATTCATCGGCCGCGTGCGGCTGGGGCTGGCGGCGGTGTGGCTTCGCCGCCAGAAGGACTGGAACAAGTACGAGGGCGTCACCGCGCGCCGCTGGATGGAACGTGCCGTGGGGTCGAAGGCGTTCGCCGGCGTCTGGGGCCCGCTCCTGCGCGGCAAATTCGCCGACCAGGCCGACAACGTGGGCATGACCTGGCTCTGGGGCAAGGTGTACCTCCGGTTCGCCTCCCGCAAGGGCAAGGGCGGCATGAAGGAACAGCTCGGGTACCTGCAGGGAAGCTTCGGCCAGTACATCGAGGAGCTCGGACGGCGCGTGGCCGCCGCCGGTGCGATCATCCACCTCAACTGCCCGGTCGAGGAAGTGGTCACGGGCGATGACGGCGTACGGGGTATTCGCGCCGGCGGTGAGCTGCACGAGTTCGACCGCGTGCTCATGACCACGCCGAACATCATCACGAAGAAGATCGCGCCCGACCTCCCCCGGGATTATGTCGCGGTGCTCGACCGTGTGCGCTACCAGTGGGCCACCTGCCTCGTGCTCGCGCTCGACCGGCAGCTCAGCGAGACGTACTGGCTCAGCATCGCCGACCCGTTGCCCTTCGTGGCGTGCATCGAGCACACGAACTTCATGACGCCCGACGAGTACGGCGGCAACCACATCGTCTATCTCTCGAACTACATGTCCCCGGGCGACCCGCTGCTCGATCTGCCCATGGAGGAGGTGTTCGAGCGGTACCTGAGCGGCATCCGCACCATTAACCCGGCGTTCGACCGCGCATGGGTGAAGCAGATGTGGCTCTTCAAGGACCCGGGCGGCCAGCCGGTGATTACGACCAACTACTCGCGCTCCATCCCGTCGATGCGCACGGGGATCAACGGCCTCTACCTCGCGAACACGACGCAGGTTTACCCCGAGGACCGCGGCCAGAACTACTCCCTCCGCCTGGGCGAGCAGGTGGCCGACCTCATGGACCGGGACGCGAAGGCGGCCGGCTAGGGGGACTGATTCCTCCACGCGCTCTCGACGAGCGCGGAGTGTGCCTGGATACACGAGCGAAGCACTTCCCGTCCGGCATCACGGCTCCCGGTGTCGGGGAAGTACGCCATGACGGTGAGCCGCCCTTCAAGCTGCGGATGCCCGGGACGCACGGGTTGTATGCCGTGTTCCTCCAGGCAGACAGCCGCCCGCTCCAGTGCGGTTTCCAGCTCCTCCCGGGTTACTCGGCCATCCGCGAGGAACCCTAGCTGTTGGGTTGACGGCGCGGCCTGCTCAATGGCGGCCTCCGCCGCGCCATCGCTCTGAGCGGCCGTGCTCCGTATTGCGCCGGCGCCACGCGGCGCCAGGACCACGAGCACCGCGACGAGGCACACCGCCAGCCCAGCCCACATGGGTACTATGCGGATACTACGGAGCATTGGTCGTCCCCTGCGTCGTGTACGGGTTGACCGGATAGTAGATGTCATGCCAACTCTCCACGGCCGCGGAGTAGAGCGTGCGACCATAACGTGCGGTATGCGGGTCCCCGACGAATGTTCCCCACCAACCACCGTCCCAGAAGTACGGCTCCACCCAGGCGCAATTGGCACCCTGCGGGCAGGGAACGCATGTGTTGGTTGTTTGACCGTAGCTTTCGTATCCGGCTTGCGGAGCCGCATACGACTCCCCAACGAGATAACAGCCGCTGCTACCGAGTGGTATGACCGTGGTTGCGGGATTCGACGCGCCCGCAAACAACGGCGTACCGGCCAGGGCAAGAACTGCCCCCGAAACCGCCGTACGCCCCCAGCCTCTAACCGATAGCATTCGCCGCCCTCCCTTCTCATGCATTGGCTCGAGAATACGCCCGAACACACGAGTCGGAACCACTCTTCCCGTGCGATAATGTCCCCCCTACTCGGGCGGTTCGTGGCTCTCCGCTTGGGTTTGGCAGTAGGTCAACCACTCCTGACGATGGGCCCTCCACCAACGCGCCAGAGCCCGAGAGTCCTCGCATCCCGTGAAGTGTCGGAGCTCCCGCACGGTGCTCACTACCGTGTGCCGACTCACATGGAGTCGGTTCGAGAGCTCGGCGAATGTTCGCCCATCCGAGAGTTCGCGCAATACACGGACGCGTGCGAACGTTAACCGCTCCCAATCAACCATGGTGTCCGTTCCTGGCCCCCGCCCCGGCCGCCCAAGACGACTGTAGCACCCGCAGTCAACGACGGGCCGCGGTCTAGAACCCTTCCTGTAACGGGTGGCGCCAGTCTGGTAATGTAAGGGCCCAAGACGCGGCGCCCATCGCGCCCGTCCGGGAGGAACCTCAGCGCTATGGACCAGGCTGTTAAGCCCTGGCGACGGCTCGCAATCATCTTCCCCGGCCAGGGATCGCAGTATGCCGGGATGGGCGAACGGCTCGCCCGCGTCTCCCGCGCCGCGCTCGACGTGTTCAAGCGCGCCGACGAAGTCCTCGACATGCGCATCTCGAAGCTCTGCTTCGAAGGCACGGCCGAGGAGCTCGAACCGACCATCACCCAGCAGCCGGCCACCTTCGTGACCTCGGCCGCGTGGCTGGCGGCCCTCCAGGAACGTTGGGCGGAGCTCGACCGCAAGCTCGAACCGGTTTTCTTCGCGGGCCACTCGCTGGGCGAGTTCACGGCCGCCGTCGCCGCCGGGTCGCTCTCCTTCGAGGAGGGCGCGCTCCTCGTTCGCGAACGGGGCCGGCTGATGGACGAAGCGGGGCGCGAGTTCCCGGGCGGCATGGCCTCCATCCTCGGGCTGCCGGAGGCGAAGGTCGTCGAAATCTGCGAGGAAGCCTCGCGCGATGGCTACGTCGGCATTTCGAACGCGAACTGTGAGGGCCAAACCGTCATCTCCGGCGCCGTGAGCGCGCTCAAGACGGCGATGGAGCTGGCGGAAAAGGCCCGCGCCCGCCGCGTCGTGCGCCTGCCCATAAGCATCGCCTCCCATTCGCCGCTCATGACGAAGGCGAGCGAGGGCATGAACCGCCTCCTCCAGAAGCTCCCGATGCGCGACCCCGCCGCTCCGCTCGTCGGCAACGTCAACGCCGAGATCCTCGAGACGGAGCCGGAAGTCTACGCCGAACTGCGCGACCAGCTCACTTCCGGTGTCTACTGGCACCGTTCGATCGAGGCGATGAAGGCGCGCGGCGTCGATATGTTCATGGAAGTCGGCCCCGGGAGCGTCCTCACCAAGCTCGTGCGGCGAATCGACTACGAGGTAAACAGCCTGAGCATCAGCGACGATTACGAGGGGCTCCTCGGGGATAACTTCAAGCTCGTCGAGGCGGCGGCCCTATGAGTGGCCGCGTCGTCGTCACCGGTATCGGCGCCGTCACCGCCGTCGGCCACACCGCCGAGGAGACCTGGCAGGCAATGCTCGAAGGCCGCAGCGGCATCGGGCCCATCACCCTTTTCGACCCGGAGCCGTACCCCGTGCGCATCCAGGCCGAGGTGAAAGGCTTCGAACTCGGCGACCGCGTGGACGCGAAGCAGCAGCGGTACATGAACCGCGGCGTCACCTTCGGCGTCTCCGCGGC
>JAYRRO010000224.1:0-21524 GCA_041910095.1 Dehalococcoidia bacterium
AGCGCAAGTATTCACAGAATAAATGGATATGCAGAGGTTTATCCGGCTGCCGCATCACCGGTCACACGCGCGAGTCGAACGCGAGCCCACACCGGTGCTCCGCGAGCGCGAGCTGACCTGGTGCGATGAAACCGTGTGCGTCGCCGCCAGCGACAGCCACCTCGATGCCTGCGGCTGCCGCCCCACGTATCGCCTGCCTCCGCCGGGACCCGTGGCCTGACGCTGCCGGTCAGCTCGCGACGAGGTCCTTCAGCCGCTGCACCGAACCCTCCTCCTGCACGATCAGCGTCCCATCCGCGCCGTTGACGCTCACCACCGCGCGCCCTTCGTGCCATGCCACCATCGCGACGGCCGCGACCCGCACGTCATACGCGAACTCGTTCCCATGGACCCCGTTGGCGTAGTACCGCCCCGTCAGTCGAATGAACTCTCCCACGATGCGCCTCCTCCAGCGGTGCGGCGCTTCTCGCGCCGCCCGGGGCATGGTCGAACTCGCCCCGCCTCCGTGCCAGGGAGTACCTCACACATCCCGGTCCCGTTTCGCTTGAGTTTCCCGCGCATTCCGCAGCCGCGCCCGTATCGGCTTCACTCCTCGGGCAGCGCTCTGCCACGATGCTCCCCGTACGATGGCCCACCTGTGAGGAAGCCCGCCCCGTGAAGATGCTCGTCATTGGCTCCAGCGACACCGCCGGGTCCAGCCTCCCCGACCCCGCCGTCGCGTGGCCCTCCACTGTCGGGCTCGAGCTCGAACAGCTTCTCGGCGAGCCCGTCGAGGTGATTGATCTGCCCGTCTTCCACCAGGGCCCGAAGGCCGTCCCGCGTGTCGTGAACGCCCTCGACCGCCACCAGCCCGACCTTGTCGTTTTCGCCTTCGGCGCCTACGCCTTCATCGTGGGCACCGTCGGCCAGCGCGTCCGCCGCCGCTACGGCGAACGCGCCTACCGCCTCTTCCGTCGCATCGAAGTCCGCTTCGAAGGCAGGACCGCGAACGCCGAGGGAAGGCCCGCGCGCCTCAATCACGCCGGCCGCTGGCTCGCCCGCCACATCATCGGCGCCGAAGCCCCCGCCACGCGCGAAGAAGTCACTGCCATCCAGTCCGAGATCCTCCGCGAACTCGCCCGCCGCGAAGGGACCACCCTCGTGATGCTGTTTGCCCCGCCGCTCGGCGCCAGCGTCGAGCGCGAGAACCGCGGCGCGAACCGCAAGCTCGATGAGCACCGCCAGCGGATGACCGCGCTCGGCCGCGCGCACCACTTCCTCATCGCCGATTGCGTGCCCGGCTTCGCCGCCGCCACCGCCGGCCTGCGCCACTCCGACGGCGTGCACAAGGGCGCCGCCGGGCACCGCATCCAGGCCGACGCCGTCATGGCCGCCCTCCTCGCCCCGCCCTCCCCCTACGCCCTCACCGAAAGCCTCGCAACGTGATGGCGCATCCCGGCATGCTGCAACACCGCATCCACCGGGAACCGGGAACTGAAAACCGGGAACTTACATTGGTCGGGGCGCCGCGATTTGAACGCGGGACCTCCTGAACCCCATTCAGGTGCGCTACCAGGCTGCGCTACGCCCCGACCCGAAACCGCTCCACGCGGCATCGCACCGCGCTGAAGCTCCACTCTACACAACACCCCACGAACGGGCCACGCACGTTACCCCGTGCCTCATCCCCGCAGGATCGCCTCCAAGGCCCGCTTCGCCAGCTCCGGGGACGTCGCGAGCGCGAACAGCACGTCGCTCCCCCGCACGCCCGTCGTCGCCATCGTCGTCGCGCCCGCGGTGGCCAGCTGCAGGTCGCCGGGCGTCACCGTCGCGTTGCTCGCCTTGATGAGCCCCTGCTGCGCCTCCGCGAACTGGCGCGCCTCGGCGTCATCGCGGAACCGCACGCGGAACACCGCCACGCTTTCGCCGCCGTTCACATAGACGTCGTAATGGTCGCCGTCCCAGCCGGCCGCCGCGTTTGCCGCATCGAGCGCCCGCATCCGCGATTGCAGCCAGTTCCGCACCTGGAACTCCCCGAACGTACCCCCGGATTCGCGCGCGAAGCCCTTGCCCAGCGCGCCCGAAAGGTCCGGCAGCGAAACCGGCGCCGCCTTCCACTCCGAGGTGAGCAGTTCCGGGTGCAGTACGTACGCCGTGTTTCGCGGGGGCGAACGGAAGAGCGCGTTCAGGCCCGCCGTCCCCGTCCGAGTGCGAAGGTTACCCACCCAGTCCGCGCCGGCCGTATAGGGGAACAGCAGCTCGCGCGCGATCGCCGCCGGCACCCCCTGCATCGAAGCCGCCGATGCGAACAGCATCGCGCGCCCGGCCCCCCGTCCGATTGGCACGGCCAGGTACTTGTCCGACCACCGTTGCTGGTGCGTCTGCGCGTCGCCTTCCGCCAGCGCCGTCCACGTCAGGCCCGCGTCCAGGTCGCCCGAGACCGACTGGAACAGCTTTACGACATCGAAGTTCGCATCCTGCACGGCGTGCACGAGCTCGTGCGCGAGCGTCTCCTTCTCCTGTGCCGGCAGCTTCGCGAAGGCGGGCGCGGACTCGTCGCTCACCACCCAGAGCGTCTTGTCCAGCGGCGAATACAGCCCCAGGACCGCCATGCTGCCGAAGCTGTTGTAGACCGACTCGAAGTCCTGGTCCCTCCCCAGGTGGCCCAGCAGCCGGTAGAGCGTCGTTGTTGTCGCGAACCAGCGGCGGTCGTCCTCCGTCGTCAGCGACTCCATCAGCGCCAGCACCTGCGGCCGGGTCACGAACCCCACCTTCAGATTCGATGGCGCCGGCAGCTCCCGCACGGCCGCCACCTGTTGGAGCACCGCCTCGAAGTCCGCCGGCAGCGGCTGCGCGGGAGCCAGCGCTGGCCCCTCCTCGCGCTGTTCCTTCGATCCCCCGAACGAGCACGCGCCCCCGGCGAACAGCGAGAGCGCCACCAGCGCGGCCAACCCCATGCGGCGAATCGGCATACACCATCCTTGCCCGGTTTTCGCAGTCTGCGCTATCCTGCCTTCACGGCGCATTCGTCTAGCGGCCCAGGACATCGCCCTCTCAAGGCGGAGATCAGGGGTTCGAATCCCCTATGCGCTACCAGCATCCACGAACGGACAGGCACCGGCCTGTCCGTTTTGCTTCCCCCTCCGGTCTCGCCAAAGTCGCGTCGATTCGTGCGGATCATTTGGGCGAATCGGCTATACTCCCGCGCACAACACCTCCAGACGGTGAGCACCTTGCCCAAGCGGACGGTCGCCCCTCGCACCTCACAGCGCACTACCCCCCGAGATCAGTCCGCCCGCCGCCGCATCCGGCGCCGCCCGCTCGATGACATCAGCGACCAGCAGCTCGTCCGCCGCGCGCAGCAGGCGCCGGCTCTCCTGCGGCCCGCCGAACTCCTCCGCCTGCAGAGCGTGGCCGGCAACCGCGCCGTTACCGGCCACATCTCCAGGCTCGTCGATACCGGCATAGCGCAGCGTGAGCTCTCCGTTCAGCGCGACGACGTCCTCGTCGAGAACGAACAGAAGAACCAGGCGCAGGACGGCAACCAGACCGGGGGCAATACCGGCGAACAGGTCGAAAACACCCCGCCCGAGCCCGAGCCCGAGATCGACCCCGCGCTCGCCCAGGGTGCCCACCACCTCCGGCTCGCCGTGAAGGGGCTCAGCGAGATCGCCGTGGAAGGCTCCGACATCAAGAAGGCGCCCACCACGATGAACGGCCTCCTCAGCGTCCGGGAGTACGAGCCCGTCGCGCGTGCATGGGAGGGCCTCGTCGAGGCCACCCGCCGGATCATCCAGCAGGAAACCTCCAAGGGCATTAAGAAAGGCCCCAAATCCCTCATGCAGTCCTTCTCTTCGCGTGACCGCGCGAAGAAGAAGTCCGAAAGCGCGGGCAAGTCCTACGGCCGCTGGCTGAACGTCGCCGATGCCCTCCGTGGCAAGAAGGTCCTGGCCCCCATGTTCCGGGGAATCGTCAATTCCCGCCTGAAGGCGACCGACAAGAACTTCAAAACCGCCGCCGAAAAACAGCAGGAGAAGACCCACTTCTCGCAGGACGAGTACGCGCGCTACAACAACACTATCGTCGAGGAATTGGAGAATTCCCAGCCCGGGCAGCTCTATCAGCGAAACGCGAGAGAGATCGGAAACATCCTCAAATCCGCCAAAGAATCGGTCGAAGACACGGACAACCTCCAGATCGTCTTCAAGGAGCTTGCCGGCATTCGCGTCGACCCCCGCGTCGAGGCGCGGCACCAGCAGGACTAAGGGCGCACCCCCGCGAGGCAACCCATGCCGTTCGCCGATGAGGAAACCGCCGCCGCGTACCGCGAGGCATGGGACGCCTGGCGCAAGCAGGCCGACCACCTCCACCGCGTCTTCCTTGAGGGCGAACGCCTCCGCCCCGACCAGCTCAAAGGGCTCCTCAACCGCGAGGCGCGCGCCAAGGCCCGGTACGACCGCGCCCGCCTCCGCCTTCTCGGGCTCGATGACCCGGCCCTGGGCGACGCCCTCGACGAAACCGAAGCCGACGAGTAGCCGCCTCCCCCGCCGCCGCCTCCCCGGCGTAGACTGCGCCCAGCACCACCCGGGAGCGTTCGATGACCTACGACAACATCCTCTACGAAACCGACGGCCGCCTCGCCTTCATCACGCTCAACCGGCCCGAAAAGCTCAACGCCCTCTCCAACGACCTCCGCGGCGAGCTCTTCCATGCCCTCAAGGAAGCCGAGGCCGACCGCTCCGTCGGCGTCATCGTCTTGCGCGCCAACGGCCGCGCCTTCAGCGCCGGATACGACCTCTCGCCCTCACGCGCCGCCGCCGAAGGCTCCCCCTACGTCCATCCCCGCTCCATGCTGCCGGACACGAACACCACCCATCCCGCCCATTACGACTGGTCGCGCCACGTCCTGCTCGGCAACTGGATCATCTGGGAGCTGAGCAAGCCCGTGGTCGCGCAGGTCCAGGGTTACTGCCTCGCCGGAGGCACCGAGCTCGCCACGTTCTGCGACTTCCGCATCGTCGCCGAGGACGCCCAGGTCGGGTACCCGCCCGTCCGCGCGATGGGCACCATGGACATCATGTGGGCCCCCTGGCACCTACCCATGACGAAGGCGCGCGAATTCGCCTACGTCGGCGATTCCTTCTCCGGCCGCGATATGGCCGCCATGGGCTGGGCCACCTACGCCGTCCCCGGCGATGAGCTCGCCGCCTTCACCGAGCGCTTCGCTCGCCGCATGGCCAACATCGATAACGACATGCTCCTTTACTCCAAGCGCTCCGTGAACCGCCAGTACGAAGCCATGGGCATCCGCAACGGCCTCATGTCCGGCACCGATGTCGAAGCCATGAGCAAGCACCGCCCCGCCGCCCAGGAGTGGAACAAGCGCCTCCGCGAGAACGGGCTCAAGGCTGCCCTCGAATGGCGCGACGGCCCCTTCCGCGACTTCCGCGGCGCCAACGCCAACGCCCCGCACACCCGCCCCGTGGCCGGCACGTAGCTGCTCGAACCGCCGGCGGGCGCCTGCCGCCCTCGCCCGCGCGGCCGCGAAAATCCGTCTTTCGGCCCTTCCGCGCGCCTTCGCCGCGTCTGACTATGATGGTCCAGAGAGCGTTCGAGGTTTTCGGTGGCGACGCACGGACAGGCCTTCAAGGGCGGACCCCTCTCCACGCGCAGGGCGATCTACGCCGCCCTCGCCGCGCTGATCCTTCTGCCACTCGCCGCTTTCGGCCTGGGCCCGCTCACCAGCGATAGCTTCAGCCTCCAGGGCCCCGCCGGACCGCTGCTCGCCTTCTCCGCGGGCGTGCTCTCGTTTGTCTCCCCCTGCGTCCTCCCCATCGTGCCCATCTACATCACCCAGATCTCCGGGGGCAGCATTCAGCAGGGGCGCATCAGCGTGAGCCGCCGCGTCACCTTCACCCACGCCGTCGCCTTCGTCTCCGGGCTTACGTTCATCTTCATCGTGCTCGGCACGAGCGCCGGGCTCCTCGGCTCCTACTTCTTCCAGGACAACCGCGAAGAGTTGCAGAAGGTCGCCGGCCTGCTCCTCATGGTGATGGGCGTCGTGCTCATCCCGCCGCGGGGCCGCGCGTCGCCGATGCGCGCCGCATGGCTGCTGCTCGGCCTCACCGCCGTCTTCTTCTTCACCGCCGAAGTCGCTGAACTGCGCGGCGACCGGCCCGGCCTCGCGCTCCTGGGCGGCGTGCTCCTCGCCGCCTGGCTGCGCTTCGCCGGTTATCTCCAGCTCCCCTTCCTCCTCCGCACCTTCACCGCCGATGTGGGCCGCCACCGCGAGGTCAGCTACGGCCGCTCGGCCCTCGTCGGCGGCGCCTTCGCCCTCGGCTGGACGCCCTGTATCGGCCCCATTCTCGGCAGCATCCTCACCCTTGCCGGCCAATCCTCGAACGCGTGGACGGGCGCCTACCTGCTCGTCGCCTACTCCGCCGGATTCAGCATCCCCTTCCTCGCGACAGGGCTCATGCTGTCCGATTCCCAGAAATTCTTCCGCCGCGTCGCCCCATACTCCGGCCTGATCGAAGTCGCCAGTGCCGTCATGCTCCTCAGCGTCGGCGTCCTCCTCTACTACGGGCGCCTCACCGGCCTCAACAGCTTCTTCGGCTTCTCGAACTTCAACCAGGGCCTCTGAGGACAGCGGTTCCCGGTTCCCAGTGCCCGGGGGACCGGCCCCGGGGCGGGAGCGCGGCGCCCTTGACCGGCGCGCCGGCAGTCAACTACGGGCGCCTCACGGGCCTCAACAGCGTCATCGACTTCTTGGGACTTCAGCCTGGAGATACGACCGCGCGCGGACGAACACACCCCGCCCGGGGCCGCTCCCCTGGGAACCGGGAACTGGGAACTCGCCTAGACCGGTATGTCCGTCACGTCCAGGTCATCCTTGCGGCGAAACGGCGATGTACGTCCCCGCAGGCGTTCCTTCGCCGCACCCACGCGATCGAACAGGTGCGCCAGCCGCCGCTCCAGCGTTCCTCGTACCCACGAACGCGTCGAACCGATCTCGCGGTACCGTTCGTAACGCTTCTCCACGAGCTTCTTCGCCCGCAGCCGCTGCAGCCGTGTGAGTTCGCGAATCACCGCCCGGCGGATGAGCTGCGCCGTCTCCTGGTGGCTCGTGTGCGCCCCGTCGCCCGGCTCGGGCACGGTCGCATCCGCGATGCCCAGCCGCAGGCAGTCATGCGAAGTGATGCGCAGCCGCTCCGCCGCCTCGCCCGCCTTCGATGGCTCCCCGAACAGGATGCGCGCCGCTTCTTCCGGCCGGATGACTTCGTACACCGCGTTATCGAGCATGAGCACACGGTCCGCGACGGCCAGCGCCATCGCCCCTTCGCTGTTCCCCTCGCCCGTGATTACCGCCACCGTCGGCACGGGGATTTCGAGCATGGTCGCCATGCACTCCGCGATGGCGTGCCCCAGCCCCGCCTGTTCGCTTTCGATCCCCGGGTGCGCCCCCGCCGTGTCCACGAGCGTCACCACTGGCAGGTTGAACTTCGCCGCCAGCTCCATCGCCCGTTTCGCCTTGCGGAAGCCGCCCGGGCGGACCCAGCCGTCCGCTTCGTTCGCCGTGTGTGGCCGGTTCTGCCCCACAATCACCGCTGCTTCCCCCGCGAGCGAACCCACGCCCGCCACGATGCAGCGGTCGTCCGTCCCCATGCGGTCGCCATGCAGCTCGAAGAACGACGTCGTCATGCGCGGGATGAGGTCCGGCGACGTCGGCCGCTCCGAATGCCGCGAAAGCTGCACCTGCGCCCACGCCCCGTGCGGGCTGTGCTGCAGATGCCCGTGCTGCACCTGGTCGTTCGCGCTCAGCCGGTAGTCGCTCTGAAGGAGATCCAGCAACAGCGCCAGCGTGTCCCGCAGCTGCGGCCGCGCCACCACCGCATCGATGAGGCCCGCCTGCAGGTGCGATTCCGAGGTATGCGAACCCGCCGGCAGGTCGTCCCCCGCTTCCTCCTGCAGGGCGCGCAGCGCGGCGTACCCCATGAGCGCGTTCGGCTCGGCCACGATCACGTCCGCCAGGTTCACGAACCCCGAGTACGCCGACCCCGTCGTCGGGTCCGTCACCACCGCGATGTGGGGCAACCCCAGGCGGCTGTGCCGCCGCGCCGCCGCCGCCACCCGGGGCGCCTGCATCAGCGCAAGCAGCCCCTCCTGCATCCGCGTCCCGGATGTCGAGCACACCGTTACGACCGCCACCCGCCGTGAAGCAGCCTTCTCGAACGCCCGCGCGAGCCGCTCGCCCGCCGCCACGCCGATCGATCCCCCGAGGAACGCGAAGTCCACCACCGCCACCACGATCTCGCGCCCGAAGAGCGTGCCCCGGCCCGTCAGCGCCGCCTCCGCCAGCCCCGTCCGCCGCTGCGCGCTGATCACCCGCGACCGGTACGAGTGCCGGTCCGCGAACGACAGCGGGTCGATCGCCGTCACCCCCCGGTCCGATTCGTCGAAGCTCCCCGGGTCGAGCAGCGTCGCGATCCGTTCGCGCGCCGAGAGGTGGAAGTGGAACCCGCACGCGTGGCACACCCGGTACCGTTCGTACGAACGAGACCCCTCGAGGTCGGCGCCGCACGAAAGGCAATGCTCGTGCGGCGGCTCGGGCGGCGGCGTCGTTTCGCCTTCGCCACGTCGCAGGATTCCGCGGATCGTCTTCACCATCGCACTCAGTCTATCAATCGAAGCGGTCTCCCGCCCTCACCAGGACGGTCCGCGATTCGCCTTCCTCCCGCGGCCCGACGACGCCCTCGTCGGCCAGCAGGTCGATGAGCCGTGCCGCTTTCACATAGCCCACGCGCAGCCGCCGCTGGAACAGCGACGGCGACACCCGCTGGTGCTCCATCGCCAGCTCCCGCGCGCGCTTCACGATCGGGTCGTCCTCCTCGATGTCGATCTCCTCGCCGCCGTTCAGCTCGACCAGCGCCTTCTCCAGGAGGTCGTCCGCCGTCTCCGGGGCCAGCTCGCTGAAGCGCTCATCCGTCCAGAACTCCACCAGCCGCTCGACTTCGGCGTCCGACACGTACACGCCCTGGATGCGAATCGGCTTCGCGGCATCCGTCGGCATATAGAGCATGTCGCCGCGGCCCAGCAGCTTCTCCGCGCCGCCCATGTCCAGGATCGTCCGCGAGTCCGTCTGCGATGTCACCGCGAAGGCGATGCGCGTCGGGAAGTTCGCCTTGATGAGCCCCGTCACCACATCCACCGATGGCCGCTGTGTCGCCACCACAAGGTGGATGCCGGTCGCCCGCGCGAGCTGCGCCAGCCGGCAGATCAGCTTCTCCACCTCGAACGGCGCCACCATCATCAGGTCCGCCAGCTCGTCGATGATCACCACCCAGAACGGCAGCTTCTTCAGCACGCGCGGATGCCGGTTGTAGGCGTCCAGGTTCCGCACACCCACGGATTCGAACTTTTTGTAGCGCGCCTCCATCTCCGAGACCACCGCCTGCAGCGTCCCCACCACCTTGTCCATGTCCACGATCACTTCGCTGAAGGCGAGATGCGGGATGCGGCCATACGCGGTCAACTCCACGCGCTTGGGGTCCACCATCACGAAACGCACCTGGTCGGGCGTCGCGTTCATCATGATCCCCGCGATGATCGCATTGATGCACACGCTCTTGCCGCTGCCCGTCGCCCCCGCGATGAGCAGGTGCGGCATCCTCGCCAGGTCCGCCACCACCGGCGTCCCCGCTACACCCTTACCCAGGGCCACCGCCAGCTTCGATTTCCGCTCCAGGTCCGTGAACTCCTTCGTTTCCATCACGTGCCGCAACGTCACCACCGTGGCGCTGTCGTTCGGCACCTCGATGCCCACGATCGCGCGGCCCGGCACCGGCGCCTCGATGCGCAGGCTCGGGGCCGCGAGCGCCAGCGCCAGGTCGTTCTGCAGCGCCGTGATCTTGTTCACCCGCACCCGTGTGCGGCCCACTTCGACCCGCTCCGTCTGCGCGCGCCCGCCCGGGCCAACCCTCGTCCGGCCCTGTTCGTCCTTGAGCTGCAGCTCCTTGTAGCGAACCTCCCAGCCAGGTTCCACGCCGAACTGCGTCACCGTCGGGCCCTCGTTCACTTCCACGACGCTCGCATCGACCCCGAAGCTCGCCAGCGTGTCGACGATGAGCTGCGCGCGCGCGGCGTTGTCATGGCGGCGGCTCGGGCTGATCTGCGGCGCGTTCAACATCCCCATGTCCGGGAGCGCCCATCCCCCGGGCCGCCCCAGCGTGAACACGAGCTGCTCCGGTTCGCCGCTCTCCTGCTCCTCGGGCGCTTCCACCATCTCCGGCCCAGCCACCGCGGCTTCTTCCTCTTCTTCTTCGACCTCGTCCTCGAACGCCGGCTCACGTTCGAGCACGGCCACGCTGCTCGCGCTGAAGTACGCCGCGGCACCCGCCCCCACCGCCGACGAGGGCGACGACGGGTCGATGCTCGGCCGGAAGACGCGTGGCTCCGTCTCATGCGAAGCCGCCGGCGTGAGAACCAGCCGTTCGCGCAGCGTCCCGCCGATGACGGGGCCGTCGTCCCGCTCGCCCGGCCGCTGGAAGGCGAAGGTCAGGAGCGAAATCAGCGCCTTGCCCACCGTCATGAATGCCCGCCCGATTGCACGCGCCGCGGCGTGCGGCCAGCGCCGCGCCCACGCGTAGCGCACCCCTTCCGGGGCGTTGCGCGCGAACCAGCGCGTCGCCCGCGGCGCCGCCAGCGCCATCCCCAGGACGAACAGGCTCGCCCATGCGATGAGCCCCATCGGCCCCGAGACGATCGCGTGCCCCACCCGTCCGCCCAGCGTCACCTCGGCGAAGTCCACGCTCCCGAGCGTCCACTTGGCGTGATTCAGTCCGAGCGCGCCCCACGCGAACAGCCCCAGCGCGACCGTGCCCGCCGCCTGCCGCGCGAACAGCCCGCGCCGCAGGTACAGCCGTCGCGAAAGCGCCCACCCGCCCATGACGGAAAGCGCCAGCAGGATGAAGAAGCCCGCGCCAAAGGTCTCGATGGTCCAGTCGCGCGCGCCCGCCGTCAACGCCTCGAAATCGATGACGAACGCCGACGCCACGATCGCGATGGCCGCGATGGCCCCACCGGTCGCACCATGCCGGCGCCAGTTCTTCGGCCACCTAAGCGCGAATCCGCGGCGGCGGCTGCCGCGGCGGGCGCGGGGTCGCGTTGTCCGTGCGCGTGCCGTCATGCGCACTCTCCTTCACCCGGCGGCAAACCCCGCGAGCCGCCGGTCAACAAACACAGAGCAGCGGCGCTGAACTAGACCTCGACCGTCACCGTCAGCACCATCGGCCTTCGCCGGGTCTCATCGTACAGGAACTTGCTCAGGGCGTCCCTGATCTTCCCATTGATGTCGCCGAACTCCGCGTAGTGCTCCGCGCCCCTGAAGCAGTCCGCGACCTTCGCCCGGCTCCGCTCCAGCAGGTCCTCGCGCTCCTCCACATCCACGAACCCGCGACTCAGGATCTCCGGCGCCCGCGTCAGCTTCCCCGTCTGCTTGTCGACCGCGACCATCACCACCACCACGCCATCCGTCGAAAGATGCGTGCGGTCGCGCAGGATCTGCTGGTCGACATCGCCGATGCCCGTGCCATCGACGTATACGTAGCTCGCCGGCACCTTGCCCGCCACGCGCGCCTCGTCCTCATCGATTTCGAGCACGTCGCCGTCCGTGAGCACGAACGCGTTCCCCTTCGGCACGCCCACCGATTCGGCCAGCCGCGAATGCACCACCAGGTGCCGGTACTCGCCGTGAATGGGCAGGAAGTACTCCGGCTGCAGCAGTCCCTGGATGATCTTCAGCTCCTCGCGGCTCGCGTGCCCCCGCACATGGATGTTCGAGACGCGGTTGTACAGCACTTCCGCGCCCAGCCGGAACAGGTTGTCCACGTTCCGGTACACCGCCTGCTCATTCCCCGGGATGGCCGTCGCCGACATCACGATCGTGTCGCCCTCCTGGATCGTGATGTGCCGGTGGTCGCCGTTCGCCATCCGCGTGAGCGCGCTTGTGGGTTCGCCCTGGCTGCCCGTGGTCACCACCACGAGCTTGCTCGGTGGCGTGTTCCGCATCTCCTCCACGCCCACGATGACGCCGTCCGGCGCGTTCAGGTACCCCAGCTGCCGGGCCATCGCCACGTTGTCGATCATCGAACGGCCCGTCACGAACACCTTCCGGTTGGTGAACACCGCCGCATCCACCACCTGCTGCACGCGCGAGATGAGCGACGCGAACGTCGCCACGATGACGCGCCCCTTCGCGTTGACGAGGATGTTCCGGAGCGCCTCGCCCACGAGCTGCTCGCTCGGCGTGTACCCCTCCTGCTCGGCGTACGTCGAATCCGCGCAGAGCAGCAGGCAGCCCTCCGCGCCGATCTGCGCCAGCCGGATGAGGTCCGTGTGCTGGTCCATCACCGGCGTGTGGTCGAGCTTGAAGTCCCCTGTGTGCACGATCGGCCCCAGCGGCGTCCGGATGATCAGCCCGCACGCGTCCGGGATGCTGTGCGCCACCGGGAAAAATTCGACCTCGAACACGCCCGCCTGCACCGCCTCACCGGGCGCCACGACGTGCAACTCGGCCTGCGCCAGCTGCCGGTGCTCCGCCAGCTTCACCCGTATGAGCCCGTCCGTGAGCTTGCTGCTATAGACCGGGCACTTGAACTCCCGGAAGAAGTACGGGAGCGCGCCCACGTGGTCCTCGTGACCGTGTGTGAGGAACACCCCCCGGAGCTTCTGCGCGTGCTCCCGCAGGTAGGTGAAGTCGGGGATCACGAGGTCGACCCCCAGCATCTCCTCCTCCGGGAACATCAAACCCACATCGACGACGATGATGTCGTCCCCGTATTCGATGAGCATCATGTTGCGGCCGATCTCCCCGAGACCGCCGAGCGGAATGACCCGTAGCGCTGTTCCTGCCATGTCCCTTGTGTCTGCTTCCTTCAGTCGAAAAGACGAATCTGTGAGGGGCGGCCCGCCGCCGCCGTCTCCGGCGCGAACGGTTCTGGTTGTTCCGGTGCTTCAGCAAGCGAACGCGGCGCTGCCTGGGAGGGCGCATCCGCGAGGTGCGAATCGAATGGGGGCTTCACCTCGGCCTTCCGCGCCCGTTCCAGCAACGCCGGCAACTTCGCGAAGTCATCGAGGATCACCTGCCGCAGGCTCCCCTGGTGCAGCGCCGCCGCCGGGTGGTACATCGGCACGTAGAACCGCCGCGCCACTTCCTTGGCCTGCCCGTGAATCCGCGAAATCGTCTGGTTCGGGAAGAACTTGGCCATCGAATACCGCCCCAGCGTGACGATCACCAGAGGGTCCACGAGGTCGATCTGCTCGTCCAGGAAATCCCGGCAGGCGTCGATTTCACCCGGCAGCGGGTCCCGGTTCCCCGGCGGCCGGCACTTGAGCACGTTGCAGATGTAGACGCCCCCCCGGGTGAGGCCCGCCGCCGCGAAAAGCTCATCCAGGAACTGGCCGGCCGCGCCCACGAACGGCCGCCCCTGCCGGTCCTCGTTCACCCCCGGCGCCTCGCCGATGAACATAACCTCGGCATCGATGGGGCCTTCGCCGGGCACCGCATTCGTCCGCGTCTTCCAGAGCGGGCAGAGGTCGCACCCACGCACCCGTTCGTACAGCCGTTCCGCCGCGATGGCGCTCATACCGCCGTCTCCGCGGCGCCCGGTGGCAGCGTCGCCGCCGCCCGGTGCTCGCGGCGAACCGCCCGCGTCGCCGTCACCACCACCTGCATGCCGATGCCCACGGCCACCACCGCGAACACGCGTTGCAGCGTCCCCGCGTGAAGCCCCGAAGCCACCCACGCCCCCGCCACCCCCGCCGGCACCGCCGCCGGGACAACCCAGCGGGCAACCTGCATGTCCACGGAGCCGTGCTTGCGATGCGTGGCCGCCCCCACCATCGCCGCGGCCACGATCACGCACAGCGATGCCCCCTGCGC
Organism: Dehalococcoidia bacterium; assembly: GCA_041910095.1. Lineage (GTDB taxonomy): Bacteria > Chloroflexota > Dehalococcoidia > Tepidiformales > Tepidiformaceae > Amarobacillus. The sequence continues at coordinate 13,919 of JAYRRO010000224.1, forward strand.
CTCGTGCTGTTCCGCTCCGAGCAGGAGGACCAGCGCTGGCACGAAGATGGCACCCCCGCCCACGCCCAACGCCCCCGAGAGACACCCGCCCGCGAAGCCGATCCCGCCGCCAAGAAGCGCCTCGCCCGCCCCCGAGACCGCGAACAGCGGGTCCACCGACGGCCAGAGCAGCAACCGCAACCCCAGGCTGAGCACGAACACCCCGAACGCCTGCTTGAGCCGCGACGCCGGCACGAACTGCACCAGCCGCGCCCCCGCGTACGCCCCCACCACGGAGGCCGGCAACAGCGCCGCCACCAGGCCCCACGCCACGCCCTCCCGGGCGGCGTAGACCACCGCGCTCGCGCTCGCCGAGAAGATGATCACGATAAGCGACGTCCCGTGGGCGGCGTGCTGCCGCATCCCCAGCACGCTCGTCATCAGCGGCACCATGATCGCGCCGCCGCCTACCCCCGTGAGCCCGCTGAAGAACCCGCCCCCGGCCCCCGTCAGCGCCGCCGGCGCCCCGGACACGCGCGGCCGCACGGTCACGGCGCCGTCTCCTCCGTCGTCGCCGCCGGCTCGGGCGGCTTCCCCTTTGGCTGCAGCGCCCACGCGAACAGCACCCCCAGCACGTAGAGCCCCAGCAGCGGGCCCGCCACGAGCGTCTGCGTCAGCGGGTCGGGCGTGGGCGTCACCACCGCCGCGATGATGAAGATGATGATGACCGCGTACCGCCAGAAGTGGATGAGCTGCCGCGCTCGCACCAGCCTCAGCTTCGCTGCCAGCGCCAGCACCATCGGCAGCTCGAACGACACGCCCACCCAGAAGATGATCCGAAGCGCGAAGTCCATGTACTGCTTCGCCCCGATGACCGGGTTGAAGTTGTCGCCGCCAAAGTCCAGCAGGAAGCCCAGCGACGCCGGCAGGATGATCCAGTACGCGAACGCCATCCCCGCGAGCAAGAACACCGCCACCCCAAAGAGGCCCGGGAGCAACAGCTTCCGCTCGCCCGGCGTCAGCCCCGGCACGATGAACGCCAGCAGTTCGTAAATCACCACCGGCGAAGCGAGAATCATCCCGCCGTACAGCCCGACCTTGAACAGAACGCCGATCGTCTCGGTCGGGCCGAACACCGCGAGCCCGAAGTTCGGGTCGTACTTATCCCGCGCCGGCGCCAGCAGCCACCCGACGATCGTCTCCCAGAACCAGAACGAAACCAACGTGCCGAGCAGAAGGGCCACCGCCGAGACGATCACGCGGTTGCGGAGCTCCTTCAGGTGCTCCAGCAACGTCATGTCGCCCGCGCCACCGCCCTCCGAACCGAACAGGGGTTTCGCTTCCACCGCCATCGCCGTCAGAACACCAGGGGCCCCGGCTTCGGCCCGCTGTCGGGCTTCGCCGCCTGGGCCGGCTTCGGGTCATCCGGCATGCCGTACTCCGAAAGCGCCGCCGCGTTCTCCATCGTCACCGTCGAAGGCTCCGCCGCCGGCGTGCCGCCGTTCGCCGAGCCCGTCAGCTCCGGCACCTGTAGCGATGCGGCCGCGTCGCGCATCTCGGTCTCCAGCTGAGACTGCTGATCGCGCAGGTCGCGGCGGGCCTGGTCGACCTCGCCGCGTACGGTCTTGTACTGCTCTTCGATGTACGCGATCTCGCCGCTGAATTCGTCCCGCACGGCGCGCGCATACTGCTGCATCTGACGCACGGCGCGGCCAATCTGGTACGCCATGCCCGGCAACCGCTCCGGCCCCACGACGACCAGCAGCAGCACCAGTATCAGCAGGAGTTCCTGGTAGCCGATCCCGATGAACTCCAGGGTCAGCCTCCTCCACGCGGGCCGGGACTCGGCTCGGCCCCGCGCTGCCTACTTGTCTTCGACGCCGTGGTCCTTCAGATAATCTACGGCGTCCTGCACCGTCGCGATCTTCTCCGCGTCCTCGTCCGGGATTTCCAGACCGTTCGCGTCCGTCGTGAACTCCTCTTCGAGCGACATGATCAGCTCGACGAGATCCAGCGAGTCCGCGTTCAGGTCATCCACGAACGACGCGGCGGGAACGACTTCGTCCTCTTCCACGCCCAGCTGCTCGACGACGATGGCACGGACCCGTTCGAATACTGTGGCCACTTGGTTGGTTCTCCTGGCGAAGGCTTTGGAATCACGAGCCCGGGCGCGTTGCGCGGGCGGTTTCGATCTGCGCGCTTACCGTTCGCAGCACCCCGTTCACGAATGCGGGCGCCTTCTCCCCACTGTACCGGCGGGCGAGCTCCACGGCTTCGTTGACCACTGCGGCCACCGATACCGACGGCCCGGAAAGCAGTTCCCATATTGCAAGCCGCAGGATGTTGCGGTCAACGATGGCCATCGTCCCCACCGGGTGCTTCGGCGCCGCCTCCGCGATCAGCCCGTCCGCCTCCTCGCGTGCTGCCAGCACCCCATCCAGCATCCGCAGCGCGCGCCGCTGCTGCTTCGGCTCCGCCAGCTCGGGCGTCTCCTTCGCTGCCTCCGGCAGCCGCCGCTCCAGCACCTCGCGCGGATCGTGGTCCGATGTCTCGGACTCGTACAGCGTCTCCACGACGAGCTGGCGGATCACCCGGTGCGGCTGGCTCACGCCATCACCATACCGCCATCCACGTGGATGCACTGCCCCGTGATATACCCGCCGCCGTCGCTTGCGAGGAACGCCACCAGCGGCGCCACCTCCCCCGGCTTCGCCATCCGCTCCATCGGGATCTGCGCCATCGCCGCCTTGATCGCCTCTTCCGACATCGGCGCGATGATGTCCGTTTCGATGAACCCCGGCGCCACCGCGTTCACCGTGATCGCTCGCGAAGCCACCTCCCGCGCCACCGCCCGCGTGAAGCCGATGAGCCCCGCCTTCGCGGCCGCGTAGTTCGCCTGCCCGGCATTCCCCATCACCCCGATCACGCTCGTGATCACGATGATCCGCCCCGCGCTCGAACGCAGCAGCGGCCGCATCGCCGCCTTCGTCACCAGGAACGTGCCCTTCAGGTTCGTGTTGTGCACGTCGTCCCAGTCGCCCTCCGACATCCGCATGAGCAGCCGGTCCCGCGTGATGCCCGCGTTGTTGACGAGGATGTCCAGGCCCCCGAGCGCTTCGACCGCGCCCTTGACCAGCGCCGCCGCCGCGTCCGCGTTCGCGACATCGCCACCGATGGCCACGGCCTCGCCTCCGTCCTCCTGGATGAGCGCCACTACCTCGGCCGCGGCTTCGGCGTTCGAATGGTAGTTCACCGCCACCCGTGCCCCCTGCCGCGCCAGCTCAAGGCAGATGGCCCGCCCGATGCCCCGCGACCCGCCCGTTACGAGCGCCGCCTTCCCCTCAAGGTTCCCCATGTCGACCCTCCGTATGCGGCGCACAGTGTGCCACGGCGCCGCTCGCCGCGCTCCTCGCGCGGACATGAAACGGGCCTCCCGGAGGAGGCCCGTCGTCGGTGTTTTGTCGCTTCGGCCCTAGAGCGGAACGTTCACCGTGCTCGCATCGTTCACGTTCACGCACGTCGCCTTGCGGAGCATGCGCTTGATGATCGCCGTGAGCACGCGGCCGGGCCCGAACTCGATGAACGTCTCGATGCCCTGCTCGCCGAGGTACTCGACCGTCTTCGCCCACTGCACCGGGCTCGCGACCTGGTCCACCAACTCGTTGCGGAACGCCAGCTCCTCGCGCGAAGGTGTCGCCGTGCAGTTCAGCACCACCGGCACCTCCGCGTCCGTGATCGTCGCGACCCCCACGTGGTGCACCATGCCCTCGGCAGCCGGCTTCATGAGCGAACTGTGGAACGCGCCGCTCACGCTGAGCGGGATGACCTTCGCCGCGCCGCGCGCCTTGGCATAGTCCAGCGCGCGCACCACCGCTTCTCGCCGCCCGCCGATGACGATCTGGCCGGGCGCGTTCACATTGCAGATCTCGGCGCCCGCCTCCCGGCAGACATCGTCGCAATCGGCGAGGTCCAGCCCCAGGACGGCGGCCATCGTGCCCGGGTTCTTCTCCCCGGCGGCCTGCATCAGTTCGCCCCGCGCGCGCAGCAGCCGGATGGCGTTGTCGAACGAAAGCGCCCCCGACGCCACCAGCGCCGAGTACTCGCCCAGCGAATGGCCCGCCACGAACGCCGGCCGCTCCAGCAGCCCGGGCGTGATCTCCGTGGCCACCTTCAGCAGTGCCAGGCTCGTCACCGCGATCGCCGGCTGCGCGTTGCGCGTCTGCTGGAGGTCCTCTTCCGGGCCCTCGAAACAGAGCGTGCTGAGCTTGAACCCGAGGATCTCGTCGGCGCGGTCATACAGCTCGCGCGCCGAAGGGAAGGCATCGTAGAGGTCCTTCCCCATGCCCACGGACTGCGCGCCCTGCCCCGGGAACACGAATGCACGCGTCCGCCGGGCCGGCTCCTGGAAAGCGAGAAACGCGGCCACCGGGCCGGTCGCCGCCGCTAGCTCTCGAGCTCGTCGATCGGCATCGTGATGACTTCCCGCCCGCGGTACTTCCCGCAGACCGGGCACGCCCGGTGCGCCAGCTGGGGCGCCCGGCAACTCGGGCACTCCACCACGTGGGGCATCTTGATCGCCAGGTGCGAACGCCGCTTCCCCTGGCGCGACTTCGGATACTTCCGCTTTGGCAGCGGCGGCATAGAGGGTCTCCTTCAGGTCGTTACCCATTCGCGGCTTGCCTCAATCCTGCCAGGGCTGCCCAGCGGTGGTCCGCGGGCGCACGGTCACAGGTACAGGTCGCCATGCTCAGGTCCTGTCCGCACTCCGGACAGATCCCGGGGCAATCCGGACGGCAAAGCGGCTGCATTGCCGCAGCCGTCTCGCTATATTGCCGCACGGCCTCCGTAATGTCGATTTCGTGGTTCGTCGAGATCAGGAACGCCTCCGCGTCGTCCGCGGCCGGCAGCCGGCGCCCCGTCACGACATCCACCTGCTGCACGAAGATCTCCTCGAACGAAACGTGGGCCGGGTACCCGAACGGCGCCAGGCACCGCGCGCAGTCCCCTTCCAACAGCACGTCCGCCTCGCACCGCACCAGCACCCCGTCGGGCGTGCGGATGAGTTCGACGTTGCCGGCATGGACGGGCCGTTCCGGTTCGAGAGTGTAGCGGCGTACCGCGCCCACGGGTGAGCGCAGCAGCCCCGATACGTTGAACAACATTGGCTTGCCTCGCGGGTGGAGGTTCTCCCAGTATAGCGGCCCGCCAATCCCCGCCCGCCCACGTTCTGTGAACTCCCCGCGAAAAGGCGCCATAACGGCCCCCGTTGCGTGACGATTGCGGAGATTTCGCCCCATCCGGGACACCCCGCCGTTTACGCCCCCCGCTCGCGTCGCTAGCCTTTGCGCTACGGTTAGCCTATGTCCCAGGTCCTCGAAATCCTCACCCTGCAGTCCCTCGATGACGAAGCCGCCGCCCTTCGCGCCGCCCTCGCCGATACCGAGCGCCGCCTCCAGGGCGACGAGGAGCTGAATGGCGCCCGCCGCGACCTCGCCGCCGTCCGTACCCGCCAGGAGGCCGCCCGCCGCGATCAGCGCCGCCTCGAAGGCGAAGTCGAAGCCCTCTCCGACAAGATCGCCGCCGACGAAAAGAAGCTTTACGACGGCTCCATCCACTCCCCCAAAGAGCTCACGAACCTCCAGCACGAGGTCGACACCCTCAAGGCCTCTCGCGCCACCCACGAGGACGCCCTCATCGAAGCCCTCGACATCGCCGAAAAGGTCAACCGCGAAGCCGCCACGGCCGAGCGCCGCGCCCGCGTGCTGGAGGGCCGCTGGCAGCTTCAGCAGCAGGAGCTCCGCCACGAAGTCCTCCGCCTCGGCGATGCCATCGCCCGCACCGATGCGAAGCGCGACCTCCAGAAGACGCGCATCCCCCCGCGCTCCCTCCATCTCTATGAAGACCTCCGCCGCCGCAAGGGTGGCATGGCCGTGAGCCGCCTCACCGGGGGCAGCTGCGGCGGCTGCCGCGTCTCCGTGCCCGATGGCATCCGCCGCAAGGCCCTCGCCATCTCCGATATCGCGCAGTGCCCCAACTGCGAACGCATCCTCTCGGTCGGGTAGCTGCGATGCAGGCCGTCGGATACCTCGTCGAAGGTGCGCGCCGCAACGGCGTCAAACGCGCCATCGGCGACCAGAACCGCGCCTTCCTCGATTTCTGCGCCCGCGAAGGCTACGAAGTCGCCGCCACCTTCCTCGATACCGATGCCGAACCCCGCGGCGCCGGCTTCCGCCAGATGCTCCAGTTCCTCCAGCGCGAGGGCCGCGGCTTCATGGTCGTCGCCATCGATGCCGCCGCCGCCCTCGGCCCCGACCTCGGCCACGCCGCCATGGCCCTCCTCGCCATCGAAAACACCGGCGTCCAGGTCATCTCCATCCACACCGGCCGCGAAGCTGCCCGCGAACTCATCGACGCCTGGGCCGACCACGCCGAGGGCACCCCCGTCTCCGAGCGCGTGCGCAGCGCCATGCGCCGTAAGGCCGTCCGCGGCGAGGCCCTCGGCCGTCCGCCCTTCGGCTACCGCGTCGGCCCCCGCCGCCGCCTCGAGCTCGTGCCCGAAGAAGCCGTCGTCGTCCGCTACATCTTCCGGCTCTACCTCCAGGAAGAGCTCGGCATCCGCAAAATCGCCGGCCGCCTGAACGAAGAAGGCATGCGCACCCGCCGCGGCGGCCGCTGGAGCATGGTCTCCGTCCGCGACATGCTCCGGAATCGCACCTACCTGGGCACCTACGCCCGCTTCGGCGTCAAGGTCCCCGGCAGCCACCCGCCGCTGGTCACCCAGGAGGACTTCCGCCGCGTCCAGGAACGCCTCCAGCGCGGCCGCTCCTCCGGCATCGAGCGCACCGTCGTCCCCTACCTCCTCAGCGGCATCGTCTACTGCGGCCGCTGCGGCAACCGCATGATCGGCGTCTCCCGCCGCCAGAAGTGGACCACCCGCGACGGCGAAACGAAGTCATCCGGATATCGCTACTACCAGTGCGAAAGCCGCACCAACCAGAATGCCTGTGACTACAACACCCAGCGCGCCGCCGACCTCGAAGCACGCCTGCGCGACCTCCTCGCCGAGGACGCCCCCGGCACCGTCGCCCGCATCGGCCGCGCCGGCAACACCAGCTCCTACGTGCTCGACCTCACCGCCCAGGTCGAACGCGTCGAAGGCCGCATGCGCCGCACCCGCCGCCAGGTCGAGGAACTCGTCGCCGATGCCGCCCACGGCCATATCACCCTCGAACGCATGCGCGCCCTCGGCGGCGAACTGGTCGAAGAGCAGGCATCGCTCGAGGGCGAACTCGCCGCCGCTCGCGAACGCCTCGCCGCGCACGAATCCGAGGAAGAACGCCGCCGCCACCTCGACGCCCTCCGGCGCACCGTCGCGCGCGATTGGGAGGCCATGGATTTCGCCACCCTCCAGTCCGCCCTCCGCGAACTCGTCGACCGCCTCGAAGTCGATGGCGACGAGACGCGCCTGTTCCTGCATCTTTAGCTTCGCGCCCGGCCGCCCGGCTGGAGTGTTCCCCGGCCCCGGAGTAGCATCGTGAGCATGACCGCACGCCAACCACGCCAGCGCCGCCGCCGCCCCGCGCCCGCGGCCTCGCTGCCCCGGCCCGGCGCCCCCGAGGGAGACGCC
>JAYRRO010000225.1:0-2475 GCA_041910095.1 Dehalococcoidia bacterium
CACGACGAAGTGCAGGACCACGACGCGGAACGCCACCACCGCCCGACCATCTGGGCGCTGCTGGGCGAGGCGCAGGCGATCAACGTGGGCGATTTCCTCTTCACGCGGGCGGTGCAGGCGCTGAGTGATGGCGCGGGGGAAGCCGGACGGCGGATGGCCGCGCTCGGCGTGCTGAACCGGGCGGTCCAGGCGATGATCGGCGGTCAGTGGGAGGATCTCGACTTCGAACGGCGCGAGTCGGTGCATGTCGAGGAGTACCTGGCGATGGTGGCGGGCAAGACGGGTGCGCTGCTCGCGGCCCCGCTTGAGATGGGCGCGCTGCTCGCGGGGGCCGATACGGCTTTCGCGGCCGGCCTGGGCGCATGGGGCAAGCAGGTGGGGCTCGCGTTCCAGGCGCAGGACGACTACCTCGGAACCTGGGGCAACCCGGGCGACACGGGCAAATCGAACAGCAACGACATCGCGCGCAAGAAGAAGACGCTGCCGATCGTGTACGGCATGGACAACGCCGACGCGCGGGCGGTGATCGCGGAGGCGTACGACACGGACAGCGATGTCGGGGCGGACGCTATCGCGAAGGTGGTGAGTGCACTGGAGGACGCGGGCGCGGACGCGGCCTGCCGCGAAATGGCGGCCGGGTACGCGCACCAGGCGGATGCGCTCCTGGATGGGCTGGGCCTGCCGGAGGAGACCCGAACGCTCCTCCGTGAGGTCGCGCGCTACCTGGTCGACCGGGCGGGCTAGCTCCCGGGGTCCAGCACGGTGGTCTCACAGGGCGGAAGGATGGAGAGGTGGGCCATGTGATGGCCGGGCCGCGCCCCGTGCCAGTGCACCTCACCGGCGGGAATGTGCACGATATCGCCGGCGAGCACGTGGTTGTCGCCGCCGGGCCCGCCAACGATGCCGGCTCCCTCCGTGACGTAGAGGATCTGGTCGGCGGTGTGGATGTGGGGGTGGTTCTTGCCGCCATCGACGAAGCGGACCAGGCCGACCGTCACGGCGGGGCTGGTGGCGGCGTCGATAAGCGGGCGGTGGTAGACCTCGCCCACGAAGATGGGGCGGTCGGACCGCGATTCGGGTGAATCGGTGACACGGACGACGTGCATGGCGTGCTCCGGGGAGGGATTTCGCGCAGTGTGCCACGGCCGGGGGGGACGCGAAGACGGGCGCCCGCGTGGGCGCCCGTCCTGGTATGAGGAGCGAGGGGTACGCGTTTAGCGCTTGGTGAACTGCGGTGCCTTGCGGGCGCGCTTGAGGCCGGCCTTCTTGCGTTCCTTCATGCGGGAATCGCGGGTGAGGAGGTTCTCGCCGCGCTTGAGAGACGGCTTCACCAGCGGGTCGGAGGCGACGAGGGCGCGGGCGATGCCCATCTGGATGGCGCCGGCCCAACCGGAGACGCCGCCGCCTTCGCACTTGATTTGCGCGCTGAAACGGCCTTCGCGGCCGATGCGGCGCAGCGGCGAGAGGACTTCGGCGCGATGGAGATCGCGGGAGAAGACCTCTTCGAGCGGGCGGCCGTTGATGACCACGGCGCCGTTGCCGGGGTAGAGGCGGACGCGTGCGACGGCGGTCTTGCGGCGGCCGGTGCCATAGAAGTACTGCTGTTCAGCCATGGTGATTACTCCTCAACCGCCTGGTGCTGGGCCTGGGGAACGGCGAGCGGGCGAAGGCGCGGCGGCTTCGCGGGCTCGGTGACGATGGGGGCGGCGGCGCGAGCGGCGCGGGCGCGCTCGCTGCCGATAATCTGCGACTGGTGCGGGTGGTTCGAACCCTTGTAGACCTTGAGATGCTTGCCCACGGCCTCGCCCAGGGGTCCCTTCGGGAGCATGCCGCGGACGGCCTGCTCGAGGACGCGCTCGGGGAAGCGGGCCATCTGGTCGGTATAGGAGCGGGTGCGAAGACCGCCCGGGTACCCGGAGTGGCGGTGGTACTTCATCTGCTCGGCCTTCTTGCCGGTCACGCGGACCTGAGAGGCGTTGATGATGATGACGAAGTCACCGTCGTCGAGGTGGGGTTCGAAGGTGGGCTTGTGCTTGCCGCGGAGGAGGATTGCGGCCTCCGTGGCGACGCGGCCCAGGGGGCGGCCGGCGGCGTCGATGACGTGCCAATCGCGGTAGATTTCAGAGGCCTTCATGCGGACGGTCGTATTCATTGAGCGTATCCCTCGTCGTACCACACATGCCGGAGGCAGAGGCCGTTTGGGGGGGCGGTGGGCCCGATGGTCCCCGGTGCGGCCTGCTCGAGCAGGCGGACGAAATCCTCCACTTCCAGCGACCTCCGTCCCAGGCGGATGAGCGCGCCGGTGAGCCGGCGAACCATCTGCGGCAGGAACGCGTCCGCCTCGATATCGAACAGGAGGGCATCGCCATCGCGGTGCCAGCCTGCGGTGAACACGGTGCGGACCGAGGTCCGTCCGGGTTCGAGTGTGCCGGAGCAGGCGAGGAAGTCCTGCCTGCCGGCGAGTGCGTTGGCCGC
>JAYRRO010000226.1:0-3405 GCA_041910095.1 Dehalococcoidia bacterium
CCAGCGCCAGCGCTGACCCCACGAGCAGGCCCGCGAGGCGAGTGTCGGTGCCGTAGTACACGCGCGAGGGGTCCGCGCCGGGAACGAAGAGGACGGCCATGAGCACCGTCGAGGCGGCGGCCCCCGCCACCGCGACGCCCGCCAGGGCCCTCCGGGGAAGGCGCGGAATCGCCACCCAGAGGAGCGCCGGCCAGGCCAGGTAGTACTGCCACTCCACGGCGAGCGACCAGAAGTGCCGCAGGAGTGACGGCCGCCCAAAGGATTCGAAGTACGACTGGTGGCCGAGCACGAGGTCCCAGTTGGTGAGCATGACGAGGCTCGCGAGGGCATCGCCGCGCAGGCTCGCGAGCTCGGAGGCTTGGAAGAGCGCCGTCCAGGCGAGCACCACGGCGATGAGCGCGAACGCCCCCGGGAGCAGGCGTTTCGCGCGCCGGGCCCAGAACCCACCGATTCCGCCGTTCGCCCCACGCGCGCTCACGACCATCCCCGTGGTGAGGAAGCCGCTGATGACGAAGAAGACCTCGACGCCGAGGAAGCCGCCCGGCGCCCATGCCGCGCCCGCGTGGTAGGCGGCCACGGCGGTCACGGCAAGGGCGCGGAGGCCATCGATCGCGGGCACGTAAGAGGGGGCGGTGGCGGCGGGATGGGAAGCCCGCGGCGGGGTTGCAGCCGCCCTGCCCGCGGCTTCGGCGAGGAGGGGGCCCGGGCCCCGGCGGTTCGCCGCTCGCGCCTTCCGCCCCTTGCGCCGTGCCGTTCGCCTCGCCACGCGTCCCTCCCCGGTCGACCGCACTCAAGCGTATCTCTCTCGTATGAACGGATCACCAGCCGGCGGGGTTCCGGCGCAATCGGGCGTGCGTTCGGGCCTCAGTCGCAGGCGCAGGGAGCGCAGGTGCAGGGTTTGCCGCGGGCCGCCTCACCGCCGGGGGGGCAACAGATATCGAAGCAGAAGTTCGCGAGCCAGCGAACGGTGTCAGGGTCGAGGCAGTAGCGCGCATCGCGGCCGGCGGAGCCGCCGAGCACGATCCCGGCCTCGCGCAGCACTTTGAGGTGTTCGGAGACGGTCGATTGGGCGAGGGGGAGCACCTCCACCAGGTCGCCGGTGACGCGGGCGTTCTGGCGGGCAAGCTCCATGATGATGCGCACGCGGGCCGGGTTGCCGAGGGCGCGGAAGATGGCTGCGGCGCGCTCTTCGTCGGTGCTGAGGCTCTCAATCGCTTTCATGGGCCGGTCCCGGGGCTTGACGTCCCCGCAAGTGTATCGTAATTTTCCGATGCGGGCACAATCGGAAATAACCGATGGACTCCCGCCCGGAGGGAAGCACCGTGACTATCGAACGCAGCGACGACGAAATCCGCCGCGAGGTCTCCGCCGCCTACGCGAGCCGCGTCCGGCCCGTGCTCGAGCGTGCCGACGTCATCCCGTTGACGCTCGTGGGCGGCGCCGAAAGCTGTTGTGGCCCGGACGACGAGAGTTGCGCGGTGCCCGGCTCCGCCGCCTCCTGCTGCGGAGATACGGCGATCGATGCGGTGCAGATCACGAACATCGCCCGGCTCTACGCGGACGCCGACACGGCCGGCCTGCCCGCGACGGTGACGGACGTGGCATTCGGCTGCGGCAACCCGACGGCGATCGCGGCGCTCCAGCCGGGCGAACGCGTGCTCGATCTTGGATCGGGCGGCGGCATCGATTGCTTTCTCGCGGGGAAGATGGTCGGTCCCACCGGGAGCGTCATCGGCGTGGACATGACGCCGGAGATGGTCGCGCTCGCGCGCCAGAATGCGGCGAAGGTGGGCGCGGCGAACGTGGAGTTCCGCCTGGGCGAAATCGAGCACCTGCCGGTGGATGCGGCGAGCGTGGACGTGATCATTTCGAACTGCGTGATCAACCTCGCGCCGGACAAGGCCGCGGTATTCCGCGAGGCGTTCCGCGTGCTGCGCCCGGGCGGGCGGCTGCAGGTCTCGGATATGGTCTGGACGCAGCCGGTGCCGGCCGACGTGAAGGGCGACATGGAGAAATGGGCGGGCTGCATCGCGGGTGCCCTGCTGGAGGCGGACTACCTGGCGGCGATCGCGGGGGCCGGCTTCCACGACGTCACGAGCGTGGCGAGCGAGTACGAGGGTGGCCGCGGCCTCGCCTCGGCGGCGGTGGTGGCGTTCAAGCCATCGTAAGCAGGGCGATTCGCTACCCGGCGGGCCACTGGCGGCGCCAGAGGTAGGAGAGCGCGCCGCAGGCCACGCCCACGTTCAGCGATTCGACGCGCGCGTCCATCGGCAGCGCGACGCGGAAGTCGCTCTCGCGGAGGAGGAGGTGGGCCACGCCCTCGCCTTCGCTGCCGAGCACGAGGGCCGTCTTGCGCGGCCAATCGAACTCGGTCGCGGGGATGGAGCCTTCGCCGGTGGCGGCGGCGACGACCCAGAAGCCGGCCTCCTTCAGGGTCGCGATTGCCTGGTTCAGGTTCTGCGGCGCCGAGACGGGTGCGAGGAAGCTCAGGCCGGCGCTCGCGCGGTGCACGCCGGGGGTAAGGAGCGCACCCCGCCGCCGGGGCAGCACCACCGCCGCCGTGCCCACCGCGACGGCCGTGCGAAGGATGGCGCCGACGTTCTGCGGATCGGTGATGCTATCGAGGAGGAGGACGAGGGCGGGTCCTTCGCCCGCCGCGGCGCGGCGCAGGTCCACCGGCTCGAGGTTGGCCAACCGCACGAGGATGCCCTGGTGCATGCCCTCGGCGGTCAGCTGGTCGAGCCGCGCCTCATCGACCGCCTCGGCGGGTACTCCGGCCTCGATGGCGATATCGACGATCTGGAGGACGCGGTCATTGCGGGTGTCACGCAGCCAGAGGACGGACTTCGCGTGGCCGCTGGAGAGCGCAAGGGCGCAGGCGTTGATGCCGAAGGCGAGGTCGTCGGGGGTGGCGTTGGGCTTGGCGCGCACCTCCAAAGTATCGCAGGCGGCGGGCTTGCGTTCGCTCAGGCCACGGGCAGGGCATCGAGCGCGGCCACGACATCGGGCACGTGCTGGCCGATGCGAAGGTCGTGACGGATGACGGCGCGGATGATGCCTTCGCGGTCGATGACGTAGGTGACGCGCGCCTTGCCGAGGCCGAAGGGGCCTTTCGCGCCATAGGCGGCGATGGCGGCGCCGCCGGGGTCGGCGAGCAGCGGGAAGGGGAGCCGGTGCTGTTCGCGGAAGGCGGCGTGGCTGCCGGTGTCATCGCCGCTGACGCCGACGAGGAGCGCGCCGCGGCGGGTGATTTCGCCGAAGTTGTCGCGGAAGCTGCAGGCCTGGCGCGTGCAGCCGCCGGTGAAGTCCTTGGGGTAGAAATAAAGGACGACAGGCTGCTTGCCGCGAACATCCGAGAGGCGGAATGTCGAGCCATCGTCCAGTTCGCCGGCGATCTCGGGTGCG
>JAYRRO010000227.1:0-5093 GCA_041910095.1 Dehalococcoidia bacterium
CCGAGCACCTCTGCCTGATCGTGGAGAACCCCGCGGCGTACGCGGCGAAGGTGCGAAACGCGGGCGGGCTCTTCCTCGGAGAGGCATCGCCGGAAGCCATCGGCGACTACACCGCCGGGCCGAGCCACACCATGCCAACGGGCGGGAGCGCGCGCTGGAGTTCGCCGCTCACGGTGCACGACTTCCTCAAGATCACGAGCGTGGTGCACCTGCCGGAGGGCGACACTGAGGAGCTGGCGCGCATGGCCGGCATTCTCGCGCGGGCGGAGGGCCTTTCCGGGCACGCCCACGCCGCCGAACGCCGGATGCAGGGCCGCTGATGCAATCGACGCCCCTGCGCTACCTGCGGGCGGACTTCGACGAACTCGAGGAGTACACGCCGGTGAAGCCGCTCGATGTGCTGGCGGCCGAGATCGGCGTGCCCATCGAACGGCTGGTGAAGCTCGACGCCAACGAGAACCTCTATGGGCCGCTCCCCGAGATCCGCGAGGCGATCGAGCGCGCGGACTTGCACATCTACCCGGACCCGGGCCAGACCGCGCTGCGCGAGGCGATCGCCGGGTACGCCGGCGTCACCCCGGAGCAGGTCGTCGCGGGGACCGGCGCGGACGAGCTGATCGATATCGTGCTGCGGCTGACGATGCCCGAGGCAGTGGTGAACGTCACGCCGACCTTTGGGATGTATCAGTTCCTTGCCCAGCTGAGCCGTGCCCGGGTGGTGGATGTGCCCCGGCGGACGGGGTTCGCGCCGGACCTCGAGGGGATCGCGAAGGCCGTTGGAGACGGCGCGCGCGTCGTGTTCCTCACCTCGCCGAACAACCCGACGGGGAACGCCCTGCGCGCGGAGGAGGTCGATGCGCTGTGCGAACTCGATGCCCTGGTGGTGGTGGACGAGGCATACATCGAATTCGGCGGGCAGACGGCGACGGGGAAACTCGCTCGTTATGACAATCTCATCATTCTCCGCACGTTCAGCAAGTGGGCGGCGCTGGCCGGCCTGCGGGTGGGGTACGCGCTCTGCCACCCCGAGCTCGCGCTCCGCATGATGGCGATCAAACAGCCGTACAACGTCAACGTCGCCGCGGACGTCGCGGCGCGGGCGGCGATCGAACACCGCGGCCAAATCGCCGAGCTGGTGCGGGCGATGGTGGCCGAGCGTGACCGCATGGCGCGCCTCGTGGCGGAGACGGGGTGGCTTCGGCCCCTGCCCTCGGAGGCGAACTTCGTGCTGTTCGAAGTCCACGGCCGGAGCGCGCTCGAGGTGCGCGATGGGCTACGCCGCCAGGGTGTGCTCGTGCGCTACTACGACCGCCCGGACCTCCGGAACTACATTCGCATCAGCGCCGGGCGGCCCGAGCACACGGACCGGCTGCTCGCGGCGCTGGACCACCTGGAGACAGCATGAGCGAGCGCAAGGCACGCATCGAACGGCGGACGGCCGAGACCACGATCGACATCAGCGTGGACCTGGACGGCAGCGGCCAGTTCGTGACGGAGACGGGCGTGGGCATGTTCGACCACATGCTCAGCCACATCGCCAAGCATGGCGTCTTCGACCTTGAGGTGCGCGCCAGCGGCGACCTGCACATCGACCAGCATCACACGATCGAGGATTGCGGCATCGCGCTCGGCGAGGCGTTCGCGCTGGCGTTGGGGAACAAGGCGGGGCTCGTGCGTGCGGGGTCGGCCTACATGCCGCTGGATGAGGCGCTCGCCTTCGCGGCGGTCGACCTCAGCGGGCGTCCGTATGCCGTCATCGACCTGCAGCTGCTGGGCCGCGACCTCGGCGGGTTCCCCGGCGATCTGCTGAAGCATTTCCTGGAGTCGTTCGCGGTCGCGCTGAAGGCGTCGCTGCACGTGAAGGTGCTGGCGGGGGTGAACGACCACCACAAGGCCGAGGCGGCCTTCAAGGCGCTGGCACGGGCGCTGGACGCGGCGACGCGCATCGATCCGCGGCGCGGCGGCGACATCCCGAGCACGAAGGGCAGCCTTTAAGCTCGCCCCGCTGGCGGCTAACGCGTAAAGTTTGCCGCCATGGAAGACCGGATCGGCGCCTACCTCGCGGGGAAGCTCCCGGGCGCCGAGGAGGTGCGCGTTTCGCACCTGTACCGCATCCCCGGCGGCGCGAGCCGCGAGACCTGGATGTTCAAGGCCACCTGGCGCGAGCGCGGCGAACGGCGGGCGAACGAGTTCATCCTCCGCAAGGACCCGCCGGCGAGCCTGCTCGAGTCCAACCGCGAGGTCGAATACGCGTACTACCGCGCTTTCGCCGATTCGAAGGTTCCGGTTCCGGCGATGCGCTGGATCGAACACGACGCGAGCCACCTGGACGGCTTGTTCTTCATCATGGACCGCATCGCCGAGATCGAGTCCAACACGCGGCGGCTGCAGGAACCCGCCTGGGATGCCGCGCGCCCGAACATCGCGCGCCACATGTACGAAATCCTCGCCGCGATCCACGGCTTCGACTGGCGGATGTCGGCCC
Organism: Dehalococcoidia bacterium; assembly: GCA_041910095.1. GTDB lineage: Bacteria > Chloroflexota > Dehalococcoidia > Tepidiformales > Tepidiformaceae > Amarobacillus. Next base: position 2,486 of record JAYRRO010000227.1, read on the forward strand.
TGGTGGAGGTATCGGAAGCACCCGCTCCGGGGGAGTGCTGGCAGCGCGAGCTCGACACGTGGGAAGCGGTGGTCGATTCGAAAGAGCTGAGCCCACAGCCGATCGTGCGGGCAGGGATTCGCTGGCTGCGCCGCAACCCGCCGCCACCGCCCGCGCGGGTGACGGTCGTGCACGGCGACTACCGCGTGGGAAACATCCTGTATCACCGCGACGGGACGATCCGGGCCGTGGTGGACTGGGAGATGGCGCACCTCGGAGACCCCATCGAGGACCTCGCCTGGGGGTTCATGAAGGACTGGGAGTGGGCGCGTGACGGGCGCAAGGGCGGCATCATCGCCGAGGCCGACGCAATCGCCATCTATGAAGCCGCGAGCGGGACGACCGTCGATCGCGACGCGCTGCGCTGGTGGTCGGTGTTTTCGAACGTGAAGGCACAGGGCATCTGGCTGACGGGAGCGAAGTCGTTCCAGGAGGGCCGGACGGACGAGCTCATCCTTCCCATGGTTTCGTACACGCTCATCAACGCCGAGGACGAGGCGCTGCTGGAATCGCTGGGGAGGGCGGGATGAAGCCGGACGCCGGGCGCGTGTTGAACGGGGTGGCGGTGTCGCTCATGACGAAGGTGGCGCCGGAGGTGCGCACACCCTTCGGGCAACAGCTCGCGGGGCTCTCGGCTGTCCTTTTGCGCGTGGTGGCGACGGAGTTCGACCGCATGGCGGACCGGCTCTCGGTCGAGAACGCGGGGGTCGCGGCGATCCTTGCTGACGCAGCGGGGGTTGTTTCGGACGCCAGCCTGGCGGAACGCGCGCGCGCCGCGGCCGAGGAGGGCACGCCCCCGGACCTGCGGGTGAGCACGCTGCAGGGCATCAACGACCGGCTTCGCGCCATACTGGTGGAGGTTCACGCGGCGATCGAGGACACGCCGGGGGAGGAGGCACGCGCGATGGAGGAACGGGTCTGGGAGGAGCTTCGCGAATCGACGCGGAGGCGGCACGTGGAGGCGCGCGTCTGATGCGGGACCGGTTGCGTGAAGTGCTCGCGGGATACGAGCCGCAGGGCATCGAAAAAGACGACTCGCTCTGGCCCGCCGCAGTCCTGGTGCTGGTGTACGAACACCACGGGCGGCACCATGTCGTGTTCCAGAAGCGGACCGACCGCGTGGACGCCCACAAAGGCCAGATCAGCTTCCCGGGCGGAGGCCAGGACCCGGAGGACGAGGGCGACCTCGTTCGCACCGCCGTCCGCGAGACGCACGAGGAGATTGGCGTGCATCCGGACCACATCGAGATCCTGGGTCAGCTCGACGACATCAAGACGATCAGCAACTTCGCCGTCACGCCGTACGTCGGCTGGCTTTCGCATTACCCGTACGAGTGGACCTTCAGCGACGAGGAAGTCGCATACCTCCTCGAGGTGCCCGTGGACCACCTGCGGCACCCCGGCTCCTACGTGCCCGACCGGCGCGTGGTCAATGGCGTCCAGCGGGAGATGCCGGCCTACCAGTGGCAGGACGACCTGATCTGGGGCGCAACGGCGCGCATGCTGACCAACTTCCTCGACCTTTGGCGGGTGGCCGCGGGGGAGTAAGCGAGGTACCGGGCAACACCACCCTCGGCTACCATGGCCGGGCGGGCCGAAGCGTCCGCGCCGGAGGTGGACCGTGTCCGATGCGCGAACGGTGGCGTCGCTGGTAGCAGCCGTGCCCGGAGCGGCGTTGGTCCGTGGCGATGGCGCGGCCGTGCTGGGCGGCATCGAGCACGACTCGAGGCGCGTGGCGGCAGGGACGGCGTTCGTGGCCGTGCCCGGCTTCAGCGCGGATGGCCACGGCTTCCTCGATGCCGCGATCGCCGCCGGCGCGGGCGCCCTCGTGGTGCAGCGGGACCACGCTGCCACCTGGCAGGGCGTCAGGGCTGACACGGCGATGGTCGCGGTTGATGACACGCGGGCCGCGCTTTCGAAAGCCGCGGCCTGGTTCGAGGGATACCCCTCGCGCGGGATGACGGTCATCGGGATCACCGGCACGGACGGCAAGACGACGACGTCGCACCTGGTCACGAGCGTGCTCGAGGCCTCGGGAGCGCGCGTCGGCCGCCTGGGCACGGTCGATACCTATCTCCCGGGCGAAAGCGGGCACGTCTCGGGGCGGATGACGACGCCGGAGGCACCCGAGGTTCAGCGGCTTTTGCGGAAGATGGCCGATGCCGGCTGCGACTTCGCCGTCGTGGAATCGACGAGCCACGGGCTGGCGCTGCACCGGCTGGACGACGTCGAGTACGACATCGCGGTGCTCACGAACATCACCGGCGACCACCTGGACTTCCACAAGACGTTCGAAGCCTACCGCGAGGCGAAGGGCATGCTCTTCGCGGCGCTCGACCGGACAGCGGATAAGGGCGTGGCGAAGGTCGCCATCGCGAATGCGGACGACCCGTCCGCGAACTTCATGCTCACGCGGAGCACCCGCGCCCGGCCCATGCAATACGGTCTTGAGGCGCGCGACGCGGACGTGCTCGCGCGGAACGTGGCCCTGCGCGCCGACGGCACCGACTTCCGGCTGGTGACCCGCTGGGGCATGGCCGAGGCGCACATCCGGCTGCCCGCTCTGTTC
>JAYRRO010000228.1:0-8548 GCA_041910095.1 Dehalococcoidia bacterium
CGGGCCCATCACCCTTTTCGACCCGGAGCCGTACCCCGTGCGCATCCAGGCCGAGGTGAAAGGCTTCGAACTCGGCGACCGCGTGGACGCGAAGCAGCAGCGGTACATGAACCGCGGCGTCACCTTCGGCGTCTCCGCGGCACTTGAGGCGCTGGCCGATAGCGAGCTCGCCATCACGGATGAGAACGCCGACATGATCGGCGTCATCTTCAGCGCCGGTGGCGGCGGCACGGACCTGGTCGTCGAGCACCAGCACATCCTCGATACCAAGGGGCCGCGCAGGATCACGCCCTTCCTCGTGGCGAACTTCATCCCGGACGCCGCGAGCGGACACATCGCCATCGCCACAGGCGCCCGCGGGCCGAACATGGCCGTGGTCAGCGCCTGCGCGACCGGCGGCGGGAGCATCGGTGAAGCCTTCGAAACCATCCGCCGCGGGGACGCCACGGCCGTCATCTCCGGCAGCTCCGAGGCAGTACTGCTGCCGCTCTACCACGCAACGTGGTGCTCCATGCGCGCACTCGCGGGCGACAACGACAATCCCACGAAGGCACTCAAGCCCTTCGACCTGAACCGCGACGGCTTCATCGCCGGCGAGGGCGGCGCGGCCATGATCCTCGAGGACTACGACCACGCTCGCGCCCGCGGCGCCCGCATCTACTGCGAGGTCATCGGCTACGGCAGTTCGAACGACGCCTACGACATGATCGCGCTGCACGAGACGGGCCGGGGGCTCAAGCGCGCCGTGAAGGCGGCGGTCCGCAAGGCCGCCATCGACCCATCGGAGATCGACTACATCAACCCCCACGGCAGCGGCACGCCGCTGAACGACCGGGTCGAGACGCTCGTCTTCAAGGAGATCATGGGCGAGGCCGCCTTCGATGCGAGCGTCAGCTCGGTCAAGCCCATCACGGGGCACTGCATGGGAGCCTCGGGGTCGGTGGAGGCGCTCGCCTGCGTGCTCGCGATTCGCGACCAGAAGGTGCCGCCGACCATCAACTACACCACGCCGGACCCCGAGTGTGACCTCGACTACGTGCCCAACGTGGCGAAGTCGCGCCGCGTACGGGTGGCGATGTCGACCTCCGTCGGGCTCGGCGGGCACAACTCCTGCCTCCTCTTCCGCGAGGTCAACTAACTGCTTCGGAGCAATCTGTGACACGAGCACTCGTGACCGGTGTGGGCGCCATCACGCCCATCGGTCTCACCGCGCACGAATTCTGGGCAAACCTCGTCGCCGGGGTCTCGGGTGCCGGCCCGATCACCCGCTTCGACACGGGCGACATGCCCGTGAAGATCGCGGCCGAAGTCCACGACTTCGAGCCGGGACACTACATGGATGCCAAGGGCGCGCGGCGGATGTCGCGCTTCGCCCAGTTCGCCGTCGCTGCGGCGCGGCTCGCCGCCGACGACGCGAAGCTGGAGCTGCGCGACGACGAGCGCCCGCGGGCGGCGTCGTCCATTGCGACGGGCGCGGGCGGCGTGATCGACACGATGGACGAGATGGAGGTGCTGACGAGCCGCGGTCCGGCCCGCGTCAGCCCCTTCTATGTCCCCACCATGGCGCCGAACATGGGCGCCTGCCAGGTCTCGATGCACCTGGGGCTGCGCGGGCCGGCGCTTGCGAGCGTGGCCGCGTGCGCCAGCGGCCTGTACTCCTACGTGGAGGCGAAGCAACTCATCGAACTCGGCATCGCGGATGTCGTGGTGGCCGGCGGCACGGAAGCGGCGTTGCACCGCCTGCCGATCGCGGCGCTGGCGAACATGAAGGCGCTCAGCCGCCGCAACGATGAGCCACAGCGCGCCAGCCGACCCTTCGACAAAGACCGCGACGGCTTCGTCTTCGGCGAGGGCGCCGTGGTGATGGTCATCGAGTCCGAAGCGCGGGCGAAAGCGCGCGGCGCGCGGGTCTACGCCGAATTGCTAGGCGGCGGCCTCAGCTGCGACGCCTTCCACATCACGGCCCCCCTCGAGGATGGAAGCGGCGCCGCGCAGGCGATGACGGAGGCGATGCGCATCGGCGGCCTTACCCCGGCCGACATCGACTACGTCGCCGCGCACGGCACGGGCACGCCCCTCAACGACGCCGCGGAGACCGTCGCGATCAAGGGTGGATTTGGAGAGCACGCGCGGCGCATCGCCATCAGCTCGCCGAAATCGATGGTAGGGCACCTGCTGGGCGCCGCCGGCGCGGCGGGCGCGCTCGCCGCGGTGATGGCATGCGCGACCGACACCGTGCCGCCCACGATCAACCTCGAAACTCCCGACCCGGACTGCGACCTCGACTACACGCCGCTGAAGGCGCGGCAGATGACCGTGCGGGCGGCCGCTGCCAACGGATTCGGGTTCGGCGGCCAGAACGGGTGCGTGGTCTTTCGCAAGTACACCGGGTGACCTAGCATCGCCCATGCAGCCCGCGCCGGGCACCAACCCCCCGGCCACCGGACAGGAGCAAACAGCATCATGGCGACCGTTTTCGAGCGCGTCCGCGACACCATCGTCAAGCAACTCAAGGTAAATGCCGCCGAGGTCACGCCCGGGGCCAGCCTCATCGACGACCTCCGGGCCGATTCGCTCGACATCGTCGACCTCACGATCGCGATCGAAGAGGAGTTCGCCGAGGACGCCCAGTTCGAGATTCGCGACGAGGACGCGGAGAACATCCGCAGCGTGCAGGACATTCTCGACTTCCTGAAGGCGCAGGGACTCGAATAGCAGGTAAGGGACGGGCTCACCGGCCGGTGGCCCACCGGGTGCCGTTATGGCACCCTCAAAGGTGCGGCGGGCCGGGTGAGGACGCCCCGCGGCAGTTCACGAGGCGCATGCGCGCTTCGTCCGAGAAAGGCACCGGAACCCGATGAGCATCGCCCGGCGGCTCGCCCTGGTTACGTCGATCGCGACCTTCATCCTCATCGGCGTGGGGGTGTATGTGCGGGCCACCGGGTCCGGCCTCGGCTGCCCCGACTGGCCGACCTGCCACGGCGACGTCGTCCCCATTTCCGCCCGTGAGCACCACGACAAGGCCATCATCGAGATGGTGCACCGGTACTTCGCAACGATGGTGGGGATGCTCGTCATCGCCACGGCCGTGGCAGCCTGGAAGTGGTACCGGCACGTCCCGTTCATCACGCGCCTGGCGACGATCGCGGTGCCGCTGGTGGGCTTCCAGGGCGTGCTCGGCGCCCTCACGGTGACGATGAAACTGCCCCCGGAGATCGTGGCCAGCCACCTCCTGACGGCAATGCTGGTCCTCTCGGCGGAGATCGCCGTATTCGTCGCGATGTACGTGAATGACCCGGCACATGCCGGCGCCACGGCACGGCTCCTGAGCCCGGAGCGGCGCGCGCTGGGCAAGAGAGCGCTCTTCGCGCTCGGGTGGCTCGCCGTGACCATGTGGATCGGCGGCTACATGACCGAGCGCGGCGCGAGCACGGCGTGCGAGGCCTGGCCAGCCTGTAACGGCGCGTCGCTCCTCCCGGGCGCCGACGACCACGAGATCGTCCACATGGCACACCGGTACCTCGCGGCGGGCCTGCTCTTCCTCCTGGTTCCCGTGATCCGCGAAGCCTGGCGGCGGCGCGACCAGCTCGCATGGTCGGGTTACGTGGCGCAGGCGACGCTGGTGCTGTACATCGCGCAGGTGGCCGTGGGCGCGCTGAACGTGTGGTACACCTTCCCGGACTTCCTGACCGTGAGCCACACCGTGATTGCATCCGGCGTTTGGGTTAGTCTTGCGGCTACGGTGATCCTTTCTTTCTACTCCCCCTCGGTGGAAGCGACGCGACGGCCCGTGTCCCGGTTGGGAGTGCCCGCTTGAGCGCGCCCGCGGCCACCATGGCGCGCCCGAACATCCTCGATACGTTCCGCGCCTACATCGCGCTGACCAAGCCGCGCGTGATCTCGCTCCTGCTCGTGACCACGTTCCCGGCGATGCTGGTGGCCCAGCGAGGCTGGCCCTCGGGCTGGCTCATCCTCGCGACCCTGGTCGGCGGCTCGCTCTCGGCGGGTGGCGCCAATGCCATCAACTGCTGGTACGACCGCGACATCGACAGCGTGATGAAGCGCACCCGCAGCCGGCCGATCGTGACCGGCGAAGTCGCCCCCGCCCATGGGCTCGCCTTTGGCATCCTGCTCGGTGCGGGCGCCTTCCTCTTCCTCTGGGCTAGCACCACACTTGCTGCCGCCGTGCTTTCGCTGGCGGCGCTGCTCTTCTACGTCTTCGTGTACACGATCTGGCTGAAGCGCCGCACGCCACAAAACATCGTCATCGGTGGGGCCGCGGGTGCGTTCCCGCCAATGGTGGGCTGGGCCGCGGTCACGGGGGACGTGTCGTGGGGCGCCGTGGTGATGTTTGCGATCATCTTCATGTGGACGCCGCCGCACTTCTGGGCGCTCTCTCTGCGCCTCCGCGACGACTACGCCGACGCGGGCGTGCCCATGCTCCCGGTGACGAACGGCGTCCGCCAAACGCGCGTGCAAATCGTGCTGTATTCGATTGCGCTCGTTCCCGTGACCCTGCTCCTCGTTCCCACGGGCGACCTCGGGTGGATCTACCTCGCGACGGCGGTCGTGGGCGGCCTCTGGTTCGTCTGGAAATCGTGGGAACTCTGGAAGCGCCCGGCCGATGTCTCGCCCATCAGCGTTTACAAGTTTTCGATGCTGTACCTGGCCATCCTCTTCATGGCGATGGGCATCGACGCCGTCGTCCTCAGCTAATCACACCTGCCTGGAACACACGCGAAACGGGGATGGCCGTTGCCATCCCCGTTGTGTGTGCAAAGCGGAACTTCTAGAAGCCCTTCCATTGCGGTTCGCGCTTCTCAACGAACGCGCGCGGGCCTTCCTTCGCGTCGTCGGTGGTCTGGGCGATGAACATCGCCATCTGGGCCATGTCGAGGTGCTCGTCAAAGGGGATGTTGGCCGAGCGGTACACCAGCTTCTTCGCGAGCTGGACGGCCGTCGCCGGGCCCTTCGCAATCTGCTTCGCATACTCCTTGACGCGCGGCAGCAGCTCGTCCGGCTCGTAGACCGCCATGAGGTAGCCCATCTCGAGGGCTTCCTGGGCGGTGATGAGTTTGCCCGTCCAGATCATGTCCAGCGCCTTCTGCGTGCCGACGATGCGCGGCAGCGTGTAGCAGCCGCCGTCACCGGGGATGAGGCCCATGCGTACGTACGTCATGCCCATGCGTGCGGTCGATGCGGCGAAGCGGACGTCGGCCATCGTTGCCATGTCCATGCCCGCGCCGGCGGCCGCGCCGTTGATCGCGGCGATGTACGGCTTCTCCAACTGGATGAGCGCGCGCGGAATCGGATGCACGCGGTCGCGAAGACTGTGCCGGCGGGTGGCCACCGTCGCCTCGGTGCGGAGCACGCCTTCGCCGGCGGCTTCGGCCTGCACGTTCATGCCGCTGCAGAAGCCGCGGCCCGCACCGGTGATGATGACGGCCCGCACACCGGGGTCCGCGTCGGCGGCACGGAGCGCATCGGCCCACTCCGCCAGCATCTCGTCGTCGAACGCGTTCAGGCGCTCGGGCTTGTTCAAGGTGACCGTCGCGACGGCGTCCTCGACGTCGTACAGGATTGCCTGGTAGGCCACGGCGTGCTCCCGGGGTGAAGGTGAAGGCGGATTCTACCGCCCGGCCCCCGTTCGCGCCCGGCGTCGCCGATGGAGAGACGTATGGCGGGGACTCCACGGGCCGGCGTCGCTTTCCACCAGGATTCCGCGGCGTGCCTTACACTTCGTTGCCGATGGGCATTCGTATGAACCGGCGTGCATTTCTTGCGGCCACGGGTTCGGCCGTGTTGCTTGCGGCCTGCGGCACGAAGGCGAAGGCGGAACCCGGGCGGCCAGGCGCCATCCTGCCCGGCATCGCATCGGACCCGCTCCCGTCACCGGCCGCGGAAGGCCCAGCGCCGGCCGCTCCCGCCGCAACCCCGGCGCCACGGGTGGTGCGCCCGCAGGGGACCTACGAGCGAACCCTGATGGCGGGTACGCTTTGGGCGACGGCCGTTTCGATTCGCGACAGCGGCGTCGCGGGGAACGCGGCGATCGTGCTCGGTGGCGTGCATGGAAACGAGCCCGGCGGGTGGATGGCCGCCGAGGAGGTGGCGAACTGGGTCCCGCGCAGCGGTTCGCTGCTTGTCATCCCGCGCGCGAACCGCCTCGCCATCGACAGCTTCGTCCGCACCTTCGAGGAGATCGGCGACCTCAACCGCCTCTACCCGGGCGACCCGGGCAGCGCGCTGGCAATGGAGCGGATGGCCGGCGAGATCACGGCGCTCGCCACCGAATTCGGCTGCGGCCTCGCACTCGACATGCACGAATCGTGGGCCTTCTACGTCGATGCCCCGGGCACCGGCACCGCGGCGCTCGGGCAGACCATTACCACGGGGCAGGGGCCGCTCTGGCCGAACTTCGGGCCCGCCATCGCCACCGCGCTCAACGATGGCCTGCCTTCGCACGACCGCTTTATTGTCCGTGACGGGACCAACCTGGGCCGCCCGGCGGCGAGCGCCACGCCTGCAACCACGGGCCGCGGGCGGAGTTCGCTCGGGCTCGGCGGGCACGTCGCGGGGCTCACACCCGTCCTCGTCGAGATGGGCCAGCAGGGCCAGGATGTCGACCGCCGGATTGCGCTGCACCTGCTCGTCGCGCGGCAGGCGCTGTCGATGATCGAGGTCGTTTGACGTCACGCCCGAACCGGTTCGTCCGGCGGCGTGCTGTACACTGGAACCGTTCCCCATGGCATCCACGACGATTTCCGAAAAGCTTCGCAAGCAGCTGGCCGCCCTGCCCGCGCGCCCCGGCGTGTACATCATGCGCAACGCCGCGGGCGACGTTATTTATGTCGGGAAGGCCGCGAAGCTCAAGGACCGCGTCCGCTCCTATTTCGGTTCGCCGCACATGATGGAGCCGAAGACGCGCGCCCTCCGGGAGCACATCGAGGACTTCGAGTACATCGTCGTGGGTAACGCCGGCGAGGCACTCATCCTTGAAGCGACGCTCATCAAGCGCCACCAGCCGTTCTTCAACATTCGCCTCAAGGACGACAAGCGGTACCCGTACCTGAAGGTCGATGTCCAGAATCCCTGGCCGCGTGTCTATATCACGCGCCGCATCGAGAAGGACGGCGCGCGCTACTTCGGGCCCTACGCGAGCGCGGGCTCGGTGCGCGCGACCCTGGACCTGGTCGAGAAGTTGTTCCCGTGGCGTTCCTGCACGAAGGAGATCACCGGAAAGGACGCGCGGCCGTGCCTGGACTTCTACATCAAGCGTTGCATCGCACCGTGCACGGCGTTCTGCACCGCCGAGGAGTACGCCGAGGTCGTCCAGCAGGTGATCCTCTTCCTCGAGGGCCGGTCGGACGACGTCATGCGCCGCATCCGAGTCCAGATGGAGCAGGCGTCCGAAAACCTGGAATTCGAGCGCGCGGCCGGGCTCCGCGACCAGCTCAAGTCCATCGAACGCACGGTTGAACGCCAGATCGTTTCCACCACCAAGAACGAGGACATGGACGTCTTTGGCATGTCGCGCAACGGCGACCAGGCGTGCATGCAGGTCTTCTTTGTCCGCGGAACGCACATGATCGGGCGCGACACCTTCGTGGTCGAAGGGACCAGGGATGAGTCCGATGGCGCGGTGCTGCTCAACTTCCTCCTCCAGTACTACGAGAGCGCCCAGTACACGCCGAAGCTCGTGGCGGTGCCCTCCGACGTGGAGGACCGGCAGACGCTGGAAGAACTCCTCAGCGAGCGGCGTGGTGCGAACGTCGAGGTGCGGGTGCCGGAACGAGGCGAGAAGCGGAAGCTGGTCGAACTTGCCAGCGAGAACGCGAAGGAAGCGCTGGACATGATGCGCGTGAAGTGGCTCGCGGACGCCACGAAGACGCAGCTCGCACTCGAACAGCTGGCCGAGGAGCTCGCGCTGCCCGCGCTGCCGCACCGCATCGAGTGCTACGACAACAGCAACATCCAGGGCACGAGCCCCGTGTCCAGCATGGTCGTCTTTGTCGATGGAAAGCCCGCCAACAACCAGTACCGCCGCTTCAAGGTGAAAACCGTGACCGGCGCGGACGACTTTGCGACGATGGCGGAGATCATGCGGCGGCGATTCCGGCGCGCGGCCGCGAAGCCGGACAGCGCCATCGGCACTTCAGCGGCGGCGGCACCGGAGCCGGTCGCCGAGGCGCCGGTGAACGACCCAGCCGGGGACGCCTGGGAGCTGCCCGACCTGGTTATCATCGACGGCGGCAAAGGGCAGCTTGGCGCCGCCGCGCAAACGATGCGTGAGATGGACATGCACCACATCCCCGTCGTGGGGCTGGCGAAGCGCTTCGAGGAGATCTTCGTCCCCGATGAGGACGAACCGATCGTGCTTCCGCGGGGGTCGGAGGCGCTTTACCTGGTCCAGCGCATCCGTGATGAGGCGCACCGCTTCGCCATCGCCTTCCACCGCCAGGTGCGGGGCAAGACCGCGATCACGAGCGCGCTCGATTCGGTACCAGGCATCGGGCCGAAGCGCAAGAAGGCGCTGCTCAAGAAGTTCGGC
>JAYRRO010000229.1:0-4455 GCA_041910095.1 Dehalococcoidia bacterium
CCGCCTCCTCCGCCGCGTCGCCACTGCTGGCGCGCCCGCCGGCCCCGATGCCGGCGCGGACCTCACGCCCCGCGAGCGCGAAGTCCTGGCCCTTATGGCGGCCGGGCTTCCCAACAAGACCATCGCCCTGCGCCTCGGCATCAGCGAGCACACCGCCAAGTTCCATGTCGGCACCGTGCTCGCCAAGCTCGGCGCCGCCAGCCGAACCGAGGCTGTCATGACGGCCGCCCGCCGCGGCCTGCTGCCACTCTAAGCCGCTGTTCGACTCCACCTCGACCGGCTATCGTTCGCCCCGCATCACATCGAGGAGAGAACGCATGCCATTGCCCGTCGCCAACAAGCCCGAGGATGTCGGCATCGATAGCGAGAAGCTCGAGGCCGTGTTCGCCCGCGCGAAGCGCGATGTCGATGACGGCACCCTCCAGGGGTGCCAGGTCGCGGTCGCACGGGGCGGTGTCCTCGCGGGCTTCCGCTGCTTTGGGAACGCCGCCATCCGTGGCGAACTCCAGCCCGTCACCGAGGACACCCTCTACAGCATCTTCTCTTCGACGAAGGCCATTGTCGCCGCCGCCGTCTGGACCCTCTTCGAAGACGGCCTCCTGCGCCTCGACGAGAAGGTGGCCGACATAATCCCCGAGTTCGGCACCAACGGGAAGGAGGTCATCACCGTCGAGCAGACCATGCTCCACATCGGTGGCTTCCCAATGGCCCCCTTCCGCGCGGAGGACTGGCAGGACCGCGAAGCCCGCCTGGCCCGCTTCGCGAAATGGCGCCTGAACTTCGAGCCCGGCACACAGTTCATGTATCACGCCACCACCGCCCACTGGGTCCTCGCCGAGATCATCGAACGCCGCACCGGCAAGGACTTCCGCGCCTTCATCCGCGAACGCATTCTCGACCCCATGGGCCTCGACCAGCTCTTCGTCGGGCTCCCCGAGAGCCAGGACGCGCGCGTCGCCGACGTCCTCCACATGACCCCGCCGGTCCCGCCCCCGGGCGGCTGGGGCGAAGTCACCCCCGACGCCATCCTCAGCTTCAACATCCCGGCCGTGCGCCGTGTTGGCGTGCCCGGCGGCGGCGGCATCGCGCGCGCCGCCGACCTCGCGATGTTCTACCAGCCGCTGATCAACCGCGGCCTCACCCACGACGGCACGCGCATCATGAAGGCCGAGACCATCGACTTCGCCACAACCGTTCGCACCACCGAGCGCCATGTCGACCAGATCCACGGCATCCCGATCAACCGCGCCCTCGCGGTTGTGGTGGCCGGTGGCGATGGCCGGGCCCATCTCCGTGGCTTTGGCCACAACACCTCGGCGCGCGCGTTCGGCCACGGCGGCGCCGGAGGCCAGATCGGCTGGGGTGACCCCGAGTCCGGCATTTCGCTCGGCTATACCACCAACGGCTTCCTCGACATGGAGGCCTACGGCCGCCGGAACCTCGCGCTCAGCTCCCTGGCGGGGGCATGCGGCATCTGACCCGGGCACGAAAAAAGAGGCCGCGCACGCGGCCTCTTCCTTCTCTTCCCATCGCCGGGATCGCCCCGGCGCGTGGCTCGTCGCCGGTTAGGCGAGCACACCGTTCGCCGTGAGCAGCTCCTTGAGCTGATCAAGCGACTGGATGGGATGCCCCCGGAGCGTGTCCAGCGCGTCGATGACATCGTCGCTCGCGTCCACCTGGTACGCCCGCTCGATCAGGTCGCCCCGCTCGGGCATTTCGCCCGCATCGAAGAACGGCGTCGCGAGCGCCTCCACGTCTTCCCACTTTGCCTTGGCCATGCGTTGCCTCCTGCGGGCGCCCGCGGGCGCCGTCATGTTCCAGCGATTCTGGGCCCTCGCCGCTTAGCGGGGAAACGCCGGCCCTTGGAACGGCTTCCCGTAGTCGATGTACGGCGGCCACAGGGTCTCCAGCTCCTTGCGGATGGGATCGCCCTCCGGCAGGTAGCGATGGAACTGGGGCTCCACATCGCGCCGCTGCCACTGCTTGCCAATCGTGTCCTGCTTGATCTTGTCCTGGAGCAGCATCAGCCCCGTCAGCAGCGATTCCGGCCGCGGCGGGCATCCCGGCACATACACATCCACCGGCAGCAGCGTGTTCACGCCCGGCGTCACGCTATAGGCGTACGCGAACGGCCCGCCCATGATCGCGCAGCCGCCCATCGCGATCGCCCACTTCGGCTCCGGCATCTGCAGCCACACCCGGCGCACCGCCGGCGCCATCTTCCAGGTCACCGTCCCCGGCACAATCAGCAGGTCCGCCTGCCGCGGCGAAGCCCGGAAGATCTCCGCCCCGAAGCGCGCGATGTCGTACCGCGGCATCGCCGTCGCGATCATCTCCATCGCACAGCACGCCAGCCCGAACATCGCCGGCCACAGCGACGACCGCCGCGCCCAGTTCAGCACCTGGTCCACGCTCGAAATGAGGACGTTCTGCTGCAGCTCCTCCTCGACATCCGTGTCGAGTCGCAGCGGGATCGGCTGGTAGATCTTGTTGGCCTGCATTGCTCGTGCAGTCTATCACAAGCCCGCGCGCCGCTCGCACCGCGCCACGGGCCTCGCCCTACCGAGCGCGGTTGCCCACGTGGTATTGCCCGTCGTTGATCGGCTCCTCGATGTACAGCTCGCCGTTGCGGATCTTGATGTTGTATCCGCAGTCCGGGTTCGTGCACACCCAGGCCTTGAAATGAATCGGCGCCCCCTGGCTCCCAAAGTCCGAAAACGGCACAAGGTCGCCATCGTCGCACTTGCGACATTTTGGAAACTGAAACATCCCCTCACACCCCTCGTATCTGGCGCGGGATAGTACCAGCCGCAATCAGGCCCGGCAATGGATTCGCCCACGCCCCATGCACCCGCACCCGCCGCCGCGTAGGATGCGCCCATGCAGGTCTCCCCTTCCGTCCGCGCCGTCCAGGTCCCCGACGCCAACCCCATGCATCCCGACTTCACCACCATCTACCTGGTGGGCAAGGGACAGACCCTCAGTATCGATAGCGGCGAGACCATGGACCGCTACCGCTGGATGCTCAAGGGCTACCTCGCCGCCGTCGAGAAGACCGAGATCGCCCTCGCCGGCATCACCCACCACCACGGCGACCACTCCGGCAACCTCAAATGGGTCCGCGAAGAGCTCCACGCCGAGATCGTCACCGCCAAGGACGCCGTCCCCCTCCTCAAGGGCCGCCTCCCCCGCACCGGCGTCCGCACCTTTGCTCCGGATACGGTCATCGACCTCGACGGCGGCATCAACGTCCGTGTTATCAAGACCCCGGGCCACAGCACCGACTCCATCTGCTACTACATCGAAAACGAAGGCGTCCTCTTCTCCGGCGATACCCTCCTGGGCTCCAGCACCACCACCGTCGGCGACCTGGGCGCCTACCGGCGAAGCCTCAAGACCCTTCTCGACCTGCCCAACCTCAAGGTCATCTGCCCGGGCCACGGGCCCCTCGTCCACGACCCCCGCGAACGCCTCCAGCAGTACGTCCGGCACCGCGATCTGCGCGAACAGCAGATCCTCGGCGTGCTGAAGGGCGGCGGCGCCTTCTCAAGCTGGGACATCATGCTCCAGCTCTACCCCGACATCGATAAGCGCCTTCGCCGCGCCGCCGACAACAACGTCCGCTCCCACCTTCGCCAGCTCGAGGACGAGGGCCGGCTGAAGGTCTACGCCGGGAAGCCCCGGCGCCCGAGCGCGGCGAAGCAGGCCCGCCAGGAAGAACACGTGCGGATGCGCGCCCAGGTCATCAAGCAGGCGAAGAAGTACGAGGACGAACAGCGCCGCGCCGAGATCCGCGCCCAGGAGAACCCGCCCGGCGCCGAATGGATCGAGCCCCCGCGCTACGAACTCTCGTGAGGTGATCAGCCCCCGCGGGCCCGGCGTACTTCCGGTATCAACCCACCGGAGCCCCCTCCATGCCCGCCCTCGTGCCCGCCGCCGCCCGCAACCTCGAGGCCGTCCAGGCCATCTACGGTGCCTTCGCCACCGGCGACGTGCCCGCCATCCTTGCCCGCCTCGCCCCCGCCGTCGCCTGGGAGCAGTGGGGCGCGAATTCCGCGCAGGCCGCCGGCGTGCCCTGGCTCGCCCCGCGCGTCGGCCCGGACGAGGTGACCACCTTCTTCACCGTGCTCGGCGAAGGCCTGGAGATGCACGAGTTCGCCGTCCTCGATATCACCGCCAGCGACCGCCAGGCCGCCGCCGAGGTCATCCTCGATGCCACCGTGCGCGCCACCGGCAGGCGCTTCCGGGACGAGGAAGTGCACCTCTGGACTTTCGATGACGCCGGCCGCGTCACCCGCTTCCGCCACTACACCGATACCGCGAAGCACATCCAGGCCGCCGCGCCGCCTGCCTGACCCCTCAGGCTGCGGGCGGGGCATCAGCACGGCGTCCCGCCTCGGCCACCACCCACGCGAACAGCCGCCGCGCCTCCTCGCGCGCGGTCAGCTCCTCCGG
>JAYRRO010000230.1:0-10362 GCA_041910095.1 Dehalococcoidia bacterium
GCACGTACGTCCCGGGTGTGCTGAGCGAGCAGCCGCTGAAGGCCGCGATCCCGGCCGTTACGGTCTTGGTCAGCCCGCCCGTGCAGGTCAGCGTCCCCGGGCCCGAGCCGACGCTGAGGGTCACCTGCGTCGTCGAATCGCCGGCCGCCGGCGTGCCCCCGCTATCGACGACGGCAACCGACGGCTGCACCGGCAGCGATGTCGCGAACATGCCCCCGGATGGCTGCTGCACGAACGCGAGCGCTACGGGCAGCCCGATGACCACGAACTGCGCCGACTGCCCGCCCCCGAGGTCCGTCGCGTTCGCCACGAGCCGCACGGGACCGGGCGCGGAGATCGCGCAGCCGGGGAAGGTCGCGACGCCGTTCACGGCCGTCGCCGTGAGCCCGCCGGTGCAGGTGAGCGTGCCGCTGCCTTCGAGCGAGAGCGTGACCGCGGTCGTGTTGTCGGCGGTCACGGTGGCGCCGGTGCCGTCGCGAACCGCCACCGTGGGCGCGGTGGCGAACGGCACCCCTTCGGTCGCGCCGGTGGGCGCCGTCACGAAGGCGACGTGGTCGGCCATGCCGGGAATGACCACGTTCACGGGCGAAGGCCGGTCCGTCGTGGTGCCATCTCCGACCGCGCCCGACCAGTTCGAGCCCCAGCAGCGCAGCCGCCCGTTCGTGACGATGGCGCACCCCCCGGACGCAAGCGAGATGGCACTGGCACCCGAGGCGATGGTCGTGACCGGGAGCGGCCGGTCGGTCTGCGTCCCATCGCCGACTCCGTAGAAGTCGTTCTCGCCCCAGCACTTGACCGCGCCCGAGGCAACCGCGCAGCTCCCGTTCGACTGCAAGGCGACGGCGGTCGCACCGGAGATGCCGGAGACCGTGAGCGCGGTGGTCGAATACGCCGCCGCGCTTCCCGCTCCCAGCGCGCCCTGGTTATTCGAGCCCCAGCACTTCACGGCGCCGCCGTTGAGCGCGCAGGTGTGCCACGCCCCCGCCGCGATCGCGGTCGTGCCGCTGCCCAGCCCGGTTACCGCAACGGGCGCCGCCGACGCGGTCTGCGTGCCGTTTCCGAGCTGACCCCCTTCGTTTGAACCCCAGCAGAGCGCGGCGCCGGAAGCATCGATCGCGCACGAGTGGTCGAAGCCCGCGGAGAGCGCCGTGACACCGGCGCCCAGCCCGCTCACCGCGACCGGTGTGGTTCTTGCCAGCGGCGTCGGGTCCGCGGCCTCGCGGCCCCAGCAGACCACGCCCGTCGCGGTCGCCGCGCACAGGTGCGCGAGCTGCGCCGTCGAAAGCACCGTGACGCCGGTCGTGAGGCCGGTGACCGCAACGGGGGTGTTGCTCGCCGTGGTCGTGCCGTTGCCCAGTTGGCCGAACCCGTTCATGCCCCAGCACTTCACGCCGCCCGATGCGAGGACGCAGGTGAAGCGCTCGCCCGCGGCGATGGCGGTGACACCCGTGAGGCCCGGCACATCGGTGGGCAGCAGGCTCGGCGTGTTGGTGCCGTTGCCCAGTTCGCCCCAGTCGTTGGAACCCCAGCACCTCACGCCGCCGGCGGCCGTCACCGCGCACGTATGCGTCGTGCCTTTCGCGACGGCGGTCATCGAAAACTCGTCGAGCGCGGCGGCGCGGCGCGGTCCCGCCTCCGGGAGCACAGCCGCCAGCAAGAGCAGGACCCCGAGGACGGCGGCCCGCGTCGCGAACGCGGCTCCCCACGGGCGCAACACACGGGCACGGCAGGTAAAGGCGGTCAGGCGGTCGTTCGAAAGGCGCATCGCGCGCGGCATCGTAGCGAATTCGCCGCCGTTGTCAAGGGGCCATTGGGTCCGGCGTTTCGTACAGCGGTACGAGTCGCGGCCAATCGCCCGGCGCTTGTGCTCTCCACCGCCGTGCACGAAACGATTGCGCGGGATTCGGCGCGCATGTGGCGGCGGCCACGCCCGGCAGTTGCACCCCCCGCTAGAATCCCCGCATGCCGCTCCTCATCTCCGGCGGTGCGAAGTTCGACGGCTTCGAAGGGTTCTCGCTTGCGGTCCTCTTCCTCGCCTGCGGCGCCGCCATCCTCTGGGCCATCATCTTCGCCTGGCGCTGGTTCGCCACCTTCCCATACCAGCCCGCCGCCGGCCCCACGACGAACGAGCTCGGGGGCGAAGCGCCCGCTATCGTGAACCTGCTCGTGCACCGCTGCGCGCTCACCCGCGCGGCCATCGCCGCCACCGTGCTCGACCTGGCCGCGCGCGGCATGCTCGCCGTCGAGGAGTACGGCACGCAGGTTGTCATCCGCGTGCGCGACCACCGCATCGAAGGCCAGGCCCTCGCCGCGTACGAACACCGCGTGCTCGAACACATCCGCCGCCACGCCACCGGCGGCAGCGCACCGATCGAGGCGCTCGGTTTCGATTCGCCTTCGGAGTCAGAGAGCTTCTGGGACCGCTTTCGCAAGGATGTCGTGAGCGAGGCGCGGCGCCTCAAGCTGGTTCGCAGCCGCTGGGCCCCGCGCGATTGGACGGTCCTCGGCGGCTTCCTCGCCGCCGCCCTCGGCCTCTTCGCCTCCGCTTTCGCCCTCGCGCACCTTGGCGAGGGCACCGGCGGGAGCGACGACTTCGGCCGCTGGGACTGGTACTGGGTCGCGGGCATCGGCTGGGTCGTGATCATGGCCGGGCTCGGGGCCCTGCGCGACCTGCGCGATACGCCCGCCGGCCGCGACGCCGCCGCCCGCTGGCTCGGCGTGCGCGCCTATCTGCGCGAAGCCGAGGCGTTCGAGGACTCGCCCGCCGCCTCCGTCACCGTCTGGGACCGCTACCTCGCCTACGGCGCCGCCCTCGGCGTGGCCCACGAAGCCGTCCGCGCGATGCCCTTCGACGACGAGGACCCGGGCAGCGCGTGGAGCCGCTACGGCGGCCACTGGCGCGAGATCGACGTCCGCTATCCCATGCGCTTCAGCTTCGGTCAGGCGCCCTTCCGCGTGTTCCTCGAAGGCGCCGCACGGAGCGCGTTCTGGGGGTTCATCGGCTTCTTCATCCTCCCGATCTCCGTGCGCTTCCTGGTCGACCTCCGCTCGGACCTGCTATCGACGGGCATCGGCGATGGCGGCGGCTTCTACGCCTTCATCGTCATCATAGCGGCCGCCGTCGCGTTCTTCGGCATCCTCGTCGCCCTGAACCTGCTCGGCGGGCTCATCCGGCTCTGGCGCGGCGCCGCCGACCTGGGCAAGCCCGTCGTGCTCGAAGGCGAGGTCGTGAAGCTGCATATCGGCCGCGTCGCCGTGGATGACGGCAACATCGAGGAGGCAACCGGCTGGCTGCCGCCGATGGGCGCCCCCGCCGTACGGCGTGGCACGAAGGTACGCGTGACGCGCTCGCGGCGTCTCTGGCATGTCTACAAGGTCGAAGTGCTGGCGAACGCCCCCGAACCCGCGCCGCTCGCGGGCTTCGAACCAGAACCCACCCCGGAGGTGCCCCTCGCGACGGCCATCGGCGGCCTGGTGGGCATGCTGCGCGCCTCCAGCGGCTTCCCCTTCGCGCCCGCCGGCGTGGCGCCGGAGCCGCCGCGCCACGCGTACACGCCAGAGATGACCGAAGGTGGCGTCGCCGTGCACCGCATGCCGCTTTCGGGCTTCGGGGGCCGGGGCGCGGCCGCGCTCCTCACCCGCACGGCCCGGCAGCACGGCGAGCCCATCGACGGCCTCGGCGCCGATGCCTGGTGGATGGACGGCCGCGTCCTCATCGTCCACGCGCCCTCCGAGATCGTGACGATCGATGCCTCGGCCAGTGGCGAGAACGCCGATGCGCGCCGCGAGGCCGCCATCGATGCCGCGAAGGGCATCCTCCGCGAAGCCGCCGGCTGAGGGCCCGGCCACTCGCGCGCGAGCCAATAGACGGCACGAACGTGAGGCATCGAACCTTCGCCGTGAAGCCCCCGCGATGCTGCCGCTACGCCCGCGCTTGGGCATCCTGAATGCTGTTCGAGCCAATGAGATAGTTGGCTGTACTCGAAGTATCAGGGGAGTTCTCAATGTCCAATGCCTTCGGGCGGCGCCACTGGCGCCTCCTCGCTCTGCCGCTTGCCGCGGCCGCCTTCGCCGCTTTCGCCGCCTGTGGCGGTGACGACGCCGAAGACGCGAACGACACCGCCGAGCCCACCGCGGCCGTCACGAGCGCTGCCACCACGGCCGCGACGAAGGCGCCCGAGGGCTCGCCGAGCGCCGCCGCGACGAGCCCGGCCCCGGGCTCGGCCACGCGCCGCACCAACGACGCGAAGATCAACACCGTCCTCGATGCCATCGAGAAGAAGGACGCCGCCGCCCTCGCCGCGCTTGCGAAGCCCGTCACCACGCCCTGCACAACCGTCGCCGGCGCGGGCGGCCCCCCGAAGTGCGACCAGGGCATCGCCAACAACACGCCGGTGACGAAGTTCCCCGTGCTCACCTGCGAGCTTTCGTTCATCGGCCCCGACCAGATCCAGTCGTACTTTGCGAGCGGCCCGCTGGGCGCCGCAAACGTGAAGCTCTACGCCGTCGCCTCCGTGAAGGACCCGGGCATGCTCGTCTACAACCCCCAGGGCGACTACGTCGTCGTGATCGAGACGTCGGCCGCCACCGGCCCGGCCACCGGGTCGATGTTCAACGTCGATAAGGACGGCAAGGTCGTGAACTACTGGAGCGGCTGCGGCGCCTCGGCGACCCAGATCATGAGCGCGCAGGCGGGGACGAACGTGCTCCTCGCGCCGTCCGCGCCCTGACCTCACCCGCCCCCTCCTCGGCCCCCGCGCGGCGATTCCGCCGCGCGGGGGCTTTTTCGTGCCCGCCGCCACCCGGCCGAATCGGCGCTCCGCCACAGGTCGGAGGGCGATTCGGCCTCGCGCCGGGCGTGCCCCCTTGGTGGCCACGGCAGAATGCGGACATCACGAAACGGGCGCAACGGCCCGCGGAGGACCGGGATGTTCCAGTCGATGCTTTCTCAGCGCTGCCCGAAGTGCCAGTCGCGCCTCTTCATTTCGCGCGACCCCATGGATGAGCCAGGGACGGTGTACTGCCTGGCGGGGCACACCTTCGTGCCGCGCGGGCGCCCCGCAAACCGGACCGGCGCCCGGCCGCGCGCGGTGGTCGTGATGGCGCGGGCGGCGGCGGCCTGAATGCAATCGCTCGTGCGCGAGATATTCCCTTAAGGGATAGCCCGATGCTGGCCACCGGCGCTCCCCGCATCATTCTCGGACAGCACCCTATAGATTCGGAGGCGGGCCGGTTGGGGCGCTTTTTACGGTGCGAAGGGGGATGTTGACGAACCTGTAACACCCCCTAACCTCAGTCTGCCGGGGATAGCGGTATGCTATCTCTCCATGGGTGCCGACCTGGCCCGTGGGACAGCGAACGGAGGGCCCGCGATGCAAGAAGAGGTCATCGAGTTCGAGCTCGAATGCAGCGAGCACGGACGCCATCGCATCCTCACGCCCGCCGCCTTGCCGCGCCCGCGGCACTGCGCGCACTGCCACCTCCCGCTCCTCAAGCGCGAAGAGATTCGCAGGTTCCGCATCGCCCCGCCGGTCGAGCGCCACAGCAACTCCGAGGCGTTCATCGGCTGATTCGGCCATCGCCCGGCCCACCCCGCGGCCACACCACGCAAACGAGGCCAGCACGCACCGCCGGCCTCGTTCCGTTTCCCGGTGCGGTGCCGGGCTCTCGCACACCCAATCCTATTGCGAACGGTGCTCGACCATCGTGCAGCGGTCCTGCGCGACGGCGAGCCCCGCCGCGCGCGCGCGTTCGAGCGCTTCCGGGTTCGTGATTCCCGCCTGCAGCCACACCGCGCCCGCCCCGATCGCGATCGCCTCATCGATGATCGGCCCCGTGTTCTCCGACCGCACGAACACGTCCACCAGGTCTACATGCCCGGGCACGTCCGTGAGCCGCTCGTAGGCCTGCTCCCCGAGGACGACATCGCCGGGCTGGCCAAGGTTCACCGGGATGATGCGGTAGCCGGCGCGCTGGAGGTACGTCGCGATCTGGTGCGCGGGGCGGTGGGTGCGGGCATCGAGACCGACCACGGCGATGGTCTTCGCGTTCATCAGGGCGGAAAGAGCAGCGTCCATGGAGCCGAGTCTACGCCGCCCGCCGTGGCGCCGGAATGGCCCGTGCCAGCGCGGTATTGCGGCTGCGTGTGAGCCTGTGCGAGGGTTCCCCGGCGCGGCCGCCGCCCCGGGTGTGCCGCGACACTCCCCGGGGTCCCGCCATGCAAACCACCCTCTACCACCTCGAATTCGTGGTCGCGGCCGCGAACCTGCCCTTCTACCGCGAACTCCTCCCCTTCCTCGGCTGGACGGCGCTGCACGAGAGCGACGACGTCATCGGCTACCAGGGCGGCAACGGCGCGAGCGTCTGGTTCGTGCCCCGCTCCAACGGCGCCGCGAACGACTACGACGGCCCGGGCATGAATCACCTGGCCTTCGGCGCGATATCCCAGGCCGACGTCGATGCCGTCGCCGCCTGGCTGCGCGCGAAAGGCATCTCCCTGCTTTTCGAGACGCCGCGGCACCGGCCCGAGTTCTCGGGCGAAGGCGCCACCTACTACCAGGTGATGTTCGAGACCCCGGACCGCATCCTTCTCGAGGTCGTGTACACGGGCCCGGGGCAGTAGCGCGCGAGCCTACTTCCGCTTGCGCGTGCGGCGGCCCTTCCCGCTGCCGCGCGCCACGGGCTCGAGCGTCTTCGTGTCGATTTCGATGAGCTCCCAGCCCTCCGGCAGGCGGATGTCCCTGCCCGTCAGCTGCGCGATCGCCTGCCCCACCGCCAGCGTGCGGTCCATGCCGTCGGCCTGGTCATCGGCGGGCACCGGCACCTGCGCGAGCGTGAGCCGTTTGCCGCTCGTCTTCACCAGCGTGAGCGCGAACTGCCGCAGCGAATCCTGTTCTTCGTGCCAGCGTTCGCGGTCCTCGCCCTCGACGCTGATCTCGAGGTGGTCGATCTTCTCGAACGGCACGAGCTCCTTCGTGCCGATGCCCATGCCCAGGTACCCCTGTTGCCACGTCGCCGAGTTCTTGCGCCGGTCGATGACCACGTCCGCGCCCGCGATCGAGCTCACCAGCGACATCGCCGAGACGGGCACCGCGAAGAGCAGGAAGAGCAGCATCAGGACGAGCGCCCACACCGGCGCCGAGCCCTGGTTCGTGCCTATCCACCACATGAACAGCCCCGAAAGCGCGAGCCCCCCGAGCGGCACCCACACCGTCGACCGCGCCGCCTTGATCTCGATCTTCTCATCGCCGATCACGGCCATGGAACGGTGGAGCATCACCTCGCGGCGGCCATCGCGGCGCCGGCTCGTGACATGCTCGGGAAGGTCCAGGGGCATGGATCCAGTGTAAGCAGGGCGCCCGAACGCGGTATGCGCTTAGCGGCGGCGCCGCGTCTTGCGGTCGAACCGTTGCCAGTACTCGTCGTAGGCGTCGTTCGCACCCTTGCGGCCCTCGGCGAGCACGTCCTTCGCGGTGTCCTGGATGCCGAGCACGATGGCCCGCGCCCACGTCACGATCGCGTTCTCCCGCCGCGGCAGCGTCCAGTCGTCGTCCGCAGGGACGGGCGGCGTGGAATCGGGGCCGGTGCTCATTTCTTGCCCTTCGCGCGGCGGCGGATGCGGTCCGGGAGGCCGCCGATGGCGCCGACACCGCTGCGCACCCCGCGCACAACAGAATACACGCGAATAATCGGAGATACGACCGTCTCGCCCGCGAACTCCGTCGTCCCCTTCACGTTGTCCAACGACTCCTTCAGCGAATCGAGCGCGGGCGCGGCGTGGTCCTTCACCAGCCTGCGAAGGACGAAGACGAGGACGATGAGCGCCCCGATAAGGACGACCGCGAGAGCCCCCGCCAGCAGCCAGAAGAGGCCCACGAGCACGATGACGATGTCGCGCCACTCGCTCCACGTATTTGGAGCAGCCCAGGAGTCGGGATTGGCGCCGTCCGGGTAGATGTTGCCGCCGAAGTAGCCATCGACGAGCCACGAAAGCGTGAGGTAGGTGAGGACGATCAGGATCGCCGCGCCGATGACGGTGCCAAGGAAGCGCATGACCACCCCCGGAGTGTGTTCGATACTAGTTCTTCGCACGCGGAAGGGGCAATCTCGCCCCGCGCGCATAACGGGGAGTGTTGCTATAGTCCCCGCGCGGCGCCGGAATACCCGGTGTCCAGTTTCCTATCAGGGAATCTCCCTATGCGACGCGACTGCCACGAGGCGGACAATGGTAGGGAACGTGCGCTGCCCCCGGGCGGCCGCGCGCCGTCGCCCGCCGCGAACGCCCGCGGCAGGAAAACGGTGAGAGAGGCGAATCCCGCGTGCGCCAACGAGAGCCCGTAGCGGTGTCCCACGCGATCCTCGTCGTCGACGACGATGATCCCGTGCGCGTGATGCTCGCGCGCCTCCTGCGCACGCAGGGCTACGGCGTCGTCCAGGCCGCAAACGCACAGGAAGCCCGAACCCTCCTCGAAGACGAACGCCCCGACCTCGTGATCAGCGACATCGTGATGCCCGGCGAATCCGGCATCGAACTGCGCCGCGCCATCGCCACCCGCTGGCCCGGCCTGCCCGTCATCCTCATCAGCGGCTACAGCGCCGATGGCCCGGCCGAATTCGCCGCCCGCACCGCGCACACCTACTTCGTCCAGAAGCCCTTCGCCGCCGATTACCTGCTCGCGCTCGTCGAGGAGACCCTCCAGGGGGTCGAGGGCCAGAAGCGCGCCGGCGCCTGACCGTTCCTTCCCCGTTCATACCGCGCCTGTACGCCGCCTTATCCTTCGCCGTCGCCCGTCGTACGCGCGCGAATATTCTCGATAAGGATGCCGCACGGCTCCGGACAGGAAACTGTGACGCCACCAGCGGTGGACTCGAGGGCCACGCCGGCGGGCGGCCGCCATCGCGGCACGCGCACGCAGCGCCCGCACGTGCTCCGCACCGCGCCCGCGCGCACGGCTTCGTCCGCCACCGCGACGGCGCCATACCGCCCCGACTGCCGCCGCAGCACCGCCTCCAGCTCGACGACGCGTAGTGCCCCAACCGCTTCCTGCCCGGCGTGCACGGCGGCCAGCGGGTAGACCGTCTCAAGCGCGGTGAACAGCGCGGGAGCCGTCTCGCAGCGCACGGACCATCCCCCGGGAAGTCCCACCTCGCCCGTGAGCGGCCGGTAGCCGCCGCCGGGCCGTTCGCGCACCATCCCGGGCACGCGCGAAATGTCGACCTGCGAGCCAGCCGCTGGCGGTTCGACGACCGCGACGGGGCCTTCGAAGCGCACCGCCAGCTCGCCGAACGCGAACCCCTCGGCCGCCGCGAAAGCGCCCTCCACCCAGGCGGGAGTCGCCGGCGGCCCCGCTGGAGCATCCCCCTCCCCGGCGAGGTCGAGCACCACGTCCGCCACCGCCGGGTGGGTGCCCACCGCGCGCGCGTACCGCAGCACCCGGCCGTCGCGGCGCGTCTCCGGCCCCTCGAGCGCGAGGTCGGCCGGGATGCTTTCGCCCACGTGCCAGCCATCTGCGATGAACAGCGGCACCACGATCACGCGCTCCGCCGCCGTCAGCTCCAGAACGCGTGACATGTGGGGCTCTTGCTCCAGGAAGACCGTCACGACCTCCGCGAAGCGCCCCGAGGCGGCGAGCAGCTCCGCCTGCAGGTAGACGTTCCGCTCCGAGTTCGGGTTCCGGGGCGTGCCATGCCCGAGCACCGCCACGGCGTCCTCCGGCCCGGCGCCGGCCTCCATCGCGCGCTGCGCCACGACGTTCGCGAGCACGGCGTCGGCGCCGATGGGGGGTGTGTAGCGGATGCGCATCCCGCCGCGCACGGTGATGGCGCCCTCGAGCCCCAGCTCGCGCGGGATGACGCTCTCCGTGAAGTAGCCGCTGCTGATGAACACGGGCACCGCCACCACCTCGTCCACGTCGAGGCCGTCGAGCGCGCGCGCGAAAGACGGCTCCTCCTTCCAGAACGCCGCGCGCACGGCATCGAAGGCGCCCATCGCGCGGATCCGGGCGGCGTGCGCGTGCACGGGCTCGCTCGAATTCGGGTCCAGGTGCGAACCGTGCCCGAGCAGCAGGAGCGCGCGGCTCACCGGCGGCGCTTCCCTTCCTCGCGAAGGCCGCGCGCTGCTTCCACCGCCGCGCCCAGGCCATCGCCCAGCGCCGCCACCGCGCGGTCCCGCAGCTCGACCGCGAGGCCCGGGCTCGCGCCACCGGTCGACACCGCCAGCGCGAAATCGCCGTCCCGGAAGACGGCGGGCGAGATGAACGTGCCCTCGTCGCCCGCGTCCTCGACGAGCACGAGCACGCCCGCCGCACCCGCCGCCCGCGCCGCGAGCGCGTTCACCTCGCGGTCGCCCGTGCACGCGACGAC
>JAYRRO010000231.1:0-42262 GCA_041910095.1 Dehalococcoidia bacterium
ACCGCCTGCGGCACGTTCCTGTCCGGTTTCGTGGTCCCCGTTGCGTTCTTCCCCGGCTGGCTGGCGCTCATCGCGCATGCACTCCCCTTCCGGGGGATGATCCAGGTTCCCATCGACGTCTTTCTTGAGAAGGAGAGCGGCGGCGCGCTGGTGACCATGATGGCGGTGCAGGCCGCCTGGGCGGCGGCGCTCTTCGCGGCCGGACGGCTTGTGCTCGGCGCCGCGCGGCGCCGGGTGGTGGTGCAGGGTGGATAACGAACTCCGCCTCTTCCCCCGTCTTGCCTGGTCGAGGGTGCGGGGGCAGCTGGAATACCGGCTGTCGTTCACGCTCATGCTCATCGGCTACTTCGTGATGACGCTGACCGACTTCCTCGCCATCTGGGTCATCTTCCAGCACCTCCCGCTGCTCGCGGGCTGGAGCCTGGGCGAAGTGGCCTTCCTGTACGGAACGTCATACGTCTCATTCAAGCTCGCGGACATGGTTGTCGGCCACCTCGACACGCTCCCCACACTCGTCCGCACCGGGTCGCTGGACACGCTCCTCACGCGCCCGCTCGGCTCGCTCTACCAGGTGGTGACCATCGACTTCGGGCTGCGCCACATCGGCGCCGTCGCGCAGGGGCTGGTGGTTCTCGCGATCGCGTGCACGACGGCCGGTATCCCCTGGGACGCGGGCCGGGCGCTGATGCTGGTTGTGACGATCGCCTGCGGCACCGCCATCTTCATCGCCATCTGGATCATCGGTGCGACGACCGTGTTCTGGACGCTTGGGAGCGGCCTGGAGGTGCTGAACGCGTTCACCTACGGCGGCAACCAGATGGCGAACTATCCCATCAACATCTACGCGGGCTGGCTGCGCCGGATCATCGCGTTCTTCGTGCCGCTCGCGTTCGTGACCTATTTCCCGTCGCTGTACATCCTCGCGCGGGAGGACCCGCTGAACGCTCCGGAGGTGCTTCGGTTCGCATCGCCAGCCGTCGCGGTGGCCGCGCTCCTCGTGGCGCGTGCCGTCTGGGGCCAGGGAATCCGCCACTACCAGAGCACCGGCAGCTGACCAAAGGAGCACGCGCATGGCACTGATCGAAGTCCGCGATCTCAGCAAGCACTTCCGCGTCGCGCGCCAGCGGGAAGGGGCGCGGGGGCCGCTTGCCCGCGTCCGCCGCGAGTACACGGATGTCCGCGCCGTCGAGCGCGTGACTTTCGACGTCGAGCCGGGCGAGATGGTCGGCTACATCGGCCCGAACGGCGCGGGGAAGTCGACCACGATCAAGATGCTCACGGGGATCCTGGTGCCTTCCGGCGGGCGGCTGACCGTCGCGGGCTTCGAACCATCACGGCAGCGCAAGGAGATGGCGCGGCACATCGGCGTCGTCTTCGGCCAGCGCACTCAGCTCTGGTGGGACCTGCCCCTGGGCGACTCGTTCACACTGCTCAAGCACATCTACCGCATCCCCGAGGAGCGGTTTGCGGCGAACCTGGCGCGCTGCGTCGATACCATGGAGATGGCGGAATTCCTGCGGACGCCCGTGCGGCAGCTGTCCCTCGGCCAGCGCATGCGCGGCGAGCTGACGGCCGCGCTCCTGCACAGTCCCCCGGTCCTGTATCTGGATGAGCCCACGATCGGGCTCGATGTCGTGGCGAAGAGCCGCATCCGCGAATTCCTCACGTCGCTCAATCGCGACGCCGGGACGACGGTCCTCCTCACCACGCACGACATGGGGGACATCGAGCGGCTCTGCCGGCGGGTCATCATTATCGATCGCGGCGGCATCCTCTACGATGGCGCCCTCGAACGGCTGAAGGCGCGATTCGCCACGGAGCGGACGCTCGTGGTGGACCTGGAAGAGCCCGCGCCGCCACTCGACGTTCCGTTCGCGACAGTCGAGCGCGTGGAAGGGCCGCGGCAGTGGCTTCGGTTCCAGCGGGCCGACACCTCCGCGGCTGAGCTCATCGCGGCCGTCGCGCGGGCGGCCCGCATCGTGGACCTGCGCGTGGACGAGCCGTCGATCGAGGACGTGGTCCTGCGAATCTACGGGAGCGCGGCGAAGGGCATCCCCATCAGCGAGCCACCGCCCGGCTGATGCGGTAGTCCCGCACGGTCGGGGAGAAGACGAGGATGAGGACCGCGAGCGCCCCCGCGGCGCCGCTGAGGATGAGCGTGATCGCCGCCGGCCCGAGCCAGTCGGACCCCGCCCCGGCGTAGAGCGCCCCGAGGGGCGAGAGGCCCATGTTGAGGCTCACGATGCTCGTCACGCGGCCGCGCAGCTCATCCGGGATCGAGAGCTGGAGCAGCGTCTGGTTCGAGGTCAGGAAGATCATCTCGCAGAAGCCCGAAAGCGCCAGCATCGCCAGCGCGAGCGGGAGGTTACGCGAGAGCGCGAAGCCGCAGAGCGAGAGGCTCAGGAAGAAGAGCCCGGCGAGTTGGACGACGCCGCGGCGGTCCACCTGGCTGAGCGACGCGGTGAACAGCCCTCCCACGATGGCGCCCACGCCGACCGCCGACAGGAGCAGGCCCAGCGTCAGCGAGCCGCCGTGGAAGACCTCCTTCGCGTAGATGGGCGGCAGCGCCGTGAACGTGGGGATGATCAGCAGCGGCAGGATCCAGCCCATCATCACGAACGTGCGCGTTTCGGCGGCGCCCTTCACGTAGCGAACGCCCTCGGCGAGGTTGCGAAAGAACGAGGGGCCGTGCCGCGCCGGCGGCCGGGGCGGAAATGCGATGGTGAGGCCGTTGAGGAGGATGAGCGCGTAGAGCGCGGCCTGCAGGAGGAAGTTCCCGCCCGGCCCCACCAGCGCGATGAGCACGCCGCCCACGGCTGGCCCGACCGAACGCATGAGCCCCCATCCCGTCTGCATGAGCGCGACGGCGTTTGGCGCCACGGGCCGGGGCACGAGCAGGAACACCGCAGCCTGCCTCAGGGGCTGGTCGATCGCCGTCGCGACGCCGCTACAGAAGGCGAAAGCAAAGAGCAGCACAAGATGCCGTTCGCCCCCGAGCAGGATGGCGCCCACAATGGCACTGATGATCCCCAGCCAGAGGTTGATTGCCACGATCAGCCGGCGGGGCGTCACACGATCGACGGCGAGCCCCGCCCAGGGCGCGAGCCCGAGGGTCGCGAACGAACGAAACAGGTTCACCGTGCCGACGCTGGTACCCGTGCCGGTGATGTCGTAGGCAAGCCAGCTGACGGTGACCTGCTGGAGCCATTGCCCACCGTTGGAGAGGGTGGTGCCCAGCAGCAGGCGGCGGTAGCCGTCGTAATGAAGCGCCGCGAACGTGCCGCTGTGCACCGGTTGTTCGCCGGTTGTCGCGTCCCGCACCGATGCCGTCATGGAAGTGGCGGCCGGATCGGGATTCGATACCCATGGGGGGTGATGAGACCGGGCATGGCCGTCGCTCCGGC
Source organism: Dehalococcoidia bacterium (assembly GCA_041910095.1). GTDB lineage: Bacteria > Chloroflexota > Dehalococcoidia > Tepidiformales > Tepidiformaceae > Amarobacillus. Next base: position 3,405 of record JAYRRO010000231.1, read on the forward strand.
CGGCGCGCTGGCGTGCACAGGCGGGGAGATTTCAGAGGCCGGCGCGATTGCAGTCAAGGAGGCCGGCGCGCGGCGTTTCCGCAGTAAAGACACCGTTTCACGTTCGCGGGCACCCTAGAATGGAGCTTGGGGTTCTCCCCAGTTCGGTTCACAGGCACGACACGAGAGCGTGGTAAGACGGGAAGTGCGCCGCACACAGGCGCGAACCGCTCCGAACCGACACGCATCCGGGCGAAGCCTCGCCCGCTGACGACCGCCCGAGGAGGCGCTCCAGATGACCAAGTACGTGTACCTGTTCCGCGAAGGCGACGCCTCCATGCGCGACCTGCTCGGCGGCAAAGGCGCCGGGCTCGCCGAGATGACCCGCGCCGGCGCGCCCGTGCCGCCCGGTTTCACCATCACCACCGAAGCGTGCAATGCCTATTCGGCCGGCGGTGCGCTTCCGCCCGGGCTCTGGGAGCAGGTGCTGGAGGGCGTCGCCGACATCGAACGGCAGACGGGTCGGCGTTTTGGCGACGCGTCCGAGCCGTTGCTGCTCTCCGTGCGCTCCGGCGCGAAGTTCTCCATGCCGGGGATGATGGACACGGTGCTGAACCTTGGGCTGAACCCGGCGACCCTCGCCGGCCTGGCCGCTCTTTCCGGCGACGAGCGATTCGCGGCGGACGCCTACCGGCGATTCACGCAGCTGTATGGGAAGATCGTGCTCGGGGTGCCGGGCGAACGGTTCGAATCGAAGCTCGATGCCCTCAAGGCCCAGGGCAACCGCCAGGACACGGACCTCTCGGCGGAAGAGCTGACGGCGCTCACCGGTGACTTCCGGCGCGTTATTCGCGAGCACGCCGCCGTCGATTTTCCCGAGGACCCCCACGAGCAGCTCCGCAACGCCGTGATCGCCGTCTTCCGCTCATGGAACGGCCGCCGCGCCGTCGACTACCGGCGACTCAACAAGATCCCGGACACGCTGGGCACGGCGGTGAACGTGCAGGCCATGGTCTTCGGCAACCTCGGGCCGACGAGCGCGACGGGCGTGGCCTTTAGCCGCAATCCCGCGACGGGCGAGGCGAAGCTCTACGGCGAATACCTCATCAACGCTCAGGGCGAGGATGTCGTCGCCGGGGTGCGCACGCCAAGGCCCCTGGCCGACCTCCAGGCCGAGATGCCCGAGGTCTACGCCCGGTTCGCCGCCATCGCCAACCAGCTCGAGCGGCACTACACCGACATGCAGGATATGGAGTTCACGGTCGAACGCGGGCGCCTCTACATGCTGCAGACCCGCACGGGGAAGCGTACCGGCGCGGCCGCGGTCAAGGTCGCCGTGGACCTCGCGAACGAAGGGATCATCGACCGCGCCACCGCCGTCCAGCGCGTCGAGCCCGCCGCCCTCGACCAGCTCTTCCACCCGGCGATCGATCCAGTCGCCCGGGCCCAGGCGCACGTGCTGACGCGCGGATTGCCGGCCTCCCCCGGGGCCGCGACGGGGCAGGTCGTGCTCGACCCGGACGCCGCCGAACAGCTGGCGCGCAGCGGGACGCCCGTCATTCTTGTGCGCACGGAGACGGCGCCCGAGGACTTTCATGGCATGGTTGCGGCCCAGGCCGTGCTGACCGCGCGCGGCGGGATGACCTCGCACGCCGCCGTCGTCGCGCGTGGGATGGGCAAGCCCTGCGTCGCGGGAGCGGGCGACATCCGCGTCGATCTCGAAGCCGGGTTGTTCGCGGTCAATGGTTCGCGCATCCCCGCGGGCGCGTTCATCACCGTCGACGGCACCACCGGCGAAGTCTTCGAAGGCCACATGCCAACAACCGAGCCCGACCCGGGGCCGGATGTGACGACGCTCATGGAATGGGCCGACGCCTATCGCACGGTGAACGTCCGCACGAACGCCGACACGCCCGCCGATGCGGCCGTCGCTCGCCGCTTCGGGGCGGAGGGCATCGGCCTCTGCCGCACGGAGCACATGTTCTTCGAAGGCACGCGCATCGATGCCGTCCGGGAGATGATCGTCGCGGACACTCCCGAGGGGCGCCGCCACGCCCTCGCGAAGATCGAGGAGTACCAGACGGCCGACTTCGCCGCGATCTTCCGCGCGATGGATGGCCTGCCCGTCACCATCCGCACGCTGGACCCGCCGCTGCACGAGTTCCTGCCCCACGTGGACGAGGAGGTCGTGGCGCTTGCGGAGACGCTGGGCGTGCCTGCCGAGAAGCTGCGCGCCCGCATCGAGCTCCTCCGCGAAGCGAACCCGATGCTCGGCTTCCGGGGTTGCCGCCTGGGCATCATCTTCCCGGAGATCACGGAGATGCAGGCCCGGTCCATCTTTAACGCCGCCAGCCAATGCCGCCGCGACGGCGTCGATGTCCGCCCGGAGATCATGATCCCGTTGGTGAATACGCCGGAGGAGCTGCGCCGCCAGGCCGACATCGTGCGCGGGTGCGCCGCGGCCGCCGGGTTCGAGGGCTATTCCATCGGCACCATGATCGAAGTCCCGCGCGCGGCCCTCGTCGCGGGGAAGATCGCAGGTATCGCGGAGTTCTTCTCGTTCGGCACGAATGACCTCACGCAGACGGCCATGGGAATCAGCCGGGACGACGCCGCGCACTTCATCCCCGCCTACATCGAGCAGAAGATCCTCGCGGATGACCCGTTCCAGACGCTCGACCAGGAGGGTGTGGGCGAACTGATCCGAATCGCCGTCGACCGCGGCCGGGCGGCGCGCCCGGGGATGAAAATGGGCATCTGTGGGGAACACGGCGGCGACCCGGCGTCGATCGAGTTCTGCGTCCGAGCCGGGCTCACGTACGTTTCCTGCAGTCCCTACCGCGTGCCCGTGGCGCGGCTGGCGGCGGCGCAGGCCGCCCTGGAAGCACGCGAACGGGACCGCTGACGGCACGGTCCGTGAAACAACAGGGCCCGCGCCAGGTTGGCGCGGGCCCTGCTTCGTTACCGGGAAGACGAGGTGACCGCTACTCCGCCCAGAGAGGGCTGCTGGCTTTCATGAAGCGCAGCAGCATGCGGTGCTCGGCGATGCGCTTGCCGCTCGTGTCGTCGGCGTACGTTTCGTACCAGAAGAACTCCGTCTTGGGGCTCTGGCCGACCGCGAGCACCTTGCCGTGCACGACGTACGGCGTATCCACAAGCAGTGGCCCGTTGACGTTGCGAATCTCGATAGCGCCGAAAAGCCCGACCACGGTGCCGATAGAGAGCCGCAGCGAGCGGATGGCCTGGCCGTAGAGCAGCCCGACATAGCCCGCCGGCGTGACGATCGGCCCGCCCCATGGCGACTCGCCCCGGTACCAGTCCATGGGCTCGGTGGTGATGCCGAGGCGCTCTTCCTGCTGCTTCGCGGAGTACATTGCTCCTGCCTCGGGGATGAGGTCGCCGGCATGCAGCTTCTCAAGGATCCGCACGTCCGCCGGGTCGATAGCCGCCATGTCGAGACGCCGCAGCGCCGACGGTTCGCCCGCATCGCCCACGGAGACGGTGCCTTCGCACACGAGCATGCCGTCCTCGCGGTTCATCCAGACGTCCGCCTGGGCGTCGTGGTCGCGAACTGGCGTCTTCATGCGCGCGCTGACGGGCTCGCGGTCGAGCGTTGCGTTGCGGAAGTAGAGCGAGAGGCTGCCGGTTTCCCACCAGGCCTTGCCGAACGCCTTCGTCGCGAGGGGGGCGAAGAGGTCCATGTGGTTGGAGCCGGCGACGGTGCCGCCGCGGAAGCCGAGCTTCTGCGCCGTCGCGGTGTCGTGGATGCTGCCGGCCCCGTTGGCGTTGGGGTTGCGCACCTCGCGGAACGGCGTGGAAAGGACGCCCGGTTCGATCTCGGTCAGTTGGGTCGCGCTGGGGAAGCTCACGGTCTGCCTCGTGGTGATGTTCGCGGCGACAGCCTGCGCGCAACGGCCGCGAATGTCCAGAGGCAATCCACGGGACAATGAGAAGTGCCTGCGCGTTACGCGAGGCACACGAAAACAACCGCGCTCCCGGCGCGGTGCCCAGAAAAAGCGCTTGCCGGGGCGGACTACTTGAAGCGGAAGGTCAGCCGCCCACGGGTGAGGTCATACGGAGAGAGCTCGACGAGAACGCGGTCTCCCGGGAGCACCTTGATGTAGTGCTTGCGCATCTTGCCGCTGATGTGAGCGAGCACTTCGTGGCCATTCCCGAGTTCGACCTTGAACATCGCGCTCGGGAGCGCCTGGGTCACCAGTCCTTCAACTTCGATGACATCGGTCTTCGCTGCCATAACCACTCCTGGGTTCTGAGGCCGCGGTTCATCGGGCGATCGCGTCGCGGCCGTTCGAAAAGGCCCGGGCGGCCCGCCTGCACAGGCGTCCGGGGAGTTCTCCCTCATGGTAGCACGCGCAAAAGGCGCACGGCGCACATCTGTGCTACGGTAGTTCCAGAGCGCACGCTAGGACGCGTGCCGCCGGTTTTCCTCAGGCTCTGTGATGTGCGGTGGTTGAGGCGTTCCGGGACGGAAGATCACTCGCTCGCCACATTCACACCCTGGAGTTCTTTTTCTGCTTACCCTGACTCAGCGTACCCCGCGACCGGCCAGCCCGGCCGCCCCTTCGCACGTTCCCGCCGTGACCGCGGCCGCTCTCGCCATGACGGGCGAGGACGCCACCGGGACCACGTTCGGCGCCCTCGGCGTCGGCCCCGCGGTGATCAAGGTGCTGGCCGCCGCCAGTATCACGGTGCCGTCGCCCATTCAGTCGCTCACCATCCCCGACGCGCTCGCCGGCAAAGACATCTGCGGCAAGGCGCGGACCGGCTCGGGCAAGACGCTCGCGTTCGGCATCCCGATGCTCGCCCGCTGTGGGCGTGGGCGTCCGGGCCATCCCGCCGCGCTCGTCCTCGTCCCCACGCGTGAACTCGCCGTGCAGGTAGCGCGGTCTCTGGCGCCCGTTGCGGGCGTCCAGAACCAGCGCATCCACGCGGTCTACGGCGGCGTGCCCCTCGGCGGGCAAATCCGCGCTCTTCACATGGGCGTCGATATCGTCATCGCCACCCCCGGGCGCCTGAACGACCTCCTCGAACGCGGTGCGCTTTCAGTCGCCGAAGTGAAGGTGGCCGTGATCGACGAGGCGGACCAAATGGCCGACCTCGGGTTCATGCCCCAGGTGCGGCGTATCCTGGACCGCGTCGGCTCGCCGCGCCAGGTGCTCCTTTTCTCCGCGACGCTTGATGGCGAAGTCGACGAGCTCGTGCGGCGCTACCAGCAGGAGCCCCTGTTCCACGAAGCCGCCGCGCCCGAGGACGAGGCGATGACCATGCTTCACCGCTTCATCGCCGTCGATCCGGCGGAGAAGGTTGCCGTGTCCGCGGCAATCGCGTCCGGCCCGGAGCGCGTGATCATGTTCGTACGCACGCAGCGCGCCGCAGACCGGCTCGTGCTGCAGCTCGACCGCGAAGGCGTGGCCGCCGGGCGGCTCCACGGGCGGATGAGCCAGCCCCAGCGCCAGCGCGCCCTTGGCGACTTCGCCTCGGGCCGCGTGCCCGTGCTCGTCGCGACGAACATCGCGGCGCGCGGTATCCACGTCGACAACGTCGACATCGTCGTCCACCACGACATTCCCGAGGACGCGCGCACGTACGTGCACCGTTCGGGCCGGACCGCGCGCGCCGGGGCTAGCGGCGTCGTCGTGACGCTGGTCGAGCCGGGGCAGGAGCGGGACGTCGCCTTCCTCCGTCGCGATGCGGGGATCGAGGAAGCGGTGGTGCCGATGGGCCCGGCCGACCCTCGCCTCGCGGACCTCGGCGCTTGGGAGCCCCCGCGGGAAACGCCGGTGGCCCCTCCAGTGCGTGCGGCACGGCCGCAGGCTGGCGGCACGAACCGTGGCCCGCGACGGAGCGGTCCGCGCAACGATGGGCGTGCCGCGCGCCGTCCGTTCGCGCCGCGCCACAACGAACACCGCTCCCGTAACGGTGCCTGATCGGGATTTTCCCCGGGGGCGCGTCCCGATTGGGATGCCGCTCCCGGGGAAATATCGCCTCTCCGCATTGGCTAAGGCCGAGACACGATACAGTGTGCGCGACGCGTTCCCCGGCGCGTTGCCACCCGAGGCGAAAGCCCACCCCGAAGGGGACCCATGACCGTCACCGCGACTCGACCCGCACCGGCTCCTACCCGTGTACCAAGCACTGATTACCGCGACCTGAAGCGACGCGTACAGGAGGCCGGCCTGCTCCAGCCGCGGCCCGCGTACTACGTGTTCAAGTCGGTCGTCGCGATAGCCACCGTCGCCCTCGCCGCGTGGATCGCGGTGGTCGCCACCAGCGCGATCGTGATCCTTGCGACCGCCGCGTTTCTCGGCTTCGCATCGACCCAGATTGCGCTGCTCGGCCACGATGTCGGCCACAAGCAGGGGTACCGCGGCAAGCGGCTGAACCTGTTCGGGCGTTACTTCTGGGGCAGCCTGATGCTGGGCATCAGCCACTCCTGGTGGAACGACAAGCACAACCAGCACCACGCCACACCGAACCACGTCGACAAGGATCCAGACATCCAGTTCCCGTTTATCGCCTTCGCGGAGAGCCAGATCCGCCAGCGGAACCGGGCCTTCCTGCCGATCATCAAATTCCAGGCGTTCATCTTCGCGTTCCTGTTCCCGCTACAGGCGGTGAACATGCGCATCACGAGTGCGCGCTACCTGGCCAGCGGGCAGGCACGGCACGCGTGGCTGCAGGCGGCCGGCATGGCTGCCCACTTCGCCGTCTATGCGCTGCTGCTCACCCAGCTGCCATCAGTGCCGCTCGCGATCGGTTTCGTGCTCGTGCACCAGGGGGTATTCGGGCTCTACAACAGCTCCGTCTTCGCCTCGAACCACAAGGGCATGCCGGTCATCGATGACAACGGCCGCATGGACTTCTTCCGCGAGCAGGTGATCACCTCCCGGAACGTCACGGGCCCGGTGTTCGTGGACTTCTGGTACGGCGGCCTGAACTATCAGATCGAGCACCACCTCTTCCCGACCATGCCGCGGAACAACCTGCGCCGGGTGAAGCCCATCGTCGAGGAGTTCTGCCGCGAACGCGGCGTGGCCTACCACGAGGCGAACCTCTTCGCGTCGTACTGGGAAGGCTTCAGCTACCTGCACCGCGTCGGTGCGGTCCTCCGCGCCCGTTAGTCCCGGAACGCGAGCGGCTCGAAGGAACGCACGAGCCGCTCGTACGTCTGGTTGTTCAGCGCGCCTGGTCGCGTGGCGATGCTCGCGAGCGTCTCCTCGCTGCTCACGCCGACGGCGCGAAGGATGAGCCCGGTCACGAGCCCGCTCCGGTTCATCCCGTGCTGACACATGACATAAATCCGAGATGGCGCTTCCGCCGGGTGTGGCCAGGAATCGCCTTCGGCCGACGGCTGACCATGGACAACCGCCGCCACCGAGTTCGCAAGCTGATACAGCCAGGCGATGTTGGGTGGTTCGACCTCGATATCGACGAAGACGCGCGGAAGCCAGAGCGCGGCTGCCTTGCGCAGGTCGTGCGGCATCTCCCCCGCGACATCGATGATCCATGCATCCTCGACATGCGAGGGGCCGAGGCGCTCGCCGTGAAGGCTATCGGCGCCGCCCATCCAGATCTCCGTGCGGAGATGTTCGAAGCCGGTGGCGTGGATGCGCGACGCACGCGGCTCGGGCGAGCGGGGATGGTTGAACAGCACGCTCCCAGTCTACCGGCGCCGCGCGGACGCGCACCCGCTGGCGCTTACGACGACCAGTAGACACGCTCCCACACGGCCCGCTCCGCCGGCGCCGGGTCGCTCAGACACTGGCTTTCGTTGTCGATGAGCATGGTCCGGCGCGTCTCGGCATCGAAGGCGTCCCAGCGTGGGAGACCGCCGCCGTTGGGGCTGCCAGTGCGGGCAAACGCCGCCCATGTCGCGCTGACGTTCGCAGCAAGGGCAGCGGCCTCAGGTGTCGCGCGCGTGAGCCCGCGCCACGAAGGGTGCTCGGTGAGGTCGAACACGAACGGAATTTCCAGCGCGTGTGGGGTCTTGAGCCGCCCGTAGCGCGCCGTCGACTGCCAGTCGAAGCGGTAGAAGTACACCGGGGCACCACCCGCGGCCGCCTTCCGCTCCGCGAGCTTGATGGAGTCAATCGGATACCGCAGCGACCCGGTGTGGATGAGGATGTAGAGGTCCGCTGGCGAGGCGTCCGGGTAGGCCGCGCGCATGTCCGCGACGATCCCCGCCGCGCGTTCGCCGTAGAGCTTCGCCGTGCGACGCTGCAGGCCCTCTTCGTCCAATTCGTAGACTTCCTTGTCGTTCGCCAGGAAGAGCGTCGCTTCGGTGCGGTTGAACCCGATGAGAAGCGGAATCCCGGCGGACTGCCCGGGCGCCGAGGGGATGAACGGATGGGCCGGGAGCACGCCGGGCTGGATGACAGGCCGGAACCCGCCGCGAATACCGGGCAGGCTCGATGGCGAGCTTCGCTGGACCGCGAACTGCGCGGCCATGATGCGTTCCAGCGGGACCTCCTGGAGCACGGCGAGGTCGCCCGGCGGCACGCCCAGCTCGCCCAGGAAGGCCGTGGCGAACTCGGTGCCGTACTCGCGTTCGTTGGCGCGCATGCCCGGGCCGCTCTCGATGATGGCGCGGTGGAACAGGCCCGCAGCCGGGGGCATCGCCAGCAGGGCCGCCACTTTCCGGCCGCCGCCCGATTCGCCGAAGATCGTCACGTTCGCCGGGTCGCCGCCAAAGGCGGCCGCGTTGTCGCGCACCCACGCCAGTGCCGCGATGATATCGAGCATGCCGGCGTTGCCGGCGCTCGCGAAGCGGGGGGCGATGTCGCCCAGGTGGAGATACCCGAGTGCGCCGAGCCGGTGGTTCAAGGTCACGACCACGACATCGCCGCGCCGGGCCAGGTTCGAACCGTCGTACGCGGGGCCGCCCGAGCCCGAGACGAACCCGCCGCCGTGGAGCCAGACCATGACGGGGCGGGCGCCCTCGGTGCCGGGGGTGTAGACATTGAGGTAGAGGCAGGTTTCGCTCTCGTCGCCCGTGGCGGCGTCGAGCTGCTGGGTCACGGAAAGCCCCGCACCGGGGAGGCGCTGGGGCGCCATGTCCCCGAACGTCACGGCCTCGCGGATTCCCTTCCACGGCTCGGGCGCCTGCGGAGGCATGAAGCGGTTCGCACCGCCCGTCGGCGCCCCGTACGGGATCCCCTTGAAGCTGCTGATGCCCTCTTCGGTGCGCCCCTGGACGAGCCCGCCGGCGGTGCGAACGAGCGGCAGGCCGGTGGTCGAAGTAGTCATTGCGGTGGCTCCTTTCCGCCCCTCTCACGGGACGGACGCGAAGTGCGGCGGAGCGTAGCACGGCGGGGGCATCCAGTGGCACTCCGCGCGCTCGCCGCTCAGCCGCGGTCGGCGTAGATGGCGCGCGTGCGGAAGAAGTCCTCGGCGCAGTTCCACTCGCCGTCGATGAGCGCGGCCCGCGTTTCGATGATGTGGTCGAGGAGCGCGACGACGGTATCGCGCTGTGCGGGCGTCATCGCCCGCCACCGTTCGTTGCGCGGACCGTCCCGTTCCAGTTGGAACGCAAGCTGCGGCCCGAACCATCCCCACTTCGGGTGCGGCTCATCCAGTGCGAGGCGAGCGAGCGCGGGCACGTAGTACGAGAAGGCCTCGGGTGTGGCCATCGTGGTGGGGTCCCACGCGCCGTTCCCGATGTCGTCGAAGCAAAGCGTGTCGAGGTCGCGCGATGCGAGCGTCTGGTGGTGCTCCTCGCACTCCTCGCAGAACGGGTGGTTGGTGAAACGTTGCGGCCGCGGACAGGATGTGAATGCGTCCCGCACGCGCGCGAGCATCGCGGCGTCATCCATCATGGTCCCCACCCTGCCGCCCGCGGGGCCGCGTGTCCGGGGTCGAGTGCGTTGCCCTGCGGGGTGCAGGGCCGTGTATGCTCCCCCGCCATGAGTGAGAACGAACGGCCCGGCGCCCTCGCCGGTGTACGGGTGTTGGAAATCGCGCAGGCCCTCGCGGTCCCCTTCGCGGGCGTGCTCCTGGCCGACATGGGCGCGGATGTGATCAAGGTCGAGCCACCATCGGGCGACGGTATCCGGCACACGATGGAACCTATTCTGCCCGGCGAGAGCAAGGGTTTCACGCTCGTGAACCGCGGGAAGCGGTCAATCTGCCTGGATGTCACGCGAGTCGAAAGCCGCCCCGTGATGGAACGGCTCGTCCGCTGGGCGGATGTCGTCATGGTCTCGATGAAGCCCGCGGACCTGCCCCGGTACCGCATCGCCTACGAGGACTTCCGCGCGCTGAACCCTTCGGTCATCTACCTGGAGCATGTGCCCCTCGGCAAGCACGGGCCGCTCGGCGGCGAACCGGGCTACGACGTGGTCGTGCAGGGGCTTTCGGGGACGGCCGTGCTCACCGCGCGCGAGCGTGACGGCGTGCCCATGAGCATCCGGCCGGCCTTCAACGATATGGGTACCGGCGCTTTCTCGGCCTTCGGCGTGGTGGCCGCACTTCGCCATCGCGACCGCACGGGCGAAGGCCAGCGCATCGAAACGTCGCTGCTGGGCACGGCCATGGCACTGGGTCACCAGCTCCTGAGCTGGTTCGCCGCGACGGATCCGCCCGCGGACGAGGCGTTCTTCCCGCAGCTGGAGGCAGCGCGCGCCCGGGGCGAAGGGTTCGCCGAGCAGCGTGCCATCTGGGAGCGGAACTACGTCCGCGGGGGCTTCGCGAACATCTACTTCCGCCACTACCGCACGAACGACGGCTTCATGAGCGTCGGCTGTCTCAGCCCGCAGTTGAATGCCCGCTTCCGGGCGGTGACCGGCATCGCCGACCCTCGCACGGAGCCGGGCTGGGATTTCAACGCGCCTGGCTCGTTCGAACGGCTTGGCGAGCTCGTGCGTCAATGCGAGGCCCTCTTCGCGAAGTACACCACCGCGGAGTGGATCGAACGGCTGCGCAAGGGAGGCGTGCCCTGTGGCAAGCTCAACTTCCCGCCTGAGGCGATGGTCGACCCCCAGCTCGTGGACAACGGCTACGTGGTCCAGATGGAGCACCCGCTCCTGGGCATGTACCGCACCTTCGGCCCGCCAGTGAAGATGGACGCAACGCCCACCGCGGCGAGCGCGCCGCCGCCAACCTTGGACGAGCACACGGACAGCGTGCTCGCCGAACTCGGGTTCAGCGGTCCGGAAGTGGAGGCGCTTCGAGGGTCGGGGGTCGCGGGGGCGGGCCGGCGCTGAGGCTCAGGCGGTGAGCCGGCGTCCGCGGGTGGTTGTTGCCGCGATGGGCGCCGGCCGCTCCACCCACGCCGCCCAGGCCAGCACGAAGTTCGCGACGGCGCGGACCTCGTCGCGTGCGCGCAGGGCAATGCCGGCGAACTCGACGCGCGCCCCGGTATCGTCGGCGAGCACCTGAACGAAACGTCCGCAATCAGTGATGCGGGCGCCCCGCCACTGCATCTTGCGAAGGGCATGCGCGTGCGGCCACGCGGCCGCCAGTTCGCTGGCAGCGCCCGGGAGGTCCCGCGCGGCGATGCTGAGGGAGCCCTGCGCGCTCGCCGGACGGCGGCGCACCTCGATGGCGAAGCCGCTCTCGGTGGCAATCGCCGCCAGCCAGCCGTCCGCAACGGCGAGTGTAAGCGGGGGGTCATCCGGGCCGAGGGCTCGCCTGCTCGTGCCGGCCCGCGAAGTGCCGCGGAGATGATGTGGAACCGCGAAGAATGCCACGCCGCAACTCCCGCGTGTGATGCAGCCAGCGTCCCCCGCTCGCTCCCCTTCCGGAGCAACAACGGGAGCCGTCGGCATTTCGTGCCCGTCGCGGCGGAGGGAGTTCTTAGGTGCGTGCAACCGGAGGCCCGCCGGATGCGCCTCCGGCGCGACACGGCAGCGGAGCGAAACCCGGAACGAGGACATGGTTGGAGCCCGGATGGGCACCGGCTGCATGGTGGAACCGGTCGCCCGCACACCGCCGCACATCAGATAAAGGCGTAGTCCTCCGGGTTCGGCTCGCGCGTCTGCCGCCAGTACTCGACCAGGTTGAACGGCCAGTTCTGCGCGGAGCGCCCCTTCTCGTTTCGGTACCAGCTGTTCACCGTCGCCACGCCCCAGACCATCTGGCGGTTGGCGGTGTCGATGCGCTCGTTGTAAGCGTCGTGGACCTCAGGGCGGCAGTCCATGGCCCGCGACTCACCCTCCACGAGGAGGCGCAGGCAACCCAGGATGTACCGCATCTCGCACTCCGAGAAGTAGATGATGCTGCCGTTCACGACGATGTTCGTGTTCGGGCCGTACATCATGAAGAAGTTCGGGAAGTTCGGAACCGTGATGCCCATGTAGGCACGCGCGTCGCCATCCCACTGCTCGTTCAGTTCGGTCCCGCCGCGGCCGACGATGCGCATGGGCGTGAGGAACTTCGAAGCCTGGAACCCGGTCCCGTAGACGATCACGTCCACGGCGTGCTCCGTACCGTCCTCGGTCACGACGCCCGCGGGGGTGATAGCGCGGATGCCCTCCGTGAACAGGCGGACATTGTCGCGCTTCAGTGTCCGAGCCCAGATGCCGTTATCGAGGATCAACCGCTTGGATGCGGGGGCGTAGGTGGGCAGAACCTTCGCGAGCAGGTCCGGCCGGTCCGCGAACTGGGATTCCAGGTAGCCGGTGAAAAGCTGCCTGAGCTCATCGTTGCGCTGGCTCACCGAGCGATCGCGCGGCTGCCAGCTCTCGTCCACGCGCGCCGCCGGAAGCATCCCGTCGGTCGTGGTCCAGAAGAGCCAGAAGCGCTGCCAGTGGATGTAGTGCGGCACATGACGGTAGAGCCATGCGAGCCCCTCGGAAATGCCGTCGTAGTAGTGCGGGACGGGCACGAACCAGTTCGGAGTGCGCTGGAAGATGAGCAGCTCGCCCGCCTGCTCGGCCACCGGCGGGATGAACTGCGCGGCACTGGCGCCAGTGCCGATGACCGCGACTCGCTTCCCCGAGAGGTCCACAGCGTGGTTCCAGCGGGCCGAGTGGAAGGAAGGGCCGGCAAATGAGTCCCGGCCGGGGATGTTCGGCATGTTCGGCCGGTTGAGTTGCCCGACGGCGCTGATCACGGCCTGCGCGATCATGGTCTCCTCGGTGCCATCCGGCCCCTTCACGCGCAGCCTCCAGGATCGCGACGGCTCATCGAAGGCGGCCTCGATGACTTCCATGCCGAAGCGGATGTTGGCGCGGATCCCGTATTCCTCCGCACACGAACGGAAGTAGTCGAGCAGCGTGCCCTGTGCGGAATAGTGCGTCGGCCAGTCGACGCGCTGCGCGAACGAATAGCTGTAGAAGGCATTCGAGACATCAACGCGGGCGCCCGGATAGGTGTTCTCCAGCCAGGTGCCGCCGACGTCGGCGTTCTTTTCGAGGATCGTGTAGGGGATGCCGGCTTGCTGGAGGCGGATGGCCGCGAGGATCCCCGACATGCCCGCGCCGATGACCATGACGCCGAAACGCACGGCGGGGTCCATCCGCCAGTCCGGCGCGCGAGGGTCCTCGCCCTCGGGTGCGAGTTCCTCCATGAGCAGGTGGACATACTCGTCGGAGGCGGGCGAGTCCGTCATCCACGCGACCGTGCGCTTCACGTCCTCTTCGATGGTGTGGCTGTTGGGTGCGACCGCGCCATCCCGGATGCGGCGAATGGCATCGAGCGCAAGTTCGCGCGCGGCGTCCTGCGCCTCGGGCGGGAGGCCAGCCTGAGGGACCGCGGGCGCGAGCGTTCGCGGCCGGAGCTCGTCGCGAAGGATGGAGAGGTCGCCCGTGGCATGCGCCAGGGCGGGCAGGAGCGCCGGCAGAAAGGCGTCCCTGAGCGCGGCGCGAATCGTGTCGTCGCCCGCGGTGATGGGTTCCGTGACCCGCAAGATGCCCATGGCGAAGTCCCCCCTTGCGGCGTTCGTTGGCCGCGCACGCGGAGGCTACCCGCTCCGGCCATGGTTGGACTACTCCCGGGCCCGCCCCGGTCAGATCATGACGTAGCGAGCGAAATCCTCGTCGCTCATGTCCTCGGGCACCGGGTTTCCCGGGCCGTAGATGGGATGGCGGCGCGGCGGCGGAGCGGAGATGCGCGTGCGGCCCTGGTTCACGAGCCGCCGCACCGCGTGGTCGGCGCAGTAGGGATCGCGCAATACAGGGAGGCCGAGGCGGGTGCGGAACACCGAACGTGCCCGCGGGATTGGGCCGCCCATTAGCTCCATCTCCCAGTAGTTCAGGTACTCCAAGGCGCGATCGAACAGCTCCTGCGGGAAGCGTTCCGCCAGTTCGTGGATGAGCCGCCCGGCGATGGTGTCGTTCACACCGGAGAGCCTGAGCGGCACTTCGTACGCGCGACCGCGCGGCGGCGGCGCGCTCCAGTACACCCACGTTCCGAAGAGCGAGCGGAGATGCTGTCCGAGCGGCGTCGCGCGCGTGCCCGGACCATCCGCCGAGTCGTCGTCCCCGGCCATGCCCAGGCTGCGCTGCGCGGCCGCGCGAAGAGCGCCGGCGGCCGCGTTCGCAGGGTCCGTCAGGTCGCACCCCCGGGCCGAGGGCTCGACGAGGAGGAAGCAGTTCGCGTAGCGCGTGCCCCAGTCCATGGCGATGTAACGCTCTTCGTCATCGAGGGACCGGAGCGAGAGAAGGACGACCAGTTCGCCGGTGTCGACCGCGCGGCGGGCATCCGCGAAGGCGCGCCAGGCGGATGTCTCCCGGAGATACACAGGGCTCCCGTTCAGGCGGCGCGGGCGCTCGGCGAGCGGCACGTCGTACAGCACCCCGCGTGCGGACCCGGCCAGGTCCCGGAAGCCGCGCTGTATGAGGGCATCAATCCCCGAGAGCGGCGGACGCGGCGCCGCCGGCTGTGCCGCCCCGGTCGCGCGCCCCCACAATCGCATGCATCGCCTCGCCGCGGGTATGTACTGGCAACGGTAGCGCGCCGCGAGCGATTCGCGAAGCGGTCTCTTTACTGGTGGCGCGTCGAGCTGCCGCCATCGACGGGGATCACCGTGCCGGTGATGTAGGCGCTCGCCCGGGACGACAGGAAGATCGCGGTCCCGGCCATGTCCTCGGGCTCGCCGATCCGGCCGAGCGGGTTCCCGCGGGCGATGGCATCGCCCGCGCGTCGCAGCGTCTCGGCCATCATCTTGCTCTCGAAGGGCCCCGGCGCGATGGCGTTCACGGTGATGCGTCGCGGTGCCAGCTTGTGCGCCAGCACGCGCGTCATGTGGTGCACCGCCGCCTTGCTCGCCGAATAGGCGAAGGTATCGAGCGCTGGCGCTTGCAGGCCATCCACGGACCCGATATTGATCACGCGGGCCGGGTCGCCGGGCTGTGCGCCGGCCGCCAGGCGCTCAACGAGCAGGCGCGTCAGGTGGAACACCCCCTTCACATTCGTGTTCATCACCTTGTCGAACGCCTCGTCGGGGAACTCGGCCATGGGTGCGGCCCAGTTCGCGCCAGCGTTGTTCACGAGGATGTGGAGCGCGGGCTCGCGTTCGGAGACGAAGTCCGCCAGGGCCTGGCAGCCGGCGAGGGTCGAAATGTCGCCCGGCACGGCGACGCACTCCCCGAGCCGGGAGAGCCGCTGATGCGCGTCCTGCACTTCGTTCGCCTTTCGCGCGGTGATGTACACCTTCGCGCCCGCCTCGACGAACCCCTGCGCGATCATGAACCCGATCCCGCGTGACCCGCCCGTGATGAGCGCGACTTTCCCCTTGATCGAAAACAGGTCTTGCATTCCCGGCCTCCCAGCGCGTGCGAGTCTACGCGCGGCGGCACTTGCAGCAAACGCGCGCGTACGAAAAAGGGCGGGCAGCGAACTGCCCGCCCTTTGGTCCCGGTCTGAGGCTGCTCAGGCGACCTTGCCGGCCGCCTCCACCGATTTGCGCGCGGCGTCGCCCAGTTCGGTCGCGCGAATGACGGGCAGGCCCGACTCCTCGATGAGCTTCTCGCCCTCGGCGAGGTTCGTGCCCACGAGACGCATGACCACGGACACGTCGATCTTGAGCTGCTTGTGGGCGTCGATCACGCCCTGGGCGATGATATCCACCCGCGCCATGCCGCCGAAGATGTTCACGAAGATCGCCTTCACCGACGGGTCCTCAAGAATGACCTGGAGCGCGTTGACCACGCGCTGCGGGTCGTTGACGGTGCCGATATCGAGGAAGTTCGCGGGCTCGCCCCCGGCCAACTTGATGGTGTCCATCGTCGCCATGGCCAGGCCCGCACCATTGACGACGCAGCCGATATTCCCTTCGAGCTTGATGAAGTTGGCGACGCCCAGCTCCTGCGCCATCACCTCCAAGGGGTCCTCTTCGTCCTTGTCGCGCAGCGCTTCGATGTCCTTGTGGCGGAAGAGCGCGTTGTCATCGATGGTGACCTTCGCATCCAGGGCCAGAACCTTGCCATCCGTGGTGACGACGAGCGGGTTGACCTCGACCAGGCTGGCATCGGTGGCGACGAACGTCTTGTAGAGGCCTTCGAGCAGCTTCGTGAACTGCGCGGCCTGGTCGCCTTCGAAGCCAAGGCGGGCAGCCACGACGCGGCCCACGTAGGGCTCGAAGCCGGCCGCGGGATTGACCGGCTGGCGGAGGATCGCGTCCGGGTTCTTGTGAGCGACGACCTCGATCTCCTGGCCGCCCTCGGTGGAGGCCATGATCAGCGGCGACCCCTGCGCGCCATCGATGATGATGGCGACGTAGTACTCCTTCGCGACATCCGTCTGCGCGGCGACGAGGACGTTCTTTACGAGCTTGCCCTCGGGACCGGTCTGGATGGAAACGAGGTGCTTGCCCAGGATCGCGGCAGCCGCGGCCTCGGCTTCGGCCGCCGTATCGGCCAGGCGCACGCCCCCGACGCGATCGCCCTTGACCTGGCCGGAGTTGTTCGCCGGGTCGGTGGTGAGCGTCTGGAACATGGCGGCGGTTTCGGAGGCAGCGACGAGCCGGCCCTTGCCCCGGCCGCCGGCGTGGATCTGCGCCTTTACAACGACGCGGCCGCCGAGTTCCTCGGCGATCTGGCGGGCCTCGGCGGCCGTGGATGCGACGCGGCCGCCGGGGAGGGGCACGCCCTGGCTGGCAAGCAGATCACGGGCCTGGTACTCGTGCAGTTTCAATCGGGTGCTCCGAAGGGGTGGTGGCCCAAGCCTACGCGAGGGCGCTCCTAGAACGAAGTGCCCTGGACGGCCGCGAGACTGGCGGAGAGGGTGGGATTCGAACCCACGGAGCTTTCGCTCGGCCGTTTTCAAGACGGCTCCCTTCGGCCACTCGGGCACCTCTCCACGCGCCATGATGGCGGCCGGGGGCGCTCCCCTCAATGGCCCGGGTCCCCTTAGCACTCTTGACAGGCGAGTGCTAAGGGACGGACGATGGAGTGGCGCCCGCGCGCGAACCACCCCCGCCACGGAGACTTGCCGGTGCCGGCCTACGACTACCATTGCGATGCCTGTGGCTCGACCTACGAACTGCGCCAGGGCTTCGATGCCGAAACCAGCCACACCTGCGAGGAGTGCGGCAAAGGTACGGCGAAGCGTGTGCTGACGGCGCCCCGCGTCGTGTTTAAGGGGAAGGGCTGGTACGTGACCGATAGCCGCAATTCGAGCACCTCGGTGGACGACAGCCCATCGACCCCGGCCACCCCGGCTTCCTCCGATGCTTCCGCCGCCTCGCCGTCCTCGAGTTCGACGGACTCCGGTAGCAAGCCCGCGGCCTCCGCTGCCGACTAAGACAGGGAGGACGGCACTCCCCCGCAAGCCCCATCCGGGTTACCCTCTCGCGCGAACGAGGGGAGAGTGATGGGGCACCACGATGCCGCCGGACCGGGAACACGCGACCGCATCCTGGCCGCCGCGCGCGAGCTATTCGCACGAGACGGCTATACCGGTGCGACGGTCCGGGCCATCGGCCGCCAGTCGGGCGTGTCCGATGCGGCGCTGTACCACCACTTCCGCGACAAGCGAGCCCTGTACGAGGCCGTGCTCGCGGAGCGTCCCTTCCTTGCCGGATCCGGTGGCATGCGCCCGGCAGGCGAAGCGGCAGCGATCGCGCTCGCCATCGGTGCGATGCGGACATGGGCGAAACAGCCTGACCTCACCGCGATGCTGTTTCATCATGGCCTCCGCGGCGATGCGCAGACCGTGGCCGCGAACGTCGCCTCGCGCGAAGACTTGATCGGCCTCCTGGAGCCGTGCATGGGTGCGGAGGTCGCCGGCGGGCTCGCTGCCGAGGCCATCTCCTTCGTGGTCTCGGGGTTGGTCATCGACGCCATCCTCCGCTGCGGCGCGCGCTACCCGGACCGTGCGCTCTCCGCCGCATCCGTCGGCTACGTCGGCGACGTCATCGCTGAGGTCATGCACCCCTCCCGGGCATCCGCGCCGGCGGCGGCGGCAGGGTAACCGGATGCCATACCTTGACCGGGATACCGGGCCGCGGCGGGCGGCGGAAACCCGCGAGCGTATCCTCGATGCGGCGCTCGAATGCTTCGCCGCCCGCGGCTACGAAGGTACCAGCATGCGCCAGCTCGCCGAGTCCTGCGGCCTGACCGATGCGGCGCTCTACTACCATTTCGAATCCAAGGCGGCGCTCATGCGGTCGCTTCTCAGCGAGCGGTGGGGAAGCATCGCCGCCCCTGAGCAGCCCTCGGCCGCGCTCACACAGCATGCCACCCTCCACCAGGTCGTCGACCTGATCCTGGACCGTTGGTGCGAGCACGCGGCGTTCCTGCGCGTGCTCGCGCGCGAAGCCCACACCTCGGAGTTCGCCCGCGACCTCTACGCGCGCGCCGCGGACGACTGGCGCGACCACATCGGGCGAAGCATGGGCGCGGAGATCACGGCGGGGCTGCGGGACCAGGCGGCCCTGTCGGTGCAGTTGGTGCTCATCGGGCTGCTTTTCACCGGGTTGCAGGAACACGGCGAGCGGTTCGCCGACGTCGCCGCGGATCCGGCCTTCCGCGAGCGCGTGCACGCGCTGGTGGGCACGGTCGCGCCGGCCGCCGGCCTGTTCGCGACCGGAACGCTCGCTTGAGGGCGGTCGTCCAGCGGGTTTCGCGTGCGGAAGTCCGGGTCGATGGCCTGACTCGCGGGGCGATCGGTCGTGGATTCGCCGTGCTGGTCGGCGTCGCGCACGAGGACACCGAGGCAACCGCGTCCCGCGTCGCCGCGAAGGTGGCCGCGCTGCGCGTCTTCGAAGATGCCGAGGGCCGCATGAACCTCTCGCTCGCGGAGGCGGGCGGCGCCGTGCTCGCGATCAGCCAGTTCACGCTCCACGCCGATGTGCGGCGCGGCAACCGCCCATCCTTCACCGGCGCCGCGCCCGCTGCCGTCGCAGAGCCACTCTACGAAGCGTTCTGCCGCGCGCTGGAGGGAGCGGGCCTGCGTTGCGAGCGAGGCGTGTTCGGGGCCCACATGGAGCTGGACCTGGTGAACGACGGGCCTGTCACCATCATCGTGGACAGCGCCGATCTCGAACGGCCGCGGGACAGCCGCCCCGGAACTTGACCGAACCCCGCGCGCCGCGCCACCGTTCAAGGATCGACAAAGGAGTTCCCCGACGATGAGGATGAGCCGCCTGCTCCTGAAGACGCTGCGCGAAGCGCCGGCCGATGCCGACCTTCCGAGCCACAAGCTGCTCCTTCGCGCGGGGCTCATCAGCCAGCTGGCGGCAGGGCTCTATTCGTTCACGCCGCTTGGCTGGAAGGTCTTCCGCCGCCTCGAATCGATCATCCGCGAGGAGATGGACCGGGCTGGGGCGCAGGAGGTGCATCTGCCCGCCCTGCACCCCATCGAACTCTGGGAGAAATCGGGGCGCGCCGCCGCCATGGGCGAAACGCTGTTCCGTTTGAGCGACCGCAAGGAGCACGGTTTCGCCCTTGGGCCCACTCACGAAGAAGTGATCAGCGACCTCGCTGGCCGGACCATCCAGAGCTACCGCGACCTCCCCGTAACGCTGTACCAGATACAAACGAAGTTCCGCGATGAGCCCCGCCCGCGCGGCGGCCTCATCCGGCTGCGCGAATTCACGATGAAGGACGCCTACAGCTTCGATACCGGGTGGGACACGCTGGATGCCTCGTATGACCTCGCCTTCCAGGCGTACGTCCGGATCTTCCAGCGAGCCGGCGTCCCCGTGATCCCCGTCGCCGCCGACTCCGGCGCGATCGGCGGCAAGGACAGCCAGGAGTTCATTTTCCTGACGCCCAACGGCGAGGACGAGATCCTCCTCTGCCCCTCGTGCGGGTATGCCGCGAACGCCGAGAAGGCCGAGTTCCGCCGGCCTGCGCCCGTCGCGGGCGAACCGCTCCCGATGGAGCGCATCGCCACCCCGGGCCAGCGCACGATCGACGACCTCGTGGCCGCACTGGGTATCGAGGCCCGGCAGACCTGCAAGGCGGTGTTCTTCCGCGCCGATGGCCAGCCCGTGTTCGTTGCCATCCGGGGCGACCTCGATGTGAACGAAGTCAAGCTCAAGAACACGCTCAAGGCGAAGGAACTGGAGGCGATGGACGAGCGCATGGTGCGCGCGGCCGGGCTCGTCGCCGGGTCGGCCTCGGCCGTGGGCCTGCAGGGGATGACCATCGTCGCGGACCCGAGCGCCGTGGAAGCGCCGAACCTTGTGGCGGGCGCGAACGAGGACGGCTTCCACCTTCGGAACGTGAACCACGGCCGCGACTGGCAGGCCAACATCGTCGCGGAGATTGCCCTCGCCCGGGCCGGCGATGCCTGCGCGACCTGCGGCACGCCGCTTGAGGTGAAGCGCGGGATGGAGATGGGGCACGTGTTCAAGCTCGGGACCATCTATTCGGAATCGATGGGCGTGTACTACCTGGACGAGCAGGGCGAGCGCAAGCCCGCGGTCATGGGCTGCTACGGCATCGGCGTCGAGCGCATGCTCGCGGCCTGCATTGAGGCGAACCACGACGACAACGGCATCACCTGGCCCGCGGGCGTGGCCCCGTACGATGTCCACCTGGTGGGACTCAACCTCGACCAGGCTCCGGTCGCCGCGGCGGTCGCGAACATCGAGGCTGCGCTGCTGGACGCCGGGCTCACCTGCCTGATCGACGACCGCGCGGAGTCGGCCGGGGTGAAGTTCAAGGACGCGGACCTGCTGGGCATGCCCGCACGGGTGACCGTGAGCCCGCGCGCGCTCGAGAAGGGTGGCGTCGAGGTGAAGGCGCGACGCGCTCCTGGCTTCGAAGTGGTCCCCATTGCGGATGTTGTGGCGCGGGTGCGCGATATCCTCGCTTCGGGGACCTAACCCGCGGCCCGCCTCCGTGGGAATTCCTCCCCCTGCGGGATGGCGTAGCGCTCATAGGCGAGGGTCATCAACGGGCTTGAGAGGATGAAGTCCGCCGTGGCGCGATTGCACGCGATCGGGGTGTTGTAGACCACCGCGATGCGCAGCAGCGCCTTCACATCGACATCGTGCGGCTGGGGCTCGAGCGGGTCCCAGAAGAAGATGACGAAGTCGAGACGTCCTTCGGCCACGGCCGCGCCGACCTGCTGGTCGCCACCGAGGGGGCCGCTGAGGAAACGGGTCACGGGGATGCCAAGCTCTCCTTCGATGAGCGCGCCGGTGGTGCCCGTCGCGAAGAGGTCGTGCGCGGCGAGGGTGCCGCGGTTGAAGCGCGCCCAGTCCAGCAAGTCGAGCTTGCGGTTGTCGTGGGCGATGAGCGCGATGCGCTTCCGTTCGGCCATACGCGCCGCTTCGGGCGCGGTTTCGATGTGCATGAGTCCTCCTTCCGTCCGCGACGCGGCCGGGGATGCCTCCACCGTACCGGGAGCGGGTAAACCGGATGTTTCCGCCGCTTCCGCCCAATCTAACTGTCGCAATCGTGACCGGCGGCAAATTCGCCAACGCATTGCTGCTCATACGCGATACGCGCCGGTATCATGCGCCTCATATCCGACCCTCGCCCCAGGAGGCACGGACATCCCGCATTCAAGCGCATCTCCGAGCGGGCCGCGTGTCGAGCGGTCGAAGACTGCTGTGCTGGGTGCGGCGGTGCAGCTGCTGGTCGAAGGGGGAGTTCCATTGGTGACAATCGAGCGGCTCGCGGAGCGCTCGGGCGTCGCCAAGACCACCATCTATCGCCACTGGGATTCGCGGTCGGCCATAATCTTCGATGCGCTCCGCAATCTCGTTCCCCATGGGCAGTCCCGGCTGCCCGAAGGCAGCCTCCGCGACCGCCTGATCGCGCTGGTCAACGCGCTGACCGAAGGACTCCGGGCAGCACCGTGGGCACCGGTGCTGCCCGGGATCATCGATGCCGCCGAGCGCGACAGCGAAGTCGACGCCCTCCTCCAGGAACTCCTCTCCGACGCGCTGGGCCAGATGCGCGCCGTCCTGCTCGATGCCTGCCGGGCGGGCGAAATCCGGCGCGATGTGGACGTGGACATCGCCGTGAGCAGCCTCGCGGGGCCGCTGTTTTACCGTCGCCTGGTCAGCCGCGAAGTGATTGACGCCCGCTGTTCCGAGCAGCTCGTGGACCAGTTCCTGCGGGGCGCGTGGGCATAGTCAGTCCGGACGGGGGGTGAGGGTCCCTTCCTTCGCCCAGGTGAAGTGGCGGCGCCCGTGGTCGGCGTTCGCCGCCATGATGCCCCCGACCGTGCCGTCGGCCCAGGGTGCACCGGGGATGACGGACGCCAGCTGCTCGTCCGTGAGTTCGGAGAGCAGGGCGAGCGTTTCGGCGCGGACCGCGAGCCCGATGCGTGCGAGCTCCTCCAGGGGCTTGCCCCGGTGGCTGTCGGCCCAGCGCTCGGTCCAGCGGTGAATGACGGCCATCACATCGCCCGTGGGTTGCGCTTCGCCGTCCTCGATGACAGGACGCTGCATGCCGGCTTCGCCAGCGATGTGGCGGCGGAACATCGCGTTCCAGTTCTGCTCGATGAGCGTCGTGTGGATGAAATGGTCGGCGAAGGACCAGCTCTTCGCCGGGTCGTGCTCGCTGGGTGTGCGCGGCGCCGCGAGGTCCGCTTCGCTCATCCCCGAGAGCGTCTCCAGGAGCCACGCGCGGTCGCGGTTCAGTTTGACTTCGATCTCGATCCGGTTCATCTCATCCCCCTGCTCGCGATGAGTATACGGGGACGAACCCCGGGCGGGGAAAGGCCGCGGGCGAACCAATCCGCCCGCGGCCCCGGGGGAACGGCGGCGCGCGCCTACTCGTCCTTCTTCGCCACCCGGAAGATGTTCGTGTGCCGGATGCGCGCGTATTCGATGGCGCCGTCCGGGGACACGTAGTCACCGTCGAAGGCGCCGTAATGGTGGCGGTCCGCCCAGGCCTTCACGTACTGGCCCGTGAGCGCGAGCGGAACCCCCGCCGGGATACGCTTGAGGTTCTGGATGTGGCTGCTGACGTGAATCGACGGCTTGCCATAATCCATCGTGTACGAGAGCAGCGTCATCATCTGGCGAGCGACCAGCGATGGGTTGAGCACCGGGTTCTCGCCCACGAACAGCGGGTTGGTCTCGCGCAACTGCCGCTGCGATGTCTCGCGCGCCTCCTCGGCGCTGATGTTGATGGGCAGCGTGCGCAGGTCCTTTCCGACAGGCGCGTTTTCGAGGGTGAGCCACTCGCGCTCTTCCAGCGGCGGGTCGGCGGGCAGACGCTTCGAGAGTTCGAAGATGTCGCTGAAGGGCGCATCGCCGAGCCCGAACTGGCCGCGAATGCACACTTCGCCGCCCTGCTTCTCGGCGACGAACCCCCAGGAGCCGTCATCGAGCGGTGTGGCGCGGATCGTCATCTCGTCGCCAGGGTAGGTGGGCCTGCGGAAGTGGACCTCGGCCCAACCGTGGTCGAGCCAGCTTTCGCCGGCGGCCTGGAGAATGGTGGGGACGCACCACCCGTAAACGGTCACTCCACCGACGAGCGCGGCCTGGAATCCGTACTCCTTCGCACCGTCAGCGGCGTGGATCTTGTTGGAAATGGTGGGGTCGTTGGGGTTGTCCATCCAGGCGGTGAAGCGGTTCTCGATGACTTCCCGAGTTGCCGGCATGACTGCACTCCTTCGATTACTTCGCGCCGAGCCAGTCGGCGAGGACGTCCGCGGTATCGATGCCCGGCTCGTGCGGCGCCGGGCGGGTCACCGGGTCCGGCCCGCCTTCGAGCCGGAACGGCCGCCCCGGGATGCGCAGCGGCACGCCTCCCGGGCCTTCGACTTCGCGCAGCAGTTCGCGCGCGGCGATTTGCGGGCAGGCGAAGAGGTCGTCGATGGTCTGCACGAGCGCGAAGGTCATGTGCATTTTCTCCGCCGCTTCGAACCATTCCTGCGCCGTCTTGCGCTGGAACGGCGGCACGAAGAGGGCGACGAACTCGTCGTAGTTGCGCATGCGCCCCTCGGCCGTCTGGAAGCGCTCCTCGGCTAGTTTCGGTTCATCGAGGAGCACCGCGATGCCGTCCATGCGCATGGTGGCGACGGCGCCTGGCGCGCAATACACGAACTTGTCGCTGGCGGGGACCATCCGCAGGCCACCCTTGATGCGGGCCTCACGCCGGGCGACTTCGCCGCGATAGACGTAGGCGCTGACCTGCCCGTAGGTGTGCGAGGCCAGCGCCTCCACGAGCGAGACGTCGGTGTGCCGGAGAGCGCCATCGGCGCGGGAGGCAAGCAGCGCGGCGATGGTGGCCGAGGCTGCGGCCACGCCCCCCATGAGCGCGCCCTGGTACGGCGGTAGCTGCATCGGCGGCTGGTCGTGTTCGCCCGTGAGGAACATCAGGCCGCTGGCCGCCTGCACCACCAGGTCCGTCGCTGCCCACCCGGCCTTTGGGCCCGAGATGCCGAACGCGCTGATGGAGGTCACCACATGTCGGGGGGCCAGCGTCTGGTAGGCGTCGGCGGGAAGTCCGGCGGCGGCGACGCCCGCTGACGAGAAATCCCCCAGCACGACGTCCGCGGCTTGCGCGAGCGCGAGCAGGGTGCGCTCATCACCGGCGGCGCCCCGTTTGCCCGCGTTGGCGAAGGCGAAGGCCGCGCCCTCGGCGCCGCCCCAGCGCGAGGTCTCCAGGCGAGTGGGGTCGCCGCCGGGTGGCTCGAACTTGACCACGTCCCAGCCAACTTCCGCGAGGAGCTTGCCGGTGTAGGCAGGCCCGACTCCCGTGGTCACGTCGAGTGCGCGCATCGTCATCGCGCGCCCTCCGCCTGTGCCGCGAGCGCGCGCCAGCCGTCGTGGTCCGAGTCGATGCGCGAGAGCTCCCCCCGGTCGATGCGCGTCTGGTGGTCGGCTGGGTGCAGGGCTATGGGTGGCGCGGGGGCCGTGCCGGCCGCCCCGGACCCGTACAACGCGTCGATCTCGGCCTCCGAGTAGCCGCCGAGTTCGGCCAGGATGGTGCGGGTGTCAGCGCCGACGGGGCGGGACTCCGCGAGAGGCACGCCCGGGCCTTGGCCCCACGCGGGGCCTTCGTGCGGGTATTGGCCGGCGATCCCCGGCAAGGTCCGCTCGGCGATCCCGAAGTAGCCGCGTTCCCAGAGATGCCCGTCGGTCGCGAGGTCGCTCGCGTCCGCGACGACCGTCGCGGCGATGCCGTGGGTCTGCAGCAGCGCGGCGGTCGCGGCGGCATCCCGGTCGCGCAGGGCGGTGGCGACGGCAGCTTCGGAGACGTCACGGATCCCGAGTGCGTCCCGGAGCGCCGTCTCCTGTCCCCGGCGAGCGGCGATGGCAACGTGGCGGTCGACGCCGGCACAGGCGAAAACCCCGTGCAGCGCGAACGCCTGGTCGGCGTTGCCGAAGCGGCGCGGTTGCGCCCCCATGCCGCGGGCCGCCATCACGGGCCCGAGGTGCGACACGGCCGTTTCGTATAGCGAGACATCGATGTGCTGGCCCCGGCCCGTGCGTTCGCGCTCATCGATCGCCGCGAGCATCGCGAAGGTAGCGTTGAGGCCGCACATGCTGTCGGCGTACACGATTGTCCCCGGCCTTCCGGCCCAGCCATGCTCGTCGCCGATGAGTTCATTGTGGCCCGCGACGGCCTCGGCGCCCGGCCCGAATAGCGGCCGTTCGCCCCATGGCCCGGTCGTCCCGAAGCCGGTAAGAGAGACATAAATGATGTCGGGCTTGACCGCCCGGATGCCCGGGTAGTCGATCCCGAACTGCCGCACAACGCGCGGCGTGTAGTTGTGGGCGACGATGTCGCACGAGGCCGCGACGCGGCGGAAGGCTTCGGGCCCACCCTCCGTCGCCAGGTCGATGGCGAGCTGGCGCTTGTTCCGTGTCAGGTCGATCTCCGCAAGCGACTGGATGCCGCGCTTGTGCGACTGCACGCGGATGACCTCGGCGCCGAGGTCCGCGAGGTGGCGCGTGGCGAAGGGAAGGGCCACGGCCTGCTCCATCGCGAGCACACGGATCCCGGCGAGGGGGGTATCGGTCATGATCTGCGCTCCCTGGAAGGAGAGATGGTTGCTCGCATCGGCCTCTCAGCCCTTTCGTTGCCGGGGGTCCAGCGCGTCGCGAAGGGCGTCGCCGAGCAAGTTGAACGAGAGGACGAGGGTGAAGATGGCCGCGCCCGGGGCGATGGAAAGCCAGGGCGCGCGCTCGATCAGGGGTGCTCCCTGGTTGAGGATGCCGCCCCACGTCGGCGTCGGCGGCTGCACGCCCACGCCCAGGTACCCCAGCGACGCTTCGGCGAGGATGGCGATGCCCAGCCCCAGCGTCGCCTGCACGATGAGCGGCGACATGGCGTTCGGCATGATGTGCCGCAGCATGATGCGCAGGTCGCTCGCGCCGGTGGACGTCGCCGCGAGGATGAACTCGCGTTCCCGCAGGGAGAGCACCTGGCTCCGGGTCAGGCGCGCGAAAATGGGGACCGAGGTGAGCCCGACCGCGACCATCACGTTCATCAGGCTCGGTTTGAGGACCGCGACGATAGCCAGCGCCAGCACGAGGCTGGGGAACGCGGAAATGCCATCGATGACGCGCATCAGCACTTCGTCGATCGCGCCGCGGAAGTAGCCCGCGGCGAGGCCGATGGGCGTGCCGATACAGACTGCGACGCCAACGGACACCACGCCAACGAGGAACGAGATGCGCGTCCCGTAGATGATCCGGCTGAGGAGGTCGCGGCCGATCTGGTCCGTGCCGAAGGGGTGCGCGAGCGTGGGTCCCTGGCGCAGCGCGCTGTAGTTCGGCTCGAGCGGGTCGTAGGGGGCGAGCACGGGTGAGGCGATCGCCGCGAGCGCCAGCGCGAGGATGACGAAGAACGCGACGGCGCCCACCGGCTTCCGCCGCGCCAAACGGCGCAGGCGGGCGGGGAAGGCCGGCGCGGCAGCCCGCAGCGGTATCTGCTGGATGCTCGGGCTAACGGCCATGTTGGATCCGCGGGTCGAGGACGCCGTACATGACATCGGTGACGAGGTTGGCCGAGACGACGGCGAGCGTCGCGACAAGGACGAAGCCCTGGACGACGGGGATGTCGTGCTGGAGCACCGCCGTCAGCGCAAGCCGCCCCATCCCGGGGATGGCGAACACCTGCTCGACGACGACGGTGCCGCCGACTAGCGCGCCGGCCTGCAGCCCCAGGACTGTGAGCACGGGGAGCATGGCATTCCGCACGCCGTGGCGGATGACCACGCTGCGCTCCACCAGCCCCTTCGCGCGCGCCGTGCGCACGTAGTCCTGGTTCAGCACCTCGACCATGGCCGAACGCATCTGGCGCGTAAGCGACCCGGTCTGGTGTACGCCCAGCGTGAACGCCGGCAGCACAAGGTACTGCGTCGCCCTGAGCGGATCGTCGGTGAGGGAGACGAAGCCGGACGGCGGCAGCACGCCCAGCCACACGCCGAACACGAGGATGAACATCAGCCCCATCCAGAAGCTGGGCACGGCGACGCCGCTGAGCGCGAGGACGGTGGCGCCGTGGTCCACCCAGGTGTTCTGCCGCACCGCGGCGATGACGCCAAGTGGAAGCGAGATGCAAATGCCGATGGCCCACGCGCAGAGCGCCAGCTGAAGCGTCGTGGGCAGGCGGTCGGCCAGCGCTTCGCGCACCGGCCGGTGCGTCTGGATGGAGCGGCCGAGGTCGCCCTGGACGGCGCCCTTGAGCCAGTTGAGGTATTGCACCGGCAGCGGGTCATCGAGACCGAGGTCGTGACGGATGCGGGCCTCGAGTTCGGGGTTGGAAGCCACCTCGCCGCCGCCCACGATCGCCGCCACCGGGTCGCCGCTCAGGTGGGTGAGGGCGAAGACCGCCATCGTCACGATGAGCAGGAGCGGGATGGCGTTGAGCGCGCGGCGGACGAGGTAGCCGCTCATCCGTCGAGCCAGACTTCGTGGAGGCGGAGCTTGCCGTCCCCGTAGTTCGAAAAGTTCCGGACGCGCTTGCTGAGCCCCACGAGATTCGACTGGTGCGTGAAGAAGATGCCGTGCGCGTTCTCGACGATCTGCTTCTGGATGTCGTCGTAGAGGGCCTTGCGCTGGGCTTGGTCATAGACCTGCCGCGCCTTCTCGATTTTCTGGTCGAGCGAAACCTGGCTCTCTTCCTTCGTGTAGGACTTGTTGAATGAGGCGCGGTTGAACGCGCCCGTGCTGTGGAAATTATCGAAAATCGTGAGGTCCGGGTCCGCACGGCCCGAGAAGCCCGTAAGGAAGAACGGGTACTTCTGGTCGCGGTAATCAGTCGTGGCCTGCGTGGCCGTGACGACGACGATGTTGACGTTGAGGCCGACGCGTGCCCACTGGGCTTTGAGCATCTCGGCCAGGGGCGTGTTCTCCTCGCTCGCGGTGATCAGGAAGTCGAAGCTGATCCCGTTCGGGTACCCGGCTGCCGTGACCAGCTCCTTCGCCTTCTTCAGGTCCTCCCCAACGGGCTTCAGGTTGGAGTTATAGGCCCAGAGCGCCTGCGTGATCGGCCCGTTGGCCAGCGTGCCCACGCCGAAGTAGATGCCATCGAGGATCGCCTGGCGGTTGAGCGCGTACGTCATGGCCTGGCGGATGCGGATGTCGTTCAGCGGCTTCTGCGAGATGTTGAGGTTGACCTGCGTGTATCCGGTGCTCGGCCACTGCACGAACTGGATGGACGAATCCTTCTTCGCCGCGTCCACGTCCTTCTGGCCGAGCTGGATGAGGTCCGTGTTGCCGCTGCGCAGGTTCGCGAACTGCACCGAGGAGTTCGGCACGATCTGGACGTCGATGCCGTCGAGGTACGGGTACCCCTGCTTCCGGTACTGGGCGAACTTCGACATCTTCTGCGACGCGCCCACCGCCCAGTTGTCGAGCTTCATCGGCCCCGAGCCCACGGGCTTGTTCGTGAAGTCCTCGCCGAGCTTCTGCACCGCCGTGGGCGAAAGGATCATGCCCGCGCGGTCGCCGAGGATGGCGAAGAGCGAGGCGGTGATCGTCTTCAGCTTGAAGGTGACGTGCGTCGAATCCGAGACAATGACCTTGTCGACGCTGCCCAGGGACCCGGCCGCGAACGACTTCGTCGCGGGGTCGAGGTGGCGGTCGATCGTGGCCTTGATGTCCTGCGCGCTGTAGGCCGTGCCATCGTGGTAGGTGATGCCGCTGGCGGGCACGGTGAAGGTGACGGTGAGGTCATCGACGACCTCCCACTTCTCGGCGATGCCCTTCGAAACCTGGAACGTCGGGTCGTTGCTCACCAGGTTGTCGAAGATGCTGTAGAGCCAGTTGTGGTCGTTGCCACCGCGCGATGTGCTCGGGTCGAGACCGGTCGGGTCGCCCGAGAGAGCGACGCGCAGGGTACCGCCCGTCTTCGCGGTAGCGCTGGGGACGGCGGTGGCACGGGTATCGGCGTGCGCCGGCGTGCCTTCGCCGCCGCTGCTCGAATCATCGTCGCCGCCGCCGCAGGCCCCGAAAAGGACGCTCGCGCCAAACGCGGCCGCGCCACCGCCAAAGCCCTGGAGCGCGCGCCGGCGCGAAATGCGACTTGCTGGCATGGTTCTCCCCCCTCGAGCGGCGCGGGGAACGGTGGTTACACCGGTCCGTGCGTAACCGCTCGCGCCGCCGCTGGCCGATTTCTACCAGCGCCCGGGGGGCGCGGCCATCAGAGAATTTCGGCCCGTCCGTTCGAGGAATCAGAAGCAACGGCCAATGGACCACCTCCGAAATACGAGCGGAAGAATGCCAGGAACTCGCTCGTGAGGGGGTCGAGCCGCGCGGGATGCAGTGCCATCACCCGCCGCCGGAGGGAGAAGTTCGGCAGTTCGAGAACGTGCAGCCGTTCGCCCACGGGTGTGAGCCTCGGCACGTAACCGCCCAGCATGCCGATGCAACCGCCCTGCATCACGAACGAAAGGAGGCCATCGAACGACGTGTGCTCGAACGCCGCCTTGATCGTGATGCCCTCGCGCCGCGCCCAGCGTTCGAGCTGCTGGCGGTACCCGCTCGTGCTGGGCTGGAGCGCCAGGGGGTACCGCTCCAGCAAGCGCACGTCGGGGGGCTCGTAGTAGTCCGACCGGATCACGAGCTCGACGGTGTCCTCGTAGAGGGGTGTCGCACCGTAGGGACCGGAGAGTTCGTCCTCGTGAAGGTCGTTGAGGATGGCCAGGTCCGCCTGTCCGCTGACGAGCGCAGCCTCGCATTCGCCGACGCCGTTGGCGCTCACCGTCACCGTCACATCGGGGTGGGTGGCGTGGAACGCCGCGATGACCGGGGGCAGGAGGTGGATGCTGGGTCCGTGCAGGCTGGAGACACGGAGGCGGGCGGCGTCCGAGCGCGCGAGCCCGAGGATGTCGCGCTCCATGCGCTGGCGCTCCTCGAGCATCTTCTCGGCGAACACGAAGAACCGCGCACCCGCACGCGAGAGTTCCA
This sequence comes from Dehalococcoidia bacterium, assembly GCA_041910095.1. Taxonomy (GTDB): domain Bacteria; phylum Chloroflexota; class Dehalococcoidia; order Tepidiformales; family Tepidiformaceae; genus Amarobacillus. The sequence goes on from JAYRRO010000231.1 coordinate 34,120, forward strand.
GCTTCCGGCCGTTGAAATGGACGAGCGTCGCCTGGAGCTCTTCCTCGATGCTCTTGACGTGCCCGTAGATGGTCGTCGGGCTGAGGAAGAGCTGCTCCGAGGCCGCCGGGTACGACCCGGCGCGGACGAGGTGGGCGAACGAGTTGATCGCTTCGATGCGCATGATTCGGGGCCTCGCCGACGCCTCTTGCTCGTGTCTCGCTCGCCGGTGGCTGCGGATTCTACGCGTGAATGCGCTCGTTCGCAGCTCACGGGGCGTAGTTCGCTCGGAAATCTCGAATGATGGATTCGAACACAGCCCGTTGACGCGCCGATGTGGGCGGCCAACCATGGCGCAAACCCGCGACGGGGCCCCCGGCCCCGGGAGGTCCCATGCCCGAGATGCTCGAACGCGACGCTACCCTCACGCCAATTCGCCTGCTGCCGATCAACAGTGCGGCGGAGTCCAAAGGCAGCATCCACGACGACGAGAAGGCGCGCGAAATGGGCTACCGCGGCGGGCTCGTCTCAGGTTCAACCATCCTCGCCTACATGAGCCGCCTGATGTTCGAATCGTTCGGCGCGAACTGGCTCGCCGGGTCGACCCTGAGCGGCCGGCTGCGGCGGCCCGTGTACGAAGGCGGCGAAGTGAGCATCGAGGGCACGGTGGTGGAACCGCCCTCGGCCGCGAACGGCTCGCGCGTGACCGTCGAACTCCGCGTGATCACGCCCGAGGGTGACATCGCGGCAATCGGGCAGGCGTCCTGCACCGTGGGGGGCAACTGATGGCCGGCCACGCTACACTGCCGCCCCTGACCGAGGAGACCGCCCGCCCCGGCACGCCGCTGAACCCCTACGAGGTCACGTTCGACGCCCCATTCGTTCAGGCGTTCCTGGACAAGACCGGGGAGCGCGCCGAGGGGTACATCGTGGATGGCCGCGCGCTGGTCCCCCCCGGGATCTACCTCGCCGCCTATGGCCGGCTCATCCACGAAACCTTCCATTACACCGCGGGCGTCCACGTCTCATCGGACATGAAGGTGCTCGCCGTGGCAGCGGTGGGGACGAAGGCGACCGTGAGCGGCGAAGTAGTCGGCCTTTCCGAACGGAACGGGGACCGCTACATCACGTTCACCGTGAACGTGACCGCGGGCAGCGGCGAGCGGTTGGCCGAAGTGGAGCACGTTTCAATCTACGCCCTGCGCCCGCGGCGATAGCCCACATCCTTGCGCAATCCATGGCATTGGCGGGTAGACTGCGCCCGCCTATGACTGAATCCGAACCCCTGGTCCTGGAAGAACGGCGTGGCGGCGTGGTGCTGCTCACGCTCAACCGGCCGGAGCGCCATCACGCCCTGAGCGCGGCCCTGAACGCCGCTCTCGATGACGCCTTCACGCGCGCCGCGGACGATCCCGAGGTCGCCTGCGTCATCCTGACGGGGAGCGGCGAGAAGGCGTTCTGCGCCGGCGGCGACATGCTCGAGATGAGCGGCGTCGAGACGCAGGAGCGGCCGCGGCGCGCATCGTCGGCGATTGCGCGGCCCGCGACGATGCCCATGCCCGTTATCGCCGCGGTGAACGGCTACTGCTACGGCGGTGGCGCGCGGCTGGCCATCGCGTGCGACATCCGCCTGGCGGCCGAAAACGCCACGTTCCGCCTGCCGGGCGCCGAATACGGCCTCGTCGTGGCGGCCGCCACGCTGCCTAGGCTGGTTGGCGCCGAACGCGCGAAGGAGTTGATTTTCACGGCGCGCAAGTTCACGGCGGCCGAGGCCCGCGCCTACGGGCTCGTGACCGAGGTGTACGCGCAGGCGGAGCTCCTGCCCGCCGCGTGGGCGCTCGCCGAGACCATCGCCAGCCACTCCGCCGCCGCCGTGCGCGAAACCAAGCGCGTGATCGACGCGGCCACGCTCTCGGCCGGGGCCTCCGCCATGGAGGACGAAGCCAACCGCCGCCTGCGCGGCAGCCCCGAGCAGGTGGACCGCTTCCGCGACGCCACGAGGCGCGTCACCGGCCGCTAACGAAATACCTGGAGGTCGCCATGCCTGGTCCCCTTTACGGCATCAAAGTCCTGGACTTTACGTGGGCGCTGGCCGGCCCCTACGGCGTGATGATTCTCGCCGATATGGGCGCCGAGGTGTGGAAGATCGAGACGGCCGGCCAGAACGAGACGCGACGTGGCCAGGGGCCCTACGTCCACGGCGTGAGCACCTACTTCTTCAGCGTAAACCGAGGCAAGAAGAGCATCATGCTGGACCTCAAGGCGCCCGAGGCGAAAGCGGTCATCTACAGCCTGGTGCGCGACGTCGACGTGCTCACCGAGAATTTCTCCCCCGGCACGATGGCGAAGCTTGGCTTCGACTACGAGACCCTGCGGCAGATCAACCCCGCGCTCGTGTACGCCTCGACGTCCGGTTTCGGGCATTCGGGGCCCTACCGTTCGCGCGGCGCCGTCGACGCGATCGTGCAGGGCATGGGCGGCGTCATGAGCATGACCGGCCACGATGGCGGACCCCCGGCGCGCGCCGGCTACTCCATCGGCGATATGGCGGGCGGCATGTATACCGCCATCGGCGTGCTATCAGCGCTCGTGGAACGCTCAAAGTCAGGCCTCGGGCAGCATGTGGATGTCGCGATGCTCGACTGCCAGGTGGCGCTCATGGAGAACGCCATCGTGCGCTACACCTCCACGGGCGAGGTGCCCGGCCCGGTGGGCCTGCGGCACCCGCTCGCGACTCCCCACCAGGCGCTCCCGGCCAAGGACGGCTGGGTGGTGCTCGCGAATGTGAAGGACCACAACTGGGCGATGTTCTGCGCCCTGATTGGCTGCGACGAGCTGGTGACGGACGAGCGCTTCGCCACGAATGCCGGGCGCACGAAGAACTACCCCGAACTCGAGCCCATTCTCTTCAACGCGTTCCGCCAGAAGACCCAGGCGGAGTGGCAGGAGCAGCTCAGCGACTTCTGCCTGATCGGGCCACTGAACACGGTCGACAAGGTGGTCGCCGACCCGCAGGTCAACTCCCGGGGCATGCTCGTCGACCTGCCGACGTGGACGGGCGCGAGCCTCACGGTCTCGGGCACACCGGTGAAGCTTTCGCGCACGCCCGGCAGGCCGCAGAGGGGTGCGCCGCGGCCGGGTGAGCACACGGCGGAGATCCTCGGCAAGGCGGGGCTCGATGCCGATGGTGTGGCCGCGCTCATCGCGAAAGGTGTCGCAGCCGACGGACCGGCCTAGCCTGGATTGCCCGGATCCGGGGGGACAGCGGCCCTCGCGTTTGACCGTCACGCGCGCTTCCTGTAGGCACTCACGGTGTGCCGGCGGGTGCCGAGTTTCGACGTGAGGGGGCACGGATGACAGCGCCGCTTGATGGGTTCCGCATCCTGGATTGCAGTGAGGGGCTCGCCGGCCCGATGGCGGCGATGCACCTCGCGGACTTCGGCGCCGAAGTCATCAAAGTCGAGCCGCCGGGTGGTGAACGCGGCCGTGCGAACCCGGGATTCCCGCTCTGGAACCGGAACAAGCAGGGCCTCGTGCTCGACATCCGCGTCCCCGCGGATGCCGCGCGCCTTCGCGAACTGCTCGCGACGGCCGACGGCTGCGTGTTCTCGCAGCCCCTGGATGTCCTCGAAACCGCAGGCCTCGACCCGGCTTCCATGACGAAGCTCAACCCCGCGCTCGCGTACCTCCACACGCCCTCGTGGCCACTGCCCGTGGAGTCGATCGAGCTGCTCTGCGCCGCCTCCGGTATCGGCATGAGCCAGTTCGCAAAGACACCGGTGCCGGTCGACCCGGTGATCCCGCACGTGCTGTACATGCAGGCGGTCATGGGCGCGAGCGGCATCGTCTCGGCGCTCATCGAACGCCAGCGGTCAGGCCGCGGGCAGGCCGTGACCGTGGGCGGCATCCAGGCCGCGCTCGCCGCCACCACCGGCGGTGTCACCCATCGCACGGGCGACCCGCCGCGGCCCAAGGGACCACCGACCGGCGGCACACCTACGTACCGGCTGTACCAGTGCGCCGATGGTGAGTGGATCTTCGCCGCCGGTCTGACACCGGCCTTCCGCGTCGCGCTGTTGACGGCGGTCGGGCTGCTCGAGGAGTTACTCATCGACCCGCGCATCGGCGGCGAACCGGCGATGATGTGGCTGCCCGAGAACATGCCGTGGGTTTCGGAGCGCATCGAGGCGGTCATGCGCACGAAACCCGCCGCGGAGTGGCTCACGATCATCGCCGGCGGTGGCTGCCCCTGCGGACCGGTCTGGGACCGCGAGACGTGGCTGGCGCACCCGCAGATCCCGGCCATCGGCATGTGGGCCACGCTGGATGACCCGAATGTCGGGCGCGTGAGCATGCCCGGCATCCCCATCAACCTTCCCGCCTCGCCAGCGACGCTGCGAACGCCCTCGCCGGCACTCGGAGCGACCGGCGAGCCGCACCCGCATACCTCACCCCTCCGGCCCACCGGCGGTGAGGCGCCCGGCCCCGGCCCGCTCGCCGGTTTCCGCGTGCTGGACCTGGGGGCGATCATCGCGGGCACCTACGCGGGCTCCATCCTTGCCGACTTCGGGGCCGACGTGCTCAAGGTTGAACCGCTGGGCGGGGACACGTTCCGCTCCTCCGGCGCGGGCTTCGTGGGGTACAACCTCGGCAAGCGGAGCATCGCGCTCGACCTGCAGAAGAAGGAGGGCCGCGATGCCTTCCTCCGGCTGGTGGCCAACAGCGACGTGGTGGTTGATAACTACCGGCCCGGGGTGCTGCAGCGCCTGCGCATCGACTGGGACTCGCTGAAGGAGGTGAACCCGCGCATCATCACGGTGACCGTCAACGGGTATGGTCACGCAGGACCGATGGCGGGTGAACCCGGCTTCGATCCGCTCCTGCAGGCGGCCAGCGGGATGATGGTGGCCCAGGGCGGCGATGGCGACCCCGTCTTCTTCGCCGTGCCCGTTAACGATGTCGCCAGTGCCGCCACGGCCGCGCTCGGGGCCGTGGTCGCGCTCCTGCACCGGCTCCGGACGGGGGAGGGCCAGGGCGTGACCACGTCGCTCGCCGCGCAGTCCGTGATGTTCCAGTCCGGCGAACTCGTCCGGTACGACGGGCGCCCGCCCGCGCGTATCGGCGGCACGGACTACCAGGGGCCGTCGGCGCTCGACCGGTACTACGCGGCCAGCGACGGATTCCTTCGCCTGCAGGCCACGGCGGAGGGCGACCGTGCCCGCCTCGCCGCCGCGCACCTGCTGCCGAACGGCCGGGAGCTGGACGAGGCGGCCACGGCGGAGGCCCTCGCGGCCTCCTTCTCGAAGCTGACGCGCGATGAAGCCGTCGCGGTCGTCGCCGACGCCGGAGTGGCGGCCGCGCCCGCGCGCATGAACCGCGAGTTGACGACCGTATCCGAATACCTCGCCCAGGGCGCGGTCGAGCAGTCGGACTTCGCTGGCGGGCTCCCCGTCTGGGTGGCCGGGAAGTACGCGCTGTTCAGCCGAACCCAGCGGCAGGGTCCGAAGCAGGCACCGGGCCTCGGGGAGCACAGCACGCAACTGCTCACGGAGCACGGCTTCACGCCAGCGGAGGTCGATGCGCTGCTCGCCGCGGGCGCGATGGTCCAGGGCGGACCATTCGTCATCCCATAGGCTGGAGGGCGCTCCCATTCGTTCGCGCATTGCCCGCACTCACGGCGGCGGCGATGCTTTTCGCCATTCGAACGATCCCAAGGAGGCCCCCGTGGCCGAGCCCGACACCAGCACCTGGAAAAAGACCCCGGACGGCATCGCCATCCCGCCGCCGTCGGCGGACGATGTGCTCTACGAAGTGCGCGACAACGTCGCCTGGATCACCCTCAACCGGCCCGTGGTGCTCAACGCCCTTAACAAGAACGTGCAACGCCTGCTCATGGCCGCGCTGGACCGGCTTGAGGCGGATGAGGAGGCGCGCGTCGCGGTCCTCATCGGTGCCGGGCGGGCGTTCAGCGCCGGAGGCGACATGTGGGCCGGGCTCTACCCGGATGACCAGCCGGCTCCCGGGGGACCCGAGGTCCAGGGCCGGATCTGGGGGCTTTCCAAGCCGGTGATCGCGGCCGTTCGTGGCCACGCCGTTGGCCAGGGCTGCGAACTCGCCGGCGCCTGTGACCTCACCATCGCCTCGGAGACGGCGCGTTTCGGCGAGATCCAGATCCGGCACGGGTTCCCCCCGCCCTTCCTGATCACGCCCTACCTCGTAAGCATGAAGCGCGCGAAAGAGCTGCTGCTCCTCGGCGAAGTGGTTATCCCGGAGGAGGCGCTGCGGCTGGGGATGGTCAACCGCGTCGTGGCGGACGACCAGTTGGAGGCGACGGCCGAGGCGGTCGCGAAGAAACTCGCGTCGCTGCCCCAGAGCACGGTGCGGCTGAACAAGGCGCTCACCAACCGTGCCTACGAACTCGCCGGTATCCGCGACGGCCTGGCGTGGAACCAGGACGAGGCGATGCGCGCCCTCAGCGGCCAGAAGGACGCCGTCGCCGAAGAGCGCCACCGCATCCGCCAGGAGAAGGGCTGGAACGAGTTCAAGCAGGAGCGCGATCGCGGGTATGCCGGGTAGTTCCGGTTCCCGGTTCCCAGGGGCAGCCCCGGGGGGAGGATGAACACTCCCCGGGTGCTGCCCGGCGACTGGGCCGTGATGCGGGTCACGTTTCGCCGTTGCCCGGATGTGCGGACGTGCCCTTAATGAGCTGATGCGTGTCCTACGACTCGGCAACAGCGACGATGTCTCGCCGGGGATTCCCGACGCCGAGCGGAATTACCACGTGGCGGGGGCCATCCTCGCCGAGGCGGCCGGCGAACCCGTCGAAACGATCGCCCGCCCAATCTGGCCAACCGCCGACCTCCCAGACCTGGTGGCGGGCTGGATCGACGAATACCGGCCAGACTTCGTGTTCCTGAAGGTGACGTGGTTCTGGTACGGCTACGAATCGGTGCCGCGGCGAATTGAGCGGCTGCTGGGACGCGCGGGCCGCCCACTCGCGCGCGCGAGCACGGCCGCGGCGGCCGATCCCCGGTTCGCGCACCGGCGCTGGTTCAAGCTCGGGCGGCGTGTCGCCCATCGCATCATCGGCGGAGACACGCCGTTCGATACCGCCCTCATCATCCAGCGCATGGAGACGGTCATCCGGCGGATTGCGGCACACGAGGACATCGTCCTGCTGGTGAAGGGGACGGGCGGCGGGCGTCTGAACGAGGAGGCGCTCGAGGGCTACTACGAACGGTTCACCGCGCGACGTGATGAGGTGGAAGGCGCCATCGAGCGGCTCTGCCGGCAACTGCACGTCGCCTACGTTGGCACCGGTGCTCGCAAGAGCAAGGAAGACCGCGACATCCATGGCGGCGACGGCGTGCACAAAGGCGCGCGCGGCTCCGGGGCGATGGGGCGGCAGGAAGGCGCCGCCATGGCGGAAGCCTGGACGGCCGTGCATGGGTCCGCGAGGGTGCCGCGGCCGGGCTGATTGTCAGGCGACCCGCTCGCGATACTGGATCGCCTCCGCCACGTGCGCCTGGGCGACGGAATCGCTGCCCGCGAGGTCCGCGATCGTGCGCGCGAGCTTCAGGAGGCGGTGGAACGCGCGTGCCGAGAGGTCGAGCTGCTTGACCGCCACGCGGAGGAGTTCGCCCGCGCCGTTCTCCAGGCGGTCCTGTGCGTGTTCGCGCACCTGCCGTGGGTCCATTTCGGCAGTCAACCGCGAGCCATCGCCGAAGCGTGCGTGCTGGCGGTCGCGGGCGGCGGCCACCCGGTACGCAACGCTGGCTGAGGGCTCTGCGCCCGCCGCTGCCGCGAGCTTCTCGTATTCCACCCGGGGCACATCGACGAAGAGGTCGATGCGGTCGAGCAGCGGGCCGGAGATGCGGCGCTGGTACCGCGAGACCACGGGCGGCGGGCACACGCAGTTCCGCGTGGGGTCGCCGTAATACCCGCAGGGGCAGGGATTGAGCGCGCCGACGAGCGAGAAGTTCGCCGGGACGGTGACCGAGTTCCGCGCCCGGCTAATCGTCACGATCCGGTCCTCCAGCGGCTGCCGAAGCACCTCGAGCACCCGTGGATCGAACTCGGGCAACTCATCGAGGAAGAGAATGCCGCGGTTGGCGAGCGTAATCTCGCCCGGCTTGGGGACGGAGCCGCCGCCCACCAGTCCGGC
>JAYRRO010000232.1:0-26207 GCA_041910095.1 Dehalococcoidia bacterium
ACGGTGGTCGTGAAGCTGGCCGCGCCGATGGCGGCCGCCCTCGGGCTCTTCGCCGATGTCAATGCGTTCATCATTCCCGAAGAGCTCTCCGCCAGCGCCTTCACCTTCGATACGCAGGTGGGCAGCGGCCCATTCCGCTGGGTCGAATGGCAGGACGGCAAGTTCGCGAGCGTCTCCCGGAACCCCGGCTGGCACGGCGGGAACGCGCGCCCCTACCTCGATGGCCTGACGGTCGTCCAGCCCAAGGATACGGATGAGCTCGAGGCCGGCCTGCGCACGAAGAAGCTCGATGCCGTCTTCGTCGGCCGCCCGCAGGCCGAGAAGCTCAAGCGCGCCGTCCCCCAGCTCCAGGAGACGACGGTCGGCCACTCGCTGTTCTACGGCATGCGTTTCTTTGAGCCGCAGTTCCCCTACAACGACGCCCGCTTCCGCAACGCCGTCGCCGCCGCCGTGGACCGCCGCGAGATGATCCAGAAGTGGTTCGCGGGGTCGGGCGACCTCAACCCGTGGGTCTCCTGGCCGATGACGCGCTGGACGCTTCCCCAGTCCGAGCTCACGAACGTTGCCGGTTACCGCGCCGGCGCCTCCGGCCGCGAACAGGACATCGCCGAGGCCCGCGCCCTGCTTGCCGCCTTCAAGTCCGAGAAGAAGCTCCCCGAGACGGACCTCGCGCTGTTCGTGCCCGACGATGCCGAGGCCAATCTCGGGCTCGGCAGCCTGATTCGCCAGCAGCTCAAGGCCACGCTCGATCTTTCCATCGCTATCTACCCCGTCCCCATTGGCGAACTCGTCGGGCGGATGCTCAGCGGCAACGCTCCGTGGGTTGCCGGGCCCGATAACGGCTGGATCGACCTCGACGACTGGGTGTACCCGTACTTCCACAGCTCGGGAACCAAGAACAGCTTCGCCCTCCGAAGCAGCGACTTGGATGGCCTCATCGATGCCCAGCGCAAGGAACTCGATGAGCCGCGCCGGCGGGCCATCGGCTACGACATCCAGCGGAAGCTGCTGGCGCTCAACCTCGGCGTGAACTTCGTCAGCGAACGCGTTGTGGCCCTCGCGTGGCCCTACGTTCGCGGCTTCCCGCTCGATGCCTCCGACGGCTACCAGCACCGATTCGCCGACGCCTGGATCGACCGCCACGACCCGTCGTTCCGCGGCCGCTGAGCACCTCCCGGGGGGCAATGAAACGGCGGACGCGTGAGCGTCCGCCATCGCCGCCCGGCGCGAACCGGGCCAGCGTCACCGTTTGGGCCTTAGAGCCCGCGCTCCAGGATCTGCTTCGCGACTTCGCGCGGGTCCGGGTTGTAGCTTCCGTTGCGAATCTGCTGTTGCAGCGCACGCACGCGCTCCGGACGGACGTCCGGGGCGGCTTCCACCACTTCGCGTGCCCGTGCGAGCTCGCGCGCGTCCTCGCTGATGCCGGCGGAGTCCGCGGGCTGAGCCGCTGTCGCCGCCGCGCGCCGCGCCTGTGCCCGGCTGAAGTCGTATACCACGCCGCTCACGCCCGTCGTCCTTGTCCGGCCTACGTCTGGCATCGCGCTACCTCTCTTGACATACTACGCCCGCCGCCGGGCCCTCTCAATGTCCCGCCGCTCAGACAAGCGTTCCCGTCACCACCAGCCGCTGCTTCAGGTCCGGCGTGCAGGTGATGAGCGTGACCGTCGATTGGTGGTCCGAACGCAGCACGTTGATGGCGCTTGGCTCGACGGTGCTCACCTTCGTGACCGCGTACTTGTAGACCTCGTCGCCCGTCTGCATCTCGATGATGTCGCCGGGGCGCACCCTGTCCAGCGTCTTGAACACCGCCACGTTGCCGCGGTCGGCGACGGAGACGTGCCCGGTGATGACGACGTTCCCGGGTTGGCCCGGGCGGGCGGAATCGATGTGGTGGCCGGCGGCGCGCCAGGCGGTCTCCCACGTCGCACGCCCCTTATCCACGACCACGCCGACTTCGACAACGCCGGTGTCGATGCCCGCGCTGGGCACGAGCAACCGCGTCGGCAGGCTGCCCCGTGGCAGCTCGCGCGACTGCGAGAGCTGGCTCGCGGCCACCGCCGGGGCGATGGTGGCCGTCTCGGCCGCCGGTTGGGGGCCGCCGCCGCGGGCGCTGGTGCTGCCGTACCAGGCGATCGCTCCCGCCATCGCGACCATCGCCACGAACGCGAGATTCGAACCCCCGAGGCTGAACCGTCCCGTCGCCACCGCCGCCTCCAGCGCGCCATCAATCGAGCGCGTCTGGGTGAAGTATCGGCACCGGCACCCCTGCCTGAACGAACGGGCGGGTCCGCGCCGGAGGCAGTTGCAGTCCCAATTGGTGACAATTCCCAGGTTCGGATTCACGCACAACGGCGGGCCCGAAAGCCCGCCGTCGATTCCCCTGCAATGCGCGAGTGTTAGCCCCGCGCGAGTTCCGCAGCTTCCCGGAGCGGTGCGGGGACGTACGCCCTCGATGCCTGGCCGCGCCGCCGCAGCCGCACCATCTCCGCGGCCACTCCGCGCGAAAGGACGGACAACTGCTCTTCGATGGCCGCCTGCACCTTCATCAGCGCGCGCAGCCCTTCGCCATCGGCCCGGGTCAACGTCCGTCCGAGCACGTCCGTGCAGAGCGCGAAGTAGGCCTCTTCCGCCACCAGGTACTGTTCGAACTCTCCCCGTGTGAGGCATTCCAGCAGCTCCTGGCCCGCGTCCCGCGCATCGCCGACGGTCGGCATCAGGCCACGGCCTCGGCCGCCATCGCGCTCGCAGTCTGCGTGCGCAGCTCGTCGGTCGCCTGCCGCCAGGCGCCGGCGATGCGTCCGATGTGGCGCTCCGCTTCCAGCAGCTTGCCCGTGTCGGCGGGCGAGGCCTCGATGATGCAGCGCATGCAGTAGACGTAGATCGCCGAGAGGTTCCGGGCCAGTTCCCCGCCCTGCTCCACATCGAGCGTCGCGAGCAGTTCGCCCACGATCAGGTGTGCCCGGCCCGTCTCGTCGAAGTAGCGCTGCGTCTCTTGCTGCTCCGCGAACATGCGCGCCCGGCGCAGCGCCTTGAGCGCCCCGTCGTACAGCATCGTGGTGAGCGTTACCGGGTCCGCCGTCGTCGTCCCGACGGTGCGATAGGCGTTGTACCCTTCAGTGGTCATCGGTGCTCCCTGGTGAATGGCGTTGTCAGCCATCAAGATCGTCGGCAACCGGGCTCCGGTTCGACATCGGGATTCACCCGACCCGGGCTACTTGTCGCTTGCCGAGATCTTCGCCATGGCGTTGCTCAGGGCGCTGGTGATGGATTGCGCGCGTGCCTGCGCCTGCTCCATCGCCGTGAACTTCCGGCGCAGTATCTCCATTTCCTTGTCGATCGCCGACTGAATCTGGTCCTGGCGCTTCACGATGTCCGCGAGCCGCTTGTCGTACGTCTCCTGGCGCTTCGTGAGCGCGCCGCCCGCGCCCGCCTGCACCTCGAGGTAACCCTGGATGCGCTTGACCACGCTTTGCCGCGAAGCCGCCACAGAGATGCTGTGCGTCCCTGCCTGCAGTGCCGGCCCGGCCTGGAGCGTGATCCCCGGGATGAGCGTGCTGTTCGTGCCCCCGGCGGTGATCGCGCCGGTCGTGACGACATCTGGCCCGCCATCCGCGGGCGTGAAGGTTGCCGTCAGCGTCCCCAGGCCGTCATCGCTGATGGCGTAGGTGCCAGCCTTCGCCCCCGAGTACGTGCCGCTCAGGCTCGCCAGCGAGCCCGTCCCCGCCGGTGCGAGCGTGGCCGTCAACTCCTGCTGGCTCAGCACCGCTTGCACGGAGCCCGGGTCGCTCGCCAGCGCCGACTTGAACTTCGCCTCATCGAGCACGAGCTTGTTCGTCGAACCGAGTGCCGAACCGACCGCGCCGAACGACAGCCCGATCTGGCCCAGCGTAGCGAAGTTGCCACTGAGGTTCGTGCCCGCGCTCGTGACGATCGATCGCAGGCTCGACTGCACCGCCGAGAGGCTCGAATCGCCGACGAGTGAGCCCGAGGTCGTGATGTCCTTGCCGTTGTTCTTCGTCGCGGCGGTGATCGCGTCCATCAGGCCGTTGTACTCGGCCACGAAGTTCTTGACTGCCGTGAGCGCGCTCGCCGTGTCCTGGCTGACGGTCACGCGCGCGGGGGTCGCCGTCGTCGCCGTGAGCGTCAGCGTGCTGCCGTTCACCGTCACCGTGTTCGAATCCGAATACTGGGTGGCGCCGCCATCGATGCTGTATTGCGCGTTGGTGCCCATCGTCTGCGTGGCCGCCAGAAGACCCGTCTTCGTGAGGAAGTCGCCGCCGCCGTTGTCCGCGAGCGTGATCGTGAGCGAGCCCGTCTTGGCCTGCGTGAGCGTGATCGTGTCCGTCTGTCCGTCGTAGCGCGCCGTGACGCCCGCCGTGCTCGCATTGATTCGCCCGATCACGTCGTTCAGCGAATCCGCCGCCGTGTCGTAGTTGATGGTCACGCCGTTGATCGTGAAGGACTGCGCGCCGGGCGCCGGCGGCCCGCCCAGGAACGAGGCATTGGCCATCTTCGCCGCCGGGTTGAGCCGCGCGAGGTCGAAGGTGCTCGTCCGCGTCGTGGTCCCGGGCGATGCCACGAGGTTCGTCGCCTGCAAGAAGTTCGAGGTGTCGCCGCCCGCTCCGAGGGAGATCGCCCCCTGCACGGAACTCAGCGAAATGCGGTTCGGCCGCCCGTTGCCGTCGTTCGTCACCGTCGCGGTCACGCCGATGCCCGTGGCGGTGATCGCCGCCACGACATCGTCGAGCGACTGCGTCGCCGGATCGACCGTGACCGTCGCGGTCCCGGCGGCGGTCTTGATCGTGAAGGAGCCGGCCGAGACGGGAATGTTGAAGTTCGAGTTGTTGAGGACGGAGACCTGGTCCACAGCCGCCGAGAGCACGGTGCCCTTCGCCGTTGTCCCCGTCGCCAGCTGGCTGACATTAACCGTGAACGACCCGAGCGCCGACGTGGGTGTCGCCGCCGCGGAGACGCCCGTCCCATCGACGGCTGAGGTCTTGCCCGAGACCGATGTCGCTTCCGTGAGCGCCTTCGAACGCAGCAGGAGCCCCGCGAAGTTCGCCTGGAGCCCGCCGAGGGCGGCCTTTTGCGCCGTGTACTGCTTGCGCTGGGTCTCGAGCTTCCGGATCGGCCCCTGCCGGAGCGCAGTCAGCTGGCTGATGACCGACTCCGTGTCAAAGGTCGAAAAGAAGTTGCCGATCCGGATGCCGCTGCTGCTCATCGCAGCCTACCCCCTGCGCTCGAAGAAGAGCCCGCGCTGGTCGCTCACCTCGTTGAGACGGGCGATCTGATCGACGCTGATGCGCGCCACCACGAGGCCGGTCGCGATCTCCACCACGGCCACCCCTTGCAGTTCGCCGGCCGCGTCGCTCTCGCAGACGAGGTCGTACCGCGAGGGGTCGCACCCTGGCAGCGCCGCCAGCAACAGCCGTTCGCGCGAACCTTGCCGCGGTTGCCGCTGCTGCTGTCGCCGCCCGCCGTGATGCTCCCAGCGGGTCGCATGCACGCGGGCGGAAACCGGGTCGATACGAGCCACACTAAGGTCGTGCATGGTCGCCTGCCTCCCGGGTTCTTCCTGATCTTCGGCGTTCTTGAGCCTCAGCTTGAGGGCGTCGCCCGCCGGGCCGGTGGCCAGGCGGAAACAGAACGGGCCCGGGCTGCACGCCCGGGCCCGTCACTCAGGCCGGTGGGTCCGGCCGGCCTTCCCTTACTGCAGGAGCTTCAGCACCGACTGAGGCGCCTGGTTCGCCTGGGCGAGCACCGAAACGCCCGCCTGCGAGAGGATCTGGTTGCTCACCATCTGGCTCGAGAGCTCGGCCACGTCGGCGTCGCGGATGCGGCTCTCCGCCGCGCTCAGGTTCTCCACCGCCACGCCGAGGCTGGCGATGGTGTGCTCGAGACGGTTCTGCGCCGCGCCGAGGTCCGCACGCCGCGTGTTCAGCGTCGTGATGGCCGTGTCGATCTCGGTGAGCCGCGCGTTCGAAGCCGCGAGGTCCTGGACCACCGTGTTCGCCACCCACGTCGTCAGGTTCAGGCCCGTGGCCACGTTCGCGCGGACGTCGTTGAAGGCGACATTCATCGTGTTACCGACGTTCGCGCCCACCTGGAAGACGGCCGACCCCGTGCCGGTGACGGTGATGCCGGCGCCGAAGTCGCCGATGTCGGTGTTGATGTTCGCGGCGGTCTTCGCGGCCGCGCCCGTCACGAGCGTCATGGTGATGCCCGTGGCCGCGAAGTTCAGGACCTGGCTGCTGTTCGCGGCCATGTCGTTCACGGTCACGGTCTCACCGTTGATGGTCATCGTCGTCGCCGTCGAGGTGATGCCGTAGACGCCCGCCTGGGCCTTGCCGACATCGAGGCCCGCGACGGTGACATCGCCGCCGGCGCCGCTCAGCACAGTGCCGACGAGCGTCGCCGAGCCCCCGGCGAGCGTGCCCACGAGCGTGCCGTTGAGCAGCTGCGCGCCGTTGAACTGCGTGGCCGAGGCGATGCGGTTGATTTCCGTCTGCAGGGCGACGAGCTCGGTGCCGATCGAGGTCCGCGCGGCGGTGTCCATCGAGCCGTTGGCGGCCTGCACGGCCAGCTCGCGAGCGCGCTGGAGGATGCTGTGAATCTCGTCCATCGCGCCTTCAGCGGTCTGGATCATCGAGATGCCGTCCTGCGAGTTGCGCAGCGCCTGGGCGCTGCCCCGGATCTGCGAGCGCATCTTCTCCGAGATGCCAAGGCCGGCGGCGTCATCGGCGGCGCGGTTGATGCGGTAGCCGCTCGAGAGCTTTTCCAGCACCTTGCCCATCTTCAGGCTCGTCATGCTGAGGTTCCGCTGCGCATTGATGGCAGCGACGTTGGTGGCGATCTGCATTCCCATGGACCCATACCTCCAAGAACTGCCAGCGCTCTAGCCCTGGCGCCCCGCGTTCACAGTGGTTTCTGTTGGGTGAACGCGAGGAGTACATCCGGAGTATCGGAGCGCCCCCGCCGCCCTTTAGCCCCCCTCCGCCACTTTTTCGCGGAATCGGGGATTCCCCTCGGACGCGACGAAGCCCCCGCCGTTCGGCGGGGGCTTCGTGCGTTCGTTGCTGGGGCAGGAGTTACCGCAGGAGGCTCAGCACCGACTGCGACGCCTGGTTCGCCTGCGACAGGACGGCGGTGCCCGCCTGCGAGAGGATCTGGTTGCTCACCATCTGGCTCGAAAGCTCGGCCACGTCCGCGTCGCGGATGCGGCTCTCGGCGGCGGTCAGGTTCTCGACGCTGACGCCGAGGCTGGCGATGGTGTGCTCAAGGCGGTTCTGCGCCGCGCCGAGGTCCGAGCGGCGGGTGTTGAGCGTCGTGATCGCGGCATCCAACTCGGTGATGCGCGCATTCGCCGCCGTCAGGTCCTGGACGGCCGTGCCGGCGACCCAGGTCGTGAGGTTCAGGCCCGTCGCCTGGTTGGCGCGGACGTCGTTGAAGGCGACGTTCATCGTGTTGCCGACGTTCGCGCCGACCTGGAAGACTGCGGAGCCGCTGCCCGAGACGGTGATGCCGGCGCCGAAGTCGCCGATGTCGGTGTTGATGTTGGCGGCGGTCTTGGCGGCGCCGCTGACGAGCGTCATGGTGATGCCCGTCGAGGCCCAGTTGAGAACCTGGCTGCTGTTCGCGGCCATGTCGTTCAGCGCGATGGTCTCGCCATTGAGGGTGATCGTGGTCGCCGTCGAGGTGATGGCGTACGTCCCCGCGAGCGCCTTGGAGACATCGAGGGCCGCGACGGTGGCGTCGCCACCGGCGCCGCTCAGCACGGTACCGACCTTCGTCGCCGAGCCGCCGCCGAGCGAGCCGACGAGCGTGCCGTTGAGGAGCTGCGAGCCGTTGAACGTCGTCGCACCGGCGATGCGGTTGATCTCCGACTGGAGGGCGACCATTTCCGTGCCGATGGAGGTGCGGGCGGCGCTGTCCATCGAGCCGTTGGCGGCCTGGACGGAGAGTTCGCGAGCGCGCTGGAGGATGCTGTGGATCTCGTCCATCGCGCCTTCAGCGGTCTGGATCATGGAGATGCCGTCCTGGGCATTGCGCACGGCCTGGGCGTTGCCGCGGATCTGCGAGCGCATCTTCTCCGAAATGCCAAGGCCGGCGGCGTCGTCGGCGGCGCGGTTGATGCGGAAGCCGCTGGAGAGCTTTTCGAGGACCTTGCCCATCTTGAGGCCCGTCATGCTCAGGTTGCGCTGCGCGTTGAGGGCGCCCACGTTGGTGACGATCGAAGACATTTCCGTTCCTTCCTATGCCCCCGGGGCCAGGCCCCGCCTCCACCGTATGTCCATGTGGGGGGCGTCTGGGTTGGTTATCGCGGGGCGGCCCGGTGACCAACGGGGACGGGAACGGTGACAGGGGGTGAACAAACGGTGACTGCTTCCCGCCCGGGACGAAACGAAGCCCCCGCCGTTCGGCGGGGGCTTCGTTCATGCCCTTTCGAGGCTTACCGCAGGAGGCTCAGCACCGACTGCGAGGACTGGTTCGCCTGCGCGAGCACGGCGGTGCCGGCCTGCTGCAGGATCTGGTTGCTCACCATCTGGCTCGAGAGCTCGGCCACGTCCGCGTCGCGGATGCGGCTCTCGGCGGCGGTCAGGTTCTCGACGCTGACGCCGAGGCTGGCGATGGTGTGCTCAAGGCGGTTCTGCGCCGCACCGAGGTCCGAGCGGCGGGTGTTCAGCGTGGTGATCGCCGTGTCGATCTCGGTGATGCGCGAGTTCGAGGCCGCCAGGTCCTGCACCGCCGTACCGGCGACCCAGGTCGTGAGGTTGAGGCCCGTCGCCTGGTTGGCGCGGACATCGCTGAAGGCGACGTTCATCGTGTTGCCGACGTTCGCGCCGACCTGGAAGACGGCGGAGCCGCTGCCCGAGACCGTGATGCCGGCGCCGAAGTCGCCGATGTCGGTGTTGATGTTGGCGGCCGTCTTGGCGGCGCCGCTGACGAGGGTCATGGTGACGCCCGTCGAGGCCCAGTTGAGGACCTGGCTGCTGTTCGCGGCCATGTCGTTGAGGGCGATCGTCTCGCCGTTCATGGTGATCGTGGTTGCCGTCGAGGTGATGGCGTACGTGCCGGCCTGGGCCTTCGAGACATCGAGGGCCGCGACCGTGGCATCGCCGCCGGCGCCGCTCAGCACCGTACCGACCTTCGTCGCCGAGCCGCCGCCGAGCGAGCCGACGAGCGTGCCATTGAGGAGCTGCTGGCCGTTGAACTGCGTCGCGCCGGCGATGCGGTTGATCTCCGACTGGAGGGCGACCATTTCCGTGCCGATGGAGGTGCGGGCGGCGCTGTCCATGGAGCCGTTGGCGGCCTGGACGGAGAGCTCGCGAGCGCGCTGGAGGATGCTGTGGATCTCGTCCATCGCGCCTTCAGCGGTCTGAATCATGGAGATGCCGTCCTGGGCATTGCGCACGGCCTGCCCGTTGCCGCGGATCTGCGAGCGCATCTTCTCCGAGATGCCGAGGCCGGCGGCGTCGTCGGACGCCCGGTTGATGCGGTAGCCGCTGGACAGCTTCTCCAGCACCTTGCCCATCTTCACGCCAGTCGTGGTGAGGTTGCGCTGGGCGTTGATGGCGCCGACGTTGGTGACGATCGAAGACATTGCTTCGTTCCTCCAGGGGTGCCCCGGGTGGGGGCCGGCAGTCCGCGGGTGAGATTTGCGGAAGCCTTCCCTCTGGATATCGCCCCTAAGGGAGTTCCCATTGGGGTGCTATCGGGATCCCGTTCCGTGCACACTCCGTGAACGCCTTCACCGTTTCCGCGCATGCGGGTGATCAAGCGGTGACACCCCACCCGGCGCGGCCCACGCGCCGCCGGAGGCACGCCGCGACCGGGGAGCAGCGCCCCGTGGCGGGGCCTTCGCTACTGGAGGAAGTTGAGGAGCGACATGTTCGCCGTGCGCCCGATCGCGCCCAGCGCCGCCTCGTACGCGTTCTGCTGCGCCTGGAAGGCGACGATCGTGCCCGGCAGGTCGATGTCCTCGATGTCCGCGCGCAGCTTCTGCAGGTCCGTATCCGTCGTTTCCGAGACCACCGTCGCCGATTCGAACCGGTTCACGCGCGCGCCCACATCGGCCCTCGCCTGGAGCACGCGGTCAATGCCGGCGTCGATCTGCTGGAGGCTCCCCGCGATCACCGAACCCGGCTGCGACCCGTTCAGGTTGTCCCGCAGCGTGATCAGGTCCTGGAAGAGGGTTCCGAACACCTGCCCGCCGATGACGTTCACGGGCACCGCGTCCTGCTTCGAAATGCGCCGCACGCGCGCCCCGGCGTCGCCGTGGAACGTCACCGCCGTCGGTGGCGACCCCGTCGTCGCGTAGGCCGGCTGGTCCGACTTGTGCCCCGCGAAGATGTAGGCGCCCCCGAAGTTCGTGTTCCCCACCTGCGCCAGGTGCCCGATGAGCTGGTTCACCTCGGCCGCGACAGCCGTCCGTTCGGTGCTGCCCATGGTGTCGTTCGAAGCCTCCACGGTGAGCTCGCGCACCCGCTGGAGGACGTCGCCCGCGCTCGCCAGCGCCGAGTCCGTGGCGTTGAGGAAGGCGCTGCCGCTCGAGAGGTTGCGCCGCATCTGCGTCTCGAAGGCGATGTCCTGCCGGTGCCCGAGCGAAATCGCCGAACCCGCCGGGTCGTCGCTCGCGCGATCGATGCGCTTGCCCGTGGAGAGCTGCCCCTGGAGCTCGTCCAGCTTCGCCGAGACCTGGTTGAGGTATCCCTGGCGCGCCGAAAGGCGCGACTGCTCTGTGACTCGCATCGCTTACCTCCCGACCACGCCCGTGTTCGAAATCAGCGTCTCCAACATCTGGTCGATGGCCGTGATCACGCGCGCTGCGGCCTGGTAGGCATGCTGCGCCGAGTTGAGATTCGTCACTTCCTCGTCGATATTCACGCCCTGCACCGAAAGCCGAAGGCTATCGAGGTGGTTCACCAGCAGCGTTCCCGATTCGGAGAGCCCCTGCGCGCGGCTCACATCGGCGCCCAGCACGCTCACCATGTCGCCGTAGAACTCTCCGAAGGTCGCCGTGCCCGCCGCCATCGTCTGCGCCAGTTGCAGGTCCGCGATGGCGAGCGCGTTCGCGCCATTCCCCGGGCTGCCCGCGGCTGTCGCCGCCGCGATCTTGTTCGGATTCGCCGCCAGCGTCCCATTGAGTGCGATGTTCGAGGCGTCCGTCCCCGTGAAGAAGGCCAGGCCGGTGCTGTTGTCCAGCCCGAAGCCAGCGGCGTGCAGCGCGTTCACCGACGTGATGAACCCCGACGCCAGCGCATTCAGCTTCGCGGTGACGCCGGGAATGGCCGTGTCCCGCGCATCGAGCAGGCCCTTGATCTCGCCGCCCGTGGCCTGCACCGGCTCGCCGTCCATCGCGAACACGAGCTTCGTGAACCCGGGGTTGGCGATGTCCGGTATCGCATCGACATCGCGCGCGATGTTGCCCGTCACCAGCTCGTGGTTGCCGAAGTACACGGTCACGGAATGGTCCGGCTGTTCGGTGTACGAAATCGGCCCCAGCGATGCGAGCTGGTCCAGCAGGAGGTCGCGCCGGTCGCGCAGGTCGTTCGCCATATCGCCGGAGAGTTCGACCTGTTTGATCTGGAAGTTCAGCTGCGCGATTTCGTGCGATGCTGCGTTCACCTTGTCGGCTTCCCCGCCGATGCGCCGGTCGAGGTCCTGCCGCTGGGTTTGCAGGTTCGCGTGCGCGCGCTGCAGCCGTGTCGTCAGGGTCGTCGCCGCGTTCACCAGGGTTGTCCGCGCCGGGCCCGATTCGGGGTCGTTCACGACGTCGTGCCAGGCCGCGAAGTACGCGTCCACGAGCCCGCTCAGCCCCTCGTCGCTGGGGTCGTTGAACACCAGCTCCGTCTGGCTGATGGCGGTCGAGTAGGCGTCCGACTGCGCCCGCGAGCTGAGGGCCGACCGTGCCTGGAAATCGAGGAAGATGTCGCGCACGCGGTTCACATCGTGCGCATCGACGCCGAAGCCGGTGCGCCCCAGGAGTGCGTCACGGGTGAAATGGTCGCTGCCATCGATGCCCATCGGCCGCAGCAGGACGCGCTGGCGCGAAAAGCCCGGGGAGTTGGCGTTGGCGATGTTGTGCGACGCCACATCGACCGCGAGCTGGTGCGCGCGCAATGCCTTGACGGCGGTGTCCAGGCCAAGCGACAGGCCCATGCTGTGTCTCCTCGCGCGCCCGGGCTAGGCGCTGCGCGACATGATGTCGCGCGCCTGCCGGAACTCCTGCTTCCCGCCCGAGCCATACGTCGGCGACGACATCCCGGCCAGCATCCCGTACCAGCGTTCGCGCAGCTTCGCCGCGTTCAGGATCAGCCGAGCGTTCGTCTCCTGGAGGTCCCGGAGTTCGTCGGCCCGTGCGATCAGGCTCTCGCGTATCGGCCCGTACCCGTGGACACCGAGATCATCGGCAAGCGGTACAAGGTCCTCCAGCGTCTGGACCGTGGGGAACTCGCGCACCAGGGCCTCGCGGTTGCGGTCCAGCGCCTCCAGGTCCTGCGAGACGGCCAGCATCTTCTCACTCGCCCGGTGGATGGCCTCGAAGTCCGACTGCACGAGCGCGTCCTGCTCCTCTTTGGAAAGGCGGACCAGTTCGGCGAGGAGCGCGTCCTGCCCGGTGAGCACTTCGGCCAGCGCCTCCAACCGCTCCCGCTGGCCCTCGGGTGTCACTCGAAGGTCCCCGTCCGAAGCAGCCGGGCCGCCACGGCGGTGTTGTCGCCCTGGTAAGTGCCGTTCGCGATGGCTGTCTTGAGCGCGGCCACCTTATCCGCGCGCACGTCCGCCGCGGAGCGCACCGCCGAAGCCGCGAGCCCGACGATCCGGCCGCGGTCCGAGAGGCTGACGTTGTCCTGGCGGCCCTGGGCGCGGTCGGTGCTTTCGCTGCCGTTCGCGCCGCTTTCGACGCCCTGCGCGCCCTGCCCCTGCATCGTCCGGCTCGTCGCCAGCGATCCCAGTCCGTTGATCTGCGTCATCGCATGACCTCCTAGCGGGTCAGGTCAGTGGCCGTGGCGAGCATCGAATCCCCCACGCTGAAGGCGCGCACCGAAGCCTGGTAGGCCCGCTGCGCGATGATCATCTCCGTGAACTCCCGCGCCATATCCACGTTCGAAGATTCCAGGGCTCCCGGCGTGATGGTCGAAAACGACCCATCCCCCGGCACGCCTTCGAACGAAGCGCCGCTGTTCACACTCTCCCGGTAGAGCCCATCGCCGAGCGATTCCAGCGCCGACGGGTTCATGAAACGCACGAGCGTGATCTGCCCGAGCGTTTCGACCGTCCCATCCTGCGTGCGCCCGCTCAGGACCCCGCTCGGGTCGATGGCGAACGCCGTCATCCCCTCCCCGGTCTCGATCGGCGGCTCCAACTGCCGGCCCCGGAAGGCGGTGATGCTCCCCAGGTAATCCGCGCTCAGCTTCCCCAGCCGGGTGTACACGACTTCGCCGTCGAAATCCCGCACCCGGAAGAACGAATCGTCGTTCACCATGAAGTGCAGCTCGTCGCCCGTCATCTCGGCCGAGCCGACATCGAAGATCGGGTCCAGGGTCGATTCCGCCACCCCGAGCCGGGAGTTCTCGGGCGTGAGCGTCCGGTCCGGCCGCCCCTCGGCGATGATGCGTGTGCGCTTGAAGGCGGCGGACTGCACGTTCGCGAGGTTGTCCCCGACGGTATCGAGCACCACCTGGTTGTGGACCATGCCACTGACCGCCGCGCCGAGAATCGTCGTCATCGCTTACTGTCCATAACTCCCGAGCTGCCCGGCTGCCTGGTCCAGCGTCCGGTCGAGGCTCGAGATGATGGTCTGGTTCGCCTGGAACGTGCGCTGCACCGCGAGGAGGGAGGTCATGTCCTCGACGAGGTTCGCGTTCGAGCGCTCAAGATAGCCCTGGCGCACGGTCCCCTCGATGGGGGTCCCCCCGATAGTGGCCGTGAAATGACCCTCGCCCGCCCGCACCAGGTCGTTCGGGGTGTAGTCGTTCACCGCAATCTGGGCGATGAAGTCGCCAGCTCCCGTGAAGATCTCCCCCGAGGGCCCGATCTCGACCCGCTCGGCGGGGAGATTGATGTGCTGGCCATCGACATCGAGGACGTAGCTGCCCTGGCTGGTCACCAGGTCGCCCGTGGCGTCGCGCCCGAAGCGCCCGTCGCGCGTGAGGTACTGGTCGCCGCCGGGCGTTTCGATGCTGAAGAAGCCGCCCGAAAGTCCCAGGTCCAGTTCGCCTTCGGTCGATTGCAGGGCGCCCTGGGCCCAGTCGGTCACGAAGTCAGCGATGAAGCTGCCCGTGCCGATTTGCCCGATGACCGCCTGGATGCGAGCCGGGAAGGGCGCCGGCACGGGCGCCTGCTGCGAGAGCAGGACATCCGCGAACGATTCCTTCGACGCGACTTCGCGCTTGAAGCCGGCGGTGTTCGCGTTCGCGACGTTGTTCGCGAGCACCTCCTGGTACTTCCAGGCGGCTTCCATCGCGCTGAACGCCGAGTACAGACCCTTGATCACGGGCGTGCCCCCTTCTGGAAGTGCTTGCGAGCCCAGCCGATGCAGAGGGCCGTGCCCCCCATCGCCGCCATCGCGTAGAACACGCGCGCCCAGTCGAATCCCGGTGCCGCTTCGCCGGTGTCCGGCAAGGTGCCCGGCCGCGTGTCCGCAACGGAGCCGGAGCCGGTGGCGCCGTCGGCGATGACCGCGAACCGCCCGGCGATGGACTTCTGCGCGGGCAGCGTGCCCGTTGCCTCGGCCTTGCGCGCGGCGACGATGAAGGTGTTGTAGTCGTAGCTCTTGAGTCCTTCGAGCTTCCACTCCACGGTGGCCGCCCCGGCCGCGGAAGGCTCGATCTTGCCGACGAAGAGCGCGCCCGAGGGCGACGTCATCCAGCCCTCGTAGGTGTAGCCCTCGGTAGCCTTGAGGTTCTTTACTTCGACGTGGACATACCCCTCGGCGAAGCTGAACTCGAGCACGCCCTCCGCATCCTTCGGGCCGAAGTTCGAGACCCCGTCCAGGTAGGTGAGCTTCACGAGCTGTGGCACGCCGTTCGCGCGCGCGCCCGCCGCCGGCCCGAAAGCCGCCGGGATGAGCGCGACCGCGACCATCAGCGCCGCCAGCACCCGTTTCATCAGGAGAGGCCCCTCCGCCGCAGAAGCAGGCGCACCTCTTCCTCGCTGCGGTTCATCCGCCGCGCGAGCTCGGCGACATCGACCTGCCCATCGGCGGGCCGCGCCTGCCGGGATGCGGGCCGCGGCGCCGCCTGCGCGTACGCTTCGCGCGCGGCCCTGCCGGTCGCCTCGCGCGTCACCGCCTGCACCGGGTGTTCGAGGGAGTGCACCCTCGGCGACCGTCGAACGCGCGCCGGGGGCTGGCTCTTCACCGCCTGCAGCTGCATGTACAGGTACGCGATCGCCGCGATGCACACGAGCTGCGAGACCGCCACGAGAGCGAGTGCGTCCGTCATCCCCGCTGCCTCCTAACCCGTCCGCTCGCGCGCGAGGCGCGCGCGCAGCCGGCTCAGCGCGCGGCCATGGAGCTGGCACACGCGCGATTCCGAAATCTCCAGGATCTGGGCGATCTCCTTCATCGTCATCTCGTCCTTGTAGTAGAGGCTGACGATGAGCCACTCCCGCTCCGGCAGTGCCTTCACCGCGCCCGAAAGCGCGTCCAGCATCTGGCGCTTTTCCAGCCGGTGTGTGAAGTCTTCCTCGTTGGTGTCCGCCGGCATCTCCGTCGCCCCCGAACCGTCGTTGTTGTCGTCGCGGTCCAGCAGGCCATCGAGCGAAACGGTCACCCAGCTCGAATCGACGAGCATCTGGTTGTATTGCTCGCGCGACATGCCCATCGCCAGCGCGAGCTCCTGGTCGGTCGGCTCGCGGCCCAGTTCCGCCGTCATCGCCACCGTGACCTGTTCCAGCCGCTTGATCTTCTGGCGCACCGAACGGGGCAGACGGTCGAGCGACCGCAGGTTGTCGATGATCGCGCCGCGGATGCGGCTGATGGCGTAGGTCTCGAACTTCACGCCCTTCGAGTCATCGAAGCGGTCGAGCGCCTCGATCAACCCGATCGTGCCGTAGCTCAGGATGTCCTCGTAATCGAGGATCGCCGGCAGGCCGATGGCCAGCCGCCCGACGACGTACTTCACCAGGGGTGCGTACTGCAGGATGGCCGCGTCGCGGCCGCTTACCGATGCCCGTGCCTCACTCGCCGCCGCCATCGACCCACCTCCGCTGGACGTTATTCATCGCTTTCCCCCCCGTGGTCGCTCTTTGCCGCCTGGGCCGGGTGCTCGCTCGGGTGCACGCCGACGGTGAGAACGGCCTCGGCGCCAAAGCCAAGGGCCGTGAAGATCACGAATACGAACACGCTCCGGAGCAGCGCGTAGTCCAGGCTTGCGCCCGCCCGCTGCCCCAGCCACGCGCTCATCACCGCCGCGAACAGCGCCAGGTACACGCCATAGCGCGCGACCGCGAAGGGCGGGAAATTCATAGCCGCCCCTCCGCAAGCAGCCGCCGCTGCCGCTGCAGCAGGAACCGGGCGATGGTGTCGCGGTCGTGACGGGCGAGGTTCGCGAACTCACAATGGAGCCGCCAGTTCAGCCGCCCGCCGGGCGGTTCGTGGGCCGAGACGACCTTCATGCGCGCCACCAGCCGCTGGCTCTCGGGCAGCGTGATGTCTAGGCCGAGGAGTTCGCCCACTGCGGCCGAAGTCCGCGAGCTCAGCCGCACTCCACCCTCGCTGATATCGACGATCGTGCAGCCGATCAGCTCCGGGGCCGTTGCCGTCTCGCTGTCCAGCACCACCCGGTAGACGGAGGACGGCCGCAGGATGGTGTCCAAACGGAACGAACGCCGGCGGTCCGAGACCTCGATGCGCGCGGGTGTCGAAAGCCGGTCGAGCGTGCCGTCCGCCGTCGGGCCAAGCCCTTCGGTGACGAAGCGGTACCGTTGCCGCCCCCGCGTGTACTCGGCGTGGATGAGCGAACCGGAGGGCACGTGCATCCGCCGCTGGTGCGCCATCGGCACCAGCACCAGGATCTGCTCCCCGTCCACTTCTTCCACCGTCGTCACGAATGTCTCCGGCTGGTCACGGACCTGGAGCTCGAGCCTCAGGTTCGTGCCCGGCTCAAGGCCCTGTGCCTGGAACGGATTCTTACGCGGTCGCAACCAGCCGCCCATCAGTCGTCTCCCCTGAGGTCACCGGGAAGATCCCCGATGCCAGTGATTGCGGGTCCGCCGCGATGATGCCTGCTCCGACATCCCTTCCTGAGGATAGGAACGCGAGCCCCAGCCCTGTCTCGATCGCCAGGGAGAGGGCCGGTGACAGGTCGGGTGCCAGGTCGGTGAACGTCAGCACCGCGCCCGAAAACGCCCCGGTTTCGAAGCTGCCGGCGAGCTGCTCAATCACGCCGCGCTGCCAGTGCGCGGGAATCGCCAGGTAGCTGTGGACCGCCACGCCGGCCGGCGCGGGCAGGTGGACCGGCCCCGCGGGCACGTCCGCGAAGACGCATACGCCCGGCTTCGCCCGCGCCGCGATGCCCGCGACGGCGTCCATCGAGGCCGCGTCGATCACCCGCATGCCCGCCGCGTCGGCGTAGGCGTGCATCTGCTCGCGGGCCGCCGCGCGCGAGCTGTCCGCCGCCACCAGCCACGTCTCGCGGCCGGCGTCGGCGCAGTCCAGGGCCATGCGAATGAGCGCGGTCGTGCGCCCGGAGCCTTCCGGCCCCTGCATGACGATGATCGCCCGCCGTTCCTCCTCCGGGTATCGCACATCCAGCCGCGAAAGCACCGAGGCCAGCGCGCGCTCGGGGTCGCGTTCGTCCGGGCAGGCGCGTTCGACGGCCTGTGCGGCCCACCGCGAGAACCCTGCGGCTTCGAGGTTCGTCCCCACGGTGGCGCTGTTGGGCAGCCGGACCACGGGTTGGGCGTCGCCCGGCTGCGCCCTGCCGGGGTTCGCGGGGCGGCGCCTCCACTCCACCGGCGGCGGCGCCGGCGATTCCGCCGGTGGCTGCTCGGGCTGCCAGTGCCGAATCGGCTCCGGCACGGCGTCGTACGCATCCTCGTGCCGCCGTGCCCGCGAGGGCGCCCCGTCCGTGAAGCCTTCCATCCAGCTCGGCGCATCCTCGCTGGCGCTCTCCGGCGCGGGCAGCCGCTGTCGCGTCACGGGTTCGGCCTCGCGCGCGACGATGTCCTCCAGGTCGCCAACCGTCGCCCGAGGCCGCGCGATCTGCAGCCGCCCGAGCGCGCCGCCGGTCATTGTCCATTGCATGTCGAGGGCAAGCTCGGGCTCCGCTTCCGCGGCGGCGAGCACCTCGATCAGCGGGTCGGCGCCATCGCGCAGCAGGCTGTGCGTACGCACGATGACCGCGTCGGGCCCGAATTCCCGGCGGATCCGCTCGTAGATCCGCGGCATGTCATTACCGATGAACCGTTTCGTTTCCACCGACGTTCACCTCGATATTCCCCACGGCCTCGACCGTTGTTTGTGGCGTGACTTCCGCGAACGACAGCACCGCGACATTCGGCAGCCGGCGTTCCAGCAACCGCCGCAGCGCCAGCCGGATGCGGGACGAACAAAGGACCACCGGGTCCCGGCCCGAGCTCGCCACGCGCTCCACCTCCGACGCGACGACGCCAAGCAGCCGCTGCATCTGCCATGGCGGCATCGCGATCGTGTTCCCCCGCTCGGTTTGCTGAATCGACTGTGCGATTTCGTCCTCCGTCCGCGGCCCCACCGTAATCACGGTGAGATTGCCGCCCTCGTCCGCGTGCTGGCGGCTGATCTGGCGTGCGAGTGCGGCCCGCGCGTATTCGGTCAGCAGGTCGATGTCGCGGGTCAGGCGGCCATGCGTGGCCAGGGCCTCGCAGATGGTCACCAGGTCGCGAATGGAGACGCGCTCCGAGAGCAGGTTCTGGAGGACCTCCTGCACTTCGCCCACGGTCAGCGTCGAGGGCACGAGCTCCTCCACCAGCGCCGGGTACTCCGTCCTCAGGTTCTCGAGCAGGTTCTGTGTGTCCTGGCGGCTCAGCAGGTCCGGCGCGAACTTCTTCACGAGCTCCGTCAGGTGCGTCGCCAGCACCGATTCCGCATCCACCACGGTGTAGCCGAGCAGCTCCGCGCGCTCTTTCTGCGAAGGCGGGATCCAGCGCGCGGGCAGTCCGAACGCGGGCTCGACGGTCTCCACGCCGGGGATGTCGCCCTCGGCCGTGCCGGGGTCCATCGCGAGGAACTGCCCGGGCATCAGCGTTCCGCGCGCGATCTCCACGCCGCGCAGCTTCACCACGTAGGCGCTCGGGGCGTGTTGGAGGTTGTCCCGCACGCGCACCGTTGGCAGCACGATGCCCAGATCGAGCGCGAGCTGCCGCCGGATCATCGTGATTCGCCGCAGGAGCCCGCCGCCCGCGGCTTCGTCCACGATGGGGATGAGCCCGTACCCGACCTCGATCTCCAGCGGGTCGACGGACATCATCTGGATGACCTGCTGCGGCCCGAGTTGCTCCGGTTCCTTGGGCGTCACCGGGGCCGGGGCCATGCGCACCGCAAGCTCCGCCGCTTGTTGCCGCTTGATCATGTAGCCGCCGGCCACGGCCAGCGCCGCGACGGCCACGAAGGGCAGCTTCGGCAGCCCCGGCGTGAGCGCGAACACCCCGAGCATGCCGCCCGCGATGTACAGCGGCCGCGACTGCCCCGTCAGCTGGGAGAACATCTGATTGCCGAGGTTCGTCGTCCCCGCGGCGCGCGTCACCACGATGCCCGTCGCCGTGCTGATGAGGAGGGCCGGCAGCTGCGACACAAGGCCGTCGCCGACGGTCAGGAGCGAGAATGTGTGGAGCGCGTCGCCCGCGCTTCGCCCCTGCTGCAGCACGCCCACCGCCAGGCCGCCGAGAATGTTCACGACGATGATGACGATGCCCGCCACCGCGTCGCCCTTCACGAACTTGCTGGCGCCGTCCATCGCGCCGTAGAAGTCGGCTTCGTCCGCGATCGCTTTCCGCCGCTGGCGCGCAGCGGCCTCGTCGATGAGACCGGCGTTGAGGTCGGCATCGATCGCCATCTGCTTGCCGGGCATGGCGTCGAGGGTGAAGCGCGCAGCGACCTCGGCCACGCGCCCCGCGCCGTTCGTGATCACGACGAACTGGATGATGACGAGGATGAAGAACACCACCAGACCGACGATCAGGTTCCCGCCGATCACGAAGTCGCCGAAAGAGTGCACGACGTTCCCGGCATCGCCGTGCAGGAGGATGAGGCGCGACGTCGAGACGTTCAGCGCCAGCCGGTACAGCGTCGCGACCAGCAACAACGACGGGAACACCGAGAAGTTCATCGGGTCGTCGGTATAGATAGCCACGAGCAGGATCGTCACCGAGGCGGCGATGTTCACCGTCAGCAGCAGGTCCAGCAGCGCCGGCGGCAGCGGGATGATGAGCATCCCGATGATGAGGATGATGCCGATCGCGAGCAGGACATCCGTCTGCCCCAGGATGCGGGCCCAGCTCCCGCGCGGTGCGGCGGCGGTCTGTACGGCCATGGCTTAGATCGCTCCCTGCGGGTTCGTGGTGGGGCGCCGGCGGCCGGCGCGCTGGCGCAGCGAGTACACCCACGCCAGGATCTCGGCGACGGCGTGGAACAGGTTCGCCGGCACGAAGTGCCCGACCGGCACCGCCGCGTACAGCGCGCGCGCCAGCGGCGGCTCCTCGAGCACGGGCACACCGGCCTTCCGCCCAACTTCCTTGATGCGCTGCGCCAGCAGGTTCTCGCCCTTCGCCACCACCATTGGCGCGGCCATGCTGACGGGGTCGTACTTCAGCGCCACGGCGTAGTGCGTCGGGTTCGTCACGATCACGTCCGCCGTGGGAACGGCCGCCATCATGCGATTCATCAGTTGCTGGCGGCGGCGGCGGATGGCCGCCTTCACCTGCGGGTCGCCATCCGACTCCTTCAGCTCCTGCTTGACCTCTTCCTTCGTCATGCGCAGGTTCGAAATGAACTTGCGCCGCTGCCACGCGTAGTCCGCGAGCGACAGGATGAAGAGCGCGATGGCCCCGCGCATCGCCATGTCGAAGCCCAGTGTCGCGAGCCGGGCGCCGGCCGCCGCCACCCCGAGCTGGCTCATCGTCGCGATGGCGCCAATCTGCGATCGCATCGTCATGTACACGACGATCGCGGCCACGGCCATCTTCGCCACCGCCTTGCCGAGCCCGATGGCGCCTTCGGTCCCCACCAGCCGCTTTGCGTTCGCCGCGAAGTTCAGCGACTGCATCTTCGGCTTGATCCCCGCGGCATTCAGGTAGAGTCCGGTTTGGCCGACATTCAAGACGATGCCGGCGATTCCGAGTGCCGCGAAGAGCGGCGCGAGCGTCTTCAGCAGGGCCATCGCCGAGGCCTGTCCGAGCGCCATGCTCGACTCTGGCGTGAGATCCTGCGTGGCGTCGGCGGAGAGGCCGTCGCGCATGATCGTGGCCATGTTCGCCCACAGGTCCGGCCCGAGCTGACGCATCGCGAACACCGCCGTGAGCAACACGCCCGTCGAGACAAGCTCCTGGCTCTTGCTGACCTGGCCCTTGCGGCGCGCGTCGTCTCGCCGTTTTGGCGTTGGCGCTTCGGTTCGTTCCCCGGCCATGTCAGCTCACCCCCAGCAGCCGTTCGCTGGAGCCCGTGAGCGGCCCGCCGATGACCGCCTGCATGAGCGACGAGGTGGCCGGCAGCGCGGCAATCAGGACCAACAGCCCGACGCCGATCTTGAGCGGCATGCCGACCACCAGGATGTTCGCCTGGGGCACCGTCTTCGCCACGAATCCCATGCCCACATCGGTGAGGAAGAGCGCGACGACGATAGGCATCGCCACGCGCACGGCCGTGATCATCAGGCCCGAAGCAAGCCCCGCGATGCCGCTCGCCTGCAGCACGAGCGGATTCCACGTGCCCGGAGGCACCGCCCTCAGCGTCTCCGCGAACGCCTGGATCACGATGTGATGCCCGTTCATTCCGAAGAACACCAGCGCGACGAGCACTGCGTAGAACTGGTCGAAGGCGCCGAACTGCGCGCCCGTGATCGGGTCGTAGACCGAGCCCAGGCCGAAGCCCATCTGCACGCCGAGGATGTGCGACCCCATCTGCATGCCCGTGAACACCAGCTGCATCGCGAGCCCAAGCGCGAGCCCGAACAGGGCCTCGCTGAGCACGCCCGCGGCCATGTGCGCGAGGTCAACCGGGGCCGCCGGGAGGTGCCCGGCCTGCAGCGGAACCATCACGAGGGCGAGGAACACCGCCAGCCCGATGCGCGCCTGCGCCGGGATCGCCTTGTGGCTCAGCATCGGCGCGGACACCAACAGCCCGCTCGTCCGAAAGAGGATGAGCAGGAAGCCCCAGGTGTACTCCGGCGTGAGCAGCGGCATCGTCGCGTCCTACCGCCCGTAGTCCGCCATCCCGGAGAACAACGTCGCCGAGAAGCCGAGCATCGTCTCCATCATCCAGGGGCCGAGCAGGATCATCCCGACGGCCACCGCGGCCAGCTTCGGGACGAACGTGAGCGTCTGCTCTTGCACCTGGGTCACCGCCTGGATGAGGCTCACCACCACACCCACTACGAGCGAGATCGCGAGGATCGGCCCGCCCACCTGCAGCGCCACCCACAGCGAGCGGTCGGCCAGCCCAATCACCGTTGCTTCATTCACCGGACCACCTCCATGCCTGCGCAGGCGTTCAGTTGAAGCTCCCCACGAGCGAGCCGACGATCAGGTACCAGCCATCGACCAGCACGAAGAGCAGGATCTTGAAGGGGAGCGAAACCACCACCGGCGGGAGCATCATCATGCCCATGCTCAGCAGCGCCGATGACACGATGAGGTCGATGATGAGGAACGGGATGAACATCACGAACCCCATCTGGAACGCCGTCTTCAGCTCCGAAATCGTGAAGGCCGGCACCAGCACGTAGGTCGGGATGCCGTCCCGGTTGGCCGGTTTCTCGGCCTTGCTCAGCTTCATGAAGAGCGCCAGGTCCTGTTCGCGCGTCTGCTTGAACATGAATTGCCGCAGCGGCGCCTCGCCCCGGTTGAAGGCTTCCTGCTGCGAGATCTGGCCCGCCATGTAGGGCTTCATCGCCTCGTCGTTGATCGTCTTTATCGCCGGCGCCATTACGAACGCCGTCAGGAAGAGGGCCAGCCCGATGAGCACCTGGTTCGGCGGCAGCTGCGGGATGCCGATCGCCGTTCGCAGGAGCGACAGCACCACCACCACACGCGTGAAGGACGTCACCATCACCAGCACCGCCGGCGCCAGCGAAAGCACCGTCACCAGCAGCAGGATCTGGATCGCCGAGCTCACGTTCTGCGGGTTCTGGCTGTTCAGGGTGCCTCCCGGCGCTGCCTGCGCCTGCGCTACGCCCGCCACTGCCAGCGGCAGCAGCGCGCACCCGGCAACGGCCGCGATGCGCCAGCGCGCGGCGCGGCTCATCGCGCCTCCCCGATCACGCTCTCGTTGCGCGAAGGCCGCGCGCCGGGGCGCTGCCGGCCGCGCATGGATTGGAAGAGTTCGGTCGCGAAAGTGGCGAGCGGCTGCGCCGGGTCCGGTGCGGTCATCGTGCGCACCTGCGCTGCTTCGTCATCGGTCAGCTCGTTCAGGAGCGAAAGCTGCTGAGCCGTCGCGCCGACCGCGATCACGCGGTCGCCGAGCGCCACGAGGTGGATGCTCCGCCCGTTGCTGATGGCGAGGGTGTCCACCACGCGCAGGAAGCCCGAGGTGCTGCGCGGCCCCGCCGTGCGCTTTCCCCACCAGCGCAGCCCCGCGATCGAGCCGGCGATGATGATAGCCACGAGGCCGAGCCGCAGGATCAGCGACGCCGCCTGGCTCCCTCCAACGCTGAACCCGCCACCGTCCGATGCCTCGGCGTTCGCCTTGGCGCTCTCGCTGGCGGGCACCGCGGCGCTCTCGGTGGGGCGCAGGCTCGGGCCGTCCTCCGCGGGCGGCTTCGGCGCCATCGCCGAGATGAACACCACCGCCGCCACCAGCGCCACGCAGAGCGCGCCGATCCAGGCAAGGCGGCGGCGGTTCTCAGGCGTCTTCACCCGGCGCGCTCCTCGGCGTCGGCGCCGCGCCGCACGACCTCGACCACGCGGATGCCGAAGTTCTCATCCACCACCACGACTTCGCCGCGGGCGATGAGCCGTTCGTTCACGAGGATGTCGACCGGTTCGCCCGCCAGCCGGTCCAGTTCGATGACCGAGCCCGGCCCTAGCCCGAGCACCTCGGACACAGTGAGTTCCGTCCGCCCGAGCTCGACCACGACGTTCATTTGCAGGCCCGCGAGCATGTCGAGCGCCGACTTCGAAATCGCGGGCTGCGCCTCGGGCAGGGGCGCGAACATCGCGCGGTGCGCGGCGGGCCCGGCCGTGATTGGCGTGGGCTCGCGCAGCGGCTGCGGCTGTGGCGCTGGCTGCGCGAATTGCAGCGGCGGCGCCGGTGGCGGTTGCATCTGCCGTGGCGGCGGTGGCGGTGCCGATTCAAAAAGTTCCGCCGCTTCCAGCTCTTCCGCCGTCAGCGTGAAGCCCAGCGACTCCAGGCCCGCCGTGGGCGAACTCGCCGCCGCCGGCGCCCCCGATGTGGCGGGCGCGGCCGCCGGTGCCGCCGCTGGCAGCTCTGGCATCGCCCCCGCGAGGATGTCGAGGAAGGTCCCCGGGAGCACGAACGTCACCGGCAGCGCGGCCGTCCCCGCGACCGTCGCCTTGAGCGCGAGCGCGGGCTCATCCATCGCCGCCAGCAGCTCCGGCATCGCGTTCGCGGTCACTTCGCCGAGCGCGACCACCAGCCCCGCCGGCGAACCGGAGAATACCTGGCTGTTCAGCGCCGAGATCAGCTGCCCGAGCAGCGTCCCGGCGACGATGGTGACCTCCTGCTCCTGGCCCGCGGTGTCCTCGGCCGATGCCCCGAAGAACGCCGCCGCGTCCGGTGTTTCCACCGCCGCGTACGCGGTCGCCGCCTGGTCGCGCGCGGTCGTCAGCTCGATGGGGAGCACGAGGTGCGACGCGCCGAATTCGCCGATGATCTCGTCCGGCATCACGAGACGGCCGTCGGCGCCTTCCAGGGCCGGGGGCGCGCCGGTCAGCCCTGCGAGCGATGCCGCCGCCGCCGACCAGAGCGCCGCGCCGGCGCCGTCGAGCGTTTCGGCCTGAGCGGGCGAAAGCAGTTGCGCGAGGATGTCCTTCGGTTTCGCCATGTCTCGGCCGCCTTACTGTGTGACGAAGGTGACGAAGTAGACCCTCTCCACCTTCTCGTGGTGGAGCTCTTCGTTGACCGCGTCCTTGAGTTCGCTCTTCAGCTTTTCCCGCCCCTCGGTGGTCGAAACCTGATCGATGGTTTTCGAACCGAACAGCGTCGTGACCACGTCGAGGATCTTGTGCATCTCGGGCGCCAGCTCCTCCGTGTAGGTCACGTTCGCGGCGTCCACGGCGGCGCCCTTGAGGTTGATGTACGTGTGCTTCGGGTCCTCGAATTCGAGCGCGATAACCACCTTGGCGTACGCGGGAGCGGTGGCCGGGGCCTTCAGGTTCAGCACCAGCCCGGTTTCGGCGGTGCCCTTCTTCGCTTCCTCACCGACGGCCTTGCCCAGGTACACCGTGGGCCGCGGCGCCTCCGCGATCTGCTCCTCCGTGTAGACGGGGGGCGGCTTCGCATCGAGGTAGTTCGGCTTGACGTAGAACCAGAACGCCGCACCCGCCAGCACCGCACCGCCGGCCATGATCTTCTTGTCGGGCATTGCCGTTACCTCCCCCTCGCGGCATTGAGCGCGGCTTCGAGCTCGGCCTGCGTCGGGTAAACGATGACGATGTCGGCACGGCGATTGAGCGCGCGCCCTTCCGCCGTCGCGTTGTCCGCGACGGGCCGCGTGTCGGCGTAGCCTTCGAGCACCAGGTGGTTCGGCGCGATGCCGCCACCTTCGATGAGGAAGCGCAGCACCGTGGAAGCGCGCGCCGCCGAGAGCTCCCAGTTCGTCGCGTAGTCGGGGCTGTTCACCGGGACGTTGTCCGTGTGCCCTTCGACGCGCAGCTGGTTCGGCAGCGCCTTCAGCACCGCGGCGACCTGCGCGAGCACCTCCTGCGCGCCCGGCCGCAGCTCCGCGCTGCCCGAGGTGAAGAGGAGGTTGTCGGCCAGGCTGATGGTGATGGAATCCGCCGTCTGCCGGATCTGGATCTTGTTCTCCAGCCCCGCGGCCTTCGCGAAGTCCGCC